>NZ_JBSHBP010000112.1:0-13996 GCF_053612065.1 Streptomyces sp. NPDC054765 | reverse complement strand
CTTTGTGCCTGTTTCACCAGGCTCTCCGGGCGCTTCCCTTCGGTCTTGCGTTTCCGACTCTATCAGATCCTTGCGGGCCCGATTTTCGCCGGTGCATTTCCGCCTTTCGGCTTCTTCGCGTTTCCAACCTTACCAGATCCGTTTCCGTCTCCGGCCCCCTGTTGGAGCGGGGTTGGCCGTTCCGCTTTCGCTTTCCGGCCTTTCCGACTCTAGCAGACCCGATTTCGTTCCGTTGCCGGTCCGAATTCGTTTCCGAATCTCTGTCGGAGGGGGTCCGCCGTGGTGCGGCTATTTGGACTGCCGCGCCTTTCGACGTGATCACTACTTTAGCGGAATTCCTCGTTGACGCATAATCACGTCACGGTCCGAATTTCGGCATGCCGAAATTGTTCCCGGTGAGGGGCCGTGCAGTAGTGGTGTGCCGCGAAGCGGCGGGATGGCTGCCCGGGGCCTGTCGGCTCCGTGGCAACTCGGAGAACACTACGGATCGGGATGGGCCGTGTCAACCGGCGTCAGTCAAGGTCACTCAGACGTCCGTCGGCGTCGGGCTGGGCGTCCTCCACGCGGCGCAGCAGGCGGGTCAGGACCTGGCCGAGGAGCTGGCGCTCCTCACCGGAGAGGTCCTGGAGGAGATCCTCCTCGAAGACCGTTGCCAGGCGCATCGCCTCGAGCCACTTCTCGCGGCCCTCGTGGGTGAGCGCGACGATGACACGGACGCGGTTGGCCTCGTCGCGCTCTCGTGTGACCAGGCCCTCGTTCGCCATGCGGTCGATGCGGTGGGTCATGGCGGCCGGCGTGAGGCCGAGGAGCTTGGCGAGTTCGCCGGGGCCCAATTCATAGGGGGCTCCGGAGACCACCAGGGCCTTGAGGACCTCCCATTCGGCGTTGCTCAGCCCGAGGGTGGCGGTCTGCCGCCCGTAGGCGACGTTCATCCGTCGGTTGAGGCGCTGAAGTGCGGAGACGACCTGCTCCACCTGGGGGTCGAGGTCCTGGAATTCGCGCTGGTAGGCCGCGATCTGTTCCTCGAGGCTCGGCTCGGCAGCGTCGGCGGCCGCATCTGAGGGCTCAGGCATGCGGCGCAGTATGACATGGAAGTCATTGGCGTTGAAGTTCTTCGGCGTGTAGTCTTTAGCTTCGAACTTTAGAGTTGAAGTCTTCAGAGTGAGACTGTCCGACTTCGGACCAGTTCTTGCCCTGGCGTCTGTCGCTGCTCCTCGGTTCGTCCCTTCTATCCGTCTGATGACCTGACCTAGGTAGGTGAGTGTGACCACCGCGATGGGCGCCGCGTTGCGCCGGATCCAGCTCGGGAACGCGTTGAGCGCGTTCGGGAGCGGCTTCACCGTTCCGTATCTGTACGTCTATGTGGCGAAGGTGCGGGATCTTGGTGCGAGTACCGCCGGTGCGGTGCTGGCAATACTGGCGGTGGCCGCGCTGGTCGTCCTGCCGCTGACCGGTCGTGCCATCGACCGGCGCGGGCCGCTGCCGGTGGCCGTCATCGGTACGGTCTCCGCCGCCATCGGCTCGCTGGGGATCGGGCTGTCCGCCACCGAGCCGCTGGTCATCGCGTCGGCCGTCGCCCTCGGTGCCGGGATAGCGGTGATTCAGCCGGCCCTCGCGACGATGATCGTGTGGTGCTCGACGACGGTGACGAGGTCGCGGGCGTTCGCCACCCAGTTCTTTCTGAACAACCTGGGTCTGGGGGTCGGCGGGCTGGTCGGCGGGCTGTTGGTCGACGAGACCCATGCGGCGAGCTTTGTGCGGCTGTTCGCCATCGAGGCCGCGATGTTCCTGGTGCTCGGCGCGGCGGTGGCGACCGTACGGCTGCCGCGGGCGCCGAAGGTCGAGGACCCGGTGCCCACCGAGGAGCGGGCCAAGGGCGCCTGGCGGGCGATGTTCGCCGACCGGCGGATGGTGTGGCTGTGCGTCCTGGGGTTCGTGCTGTTCTTCGCCTGCTACGGGCAGTTCGAATCGGGGCTGGCGGCCTACGCGACCGAGGTCACCCGGATTCCGCCGTCGAGCCTGGGTATCGCGCTGGCGGCCAATACGGCGGCGATCGTGGCGGCGCAGTTCGTGGTGCTCAAGCTGGTCGAGCGGCGGCGGCGCAGCCGGGTGATGGCGCTGGTGGGGATGGTCTGGACGGTGGCGTGGATAGCCGCCGGGCTGTCCGGGCTGGTGCACGGTGCCCAGGTGGTGGCGACGACACTGCTGATCTCGACGTATGCGCTGTTCGGGATCGGTGAGTCGATGCTGTCGCCGACGCTGGCGCCGCTGGTGGCCGATCTGGCGCCAGCTTCCCTGATCGGCCAGTACAACTCGGCATTCGCCCTGGTCAAGCAGCTGGCGCTGGCGGTCGGTCCGGCCGTGGGCGCGCTGATGGTGGGGCACGGGATGTATGTGGCGTACATCGGGATGCTCGTCGTGTGCGCCCTGGGGATCACGGGGTTGTCGTTGCGGCTGGGGCAGATGCTGCGTCCGGCGCAGGACAATCCGCACCGGGCGGTGGCGTCCCTGCCCGCGGCGCGGGTGCCGGCGGAGGCAGAAGCGGAAGCTGTGGTCTGCGGCGCCTGAGTTTCGTGCCCGGGATACGGGCACGGGCGCGCAGTCCGGGCGCGCGGTCCGGCTTCAGGTCCGTGCGCCCGGCACCGTAGGCGGTGGTGCCTTCGTACGCCGCCGTCCCCGGTCCGGTCGGACCGGGGACGGCGGCGTACGGCTATCCGCGGGGCAGTGCGAATTCGCACCAGACGGCCTTGCCGCCGCCCGGAGTGCGGCGGGAGCCCCAGGACGAGGCGATGGTGGCGACGATGGAGATGCCCCGGCCGGCCTCGTCGGCGGGTTCGGCGCGGCGGCGGCGCGGGAGATGGTCGTCGCCGTCGGTGACCTCGACGATCAGACGGCGGTCCGTGCGGCGCAGGCGGAGGCGCATGGGCGGGGTGCCGTGCTGGAGGGAGTTGGCGACCAGCTCGCTGGCGGCCAGCACGCCGAGGTCGTGCAGCTCGGGTGAGAACCGCCAGGAGGCGAGGACACCGGAGGCGAAGGCGCGGGCGCGCGGGGCCGCTTCGGTGCCGCCGTGGAGTTCGAGCGCGGCATTGTGGAACAGCTCGGCGTCGTGGCCGGTCCGCTCGGGGTGCTGGAGGACGAGGATGGCGACGTCGTCGTCATGGCTGGCGGTGATGCCCAGGGAGCGCAGCAGGCGGTCGCAGACGATGTCCGGGGCGCCGGCGGCACCGGCGAAGGCGCGCTCCAGGGCCTCGACGCCGTGGTCGATGTCCTTGTCGCGGCGCTCGACCAGGCCGTCGGTGTAGAGGACGGCGCTGCTGCCGGGGCCCAGCGGGACGGACCCCGAGGTGTGCAGCCAGCCGCCGGTGCCCAGGGGCGGGCCGGTGGGCTCGGCGGCGCGGCGGACCGTGCCGTCCGGGTCGCGGACGAGGATGGGCAGATGGCCGGCCGAGGCGTAGACCAGCCGGCCCTCGTTCGGGTCGTGGACGGCGTAGACGCAGGTGGCGATCTGGCTCGCGTCGATCTCGGCGGCCAGCCCGTCCAGGAGCTGCAGGACCTCGTGGGGCGGGAGGTCGAGGCGGGCGTAGGCGCGGACCGCGGTGCGCAGCTGGCCCATGACGGCGGCGGCGCGCACCCCGCGGCCCATGACGTCCCCGATGACCAGGGCCGTACGGCCGGCGCCGAGGGTGATGACGTCGTACCAGTCGCCGCCGACCGCGGCGTCCGTGCCGCCGGGCTGGTACGTGGCGGCGACGCAGAGGTCGTCGGGCTGCTCCAGTTCCTGGGGCAGCAGGGAGCGTTGGAGGGTGACCGCGGCCTCGCGCTGGCGGGCCTCGCTGGCCCGCAGGCGTTCGGCGGACTCGATCTGGTCGGTGACCTCGGCCCCGAAGACCAGGACGCCCTTGTGCGGGGCGACACAGGCGACCTCGGGGTCGGGTGCCGGGCCGCTCGCCGCGACCTCGATCGGGGTGCAGGTGAAGGTGTAGTAGCCGTCGCGGGAGCGGTCGCCGCCCGCACCGCCGGGGACCTTGCGGGACTTGACCGTCCGCGGTTTGCCGCTGCGCAGGACCTGGTCCATCAGGGGGAGCAGGCCGAGCGTGTCGAGTTCGGGGAGGGCTTCGCGGGCGGTGTGGCCGGCCGGGCGGGGGCCGAAGACGCCGGCGTAGGCGCCGTTGACGTAGGCGAGGCGGTGCTCGGGGCCGTAGACCACGGCGACGAGGGCGGGGATGGTGCCGAGGATGTCGTGGACGGACAGCGCGTCGACGGTGGGCGGCAGGGCCACGGCGGCGGGTTCCTGGGACGGCGCCGCTTCTGCGTGCTCGGCGCGGGCCGTGGGGACGGAGCCGGTGGTCGCGGCCGCCGGGGCGGCCGGGGTGCCGTCCGGTGCCGCGGGCACGGCCGACGGCTCCGGGGCCGCGGCGGGCGTGCCGGCCGCGGGGCGGGGTGCGGCGCGGTCGGACCGCGCGGCGGCACGCCGCTGTGTGCCGGGGAGTTTGGCGCTCCAGCGCGTGAAGATCACGGAGGGGTACCTCTTACTTCGCGTCGTCGCGCGGGATCGGGCCGTCGGCATGGCGGGACCTCCCGGCCGGGGGCCGGGGAAGGGTCGGCTGGGGACACTCTCGGCGCCCAAGTGCTGAATGCAGCAAACGTCCAGAATCCTCGTGATTGTCACTCTTTGCAGATACGAGCCCACCCATGGTCACACGTCCAGTGTGGCCGACCGGACGGATATCCGTCAGACGCCCGGGTGCCGGTGTGGAGTTCCGCACTCCGGAACATCGGGCGCCCCAGGGCAGCGGGCACGTCAACTCATGTGGGGTACGGCGCGTCAACTGGCTTCGTTGTGGCGTCCGGTCCCCGCGGCGAGTTCGAACTCGGCGCGCGGGTTCTCCAGCGAGCCGAGCGAGACGATCTCGCGTTTGAACAGGCCGGCCAGCGTCCATTCGGCGAGCACCCGTGCCTTGCGGTTGAAGGTCGGCACCCGGCTGAGGTGGTAGGCGCGGTGCATGAACCACGCCGGGTAGCCCTTGAGCTTGCGCCCGTAGACATGCGCGACGCCCTTGTGCAGGCCGAGCGAGGCCACGGAGCCGACGTAGGCGTGCTCGTAGTTCCGGATCGGGCCGCCGCGCACCGCCGCCGCGATGTTCTCGGCGAGCACCTTGGACTGGCGGACGGCGTGCTGTGCGTTGGGGGCGCACAGGGCGCGGGGCTCATCGGGCTTGGCCGGCGCCGGGGCGGTCAGGTCGGGCACCGCGGCCGCGTCGCCGGCGGACCAGGCGTGTTCGACACCGTCCACCTGGAGCGCGGGGGTGCACAGGAGGCGGCCGTGGCTGTTCAGCGGCAGTCCGGTCGCGGCCAGGATGGGGTGCGGTTTGACGCCCGCGGTCCACACCAGGGTCCGGGTCGGGAAGCGGGAGCCGTCGCTGAGCCGGGCGACCCGCTTCTCACAGGAGTCCAGCCGGGTCTCCAGCCGTACGTCGATATTGCGGGCGCGCAGCTCACGGACGGCGTAACGGCCCATGTCCGGGCCCACTTCGGGCAGGATCCGGTCGGTCGCCTCGACCAGGATCCACTTCATGTCCTCGGGCTGGATGTTGTGGTAGTAGCGGACGGCGTAGCGGGCCATGTCCTCCAGTTCGGCCAGCGCCTCGACGCCCGCGTAACCGCCGCCGACGAAGACGAAGGTGAGTGCGGCGTCACGGACCGCGGGGTCGCGGGTGGAGGAGGCGATGTCGAGCTGTCCGAGGACGTGGTTGCGCAGTCCGATGGCCTCTTCGACGGTCTTGAAGCCGATGCCGAAGTCGGCCAGGCCCGGAACGGGCAGCGCACGCGAGACCGAACCCGGCGCCAGGACCAGTTCGTCGTACGCCACCTCGACGGCGCCGTTGCCGGTCTCCTCGGCGGCCAGAGTGGTGATCGTGGCGCGGCGGTCGCCGTGGTCGAGGGCGGTGACCTCGCCGATGACGACCTTGCACTGCGGCAGCACCCGGCGCAGCGGTACGACGACATGGCGCGGGGAGATCGAACCGGCCGCGGCCTCGGGCAGGAATGGCTGATACGTCATATACGGCTCGGGGTCGACCACGACGACCTCGACGGTGCCCTGTTGCAGCTCCTGCTTCAGCTTCCGCTGCAACCGCAGGGCGGTGTACATCCCCACGTAGCCACCGCCGACAACGAGAATGCGGGTCACGTCGTTCGAAGACACAGCCTTCACAGAGGTTCTCCTCGTCGACCAGGCCCGGGACGGTACCCGTCCGGAAGGCGGCCGGCGGCACGGCCACCCTCGGGAGCTGCACCCCCGGGAAAGCACAGCACTGTTCCATGACGCACCGCCGGAGCGCCTTTGTCCACAGGCCCGTCGAAATGTATGACCGGCCGGGACCCTGGGGACGGAACGGCACATTCCGCGTGCGCGGAAGGAGCTGCGCTGGTCAGAGGGTGGGTGACGGCCGTAGGGCGGGGGTGTAATCCGGGCGGATCAGACCCCTTGGTCCGATCGGGGGGCGCATTGTGCGGAACGCCCCCTTCATTCTTGACCCGCGCTCAACTATGTTCGTATCTCGTTGGGGTGCACCCTGTCATCGGTACGCCCTGACTGTCAGGGCGGGGAGTCTCCGGGGGGAGACGTCATTACCGGGGGATCACTATGCACATTCAGGGCTCTCATTGGCCGGCCGACGTCGCTGTGGCACACGCCTCCGACGGCGCCGGGAGCGGCAACAGCAACGACAGAGCCAACGGCAGCAGCACCGGCACCGGCACCGGTGTGAGCAACGGCGCCCGATCGGGGGCGGGCGGGCGGAGCACGCCGCTGCGGGTGGACGCCCAGCGCAATCTGGAACATGTGCTGCGCGCCGCGCGCGAGGTGTTCGGCGAGCTGGGTTACGGCGCGCCCATGGAGGACGTGGCCCGGCGGGCCCGGGTCGGTGTCGGCACGGTCTACCGCCGGTTCCCGAGCAAGGACGTACTGGTCCGGCGGATAGCCGAGGAGGAGACCGCGCGGCTGACGGACCAGGCGCGTACGGCGCTCGGCCAGGAGGACGACCCGTGGTCGGCGCTGGCCCGCTTCCTGCGGACGTCGGTCGCCTCGGGTGCCGGACGGCTGCTGCCGCCGGGCATTCTGCGGGTCAGCACGGACACCGACCGGCTCGCGGAGCCGGCGCCGGACGGGGCGGAAGTGCCCCGGGTGCCGGACGGCCTGAGCGAGGCACGGGTGCCGCAGCAGCGGATGGCGCCCGGTACCGACGGGGTACCCGTCGATCTGAGGCCGGTCGCCCAGCGCGACACCCCGGAGGGCGGTTCCGCTCCCGAGGACGGGCCGACGCCGGCGACCGGGGCCGCACCGCCTGCCGACCCCGAGGAGACGGCCGGCGCCGACGCGCTGCTGGACGTCGTCGGACGGCTCGTGGAACGCGCCAGGACGGCGGGCGGGCTGCGCGCCGATGTGACGGTCTCCGACATCCTGTTAGTGATCGCCACGGGCGCGCCCACGCTGCCCGATCCCGGCCATCAGCAGGCCGCCTCCGCACGGCTGCTGGAAATTCTGCTGGAAGGGCTGCGTTCGCGCCCCGTCGGGTGAGTTCTGCCCGCCGGCTCCGTCCCGGGGGACCCGACTGTCGGGTTCACCGGGCGGGGCCGGCCCGCGGGACGGGGCGTGCGCGGGGCACGAGAGGGTGTCGCACGCGGGCCGCGCGCCGTGTTCCTGCTGCTGCGCGCCTCGTGCGCCGTGTTGTTGTTCTGCAGGCCTTTCTGCGGACCTCGTGCGGCACTTTCCTGTTCTGCGGGCCGCATACGGTTCCCGGTGTGTTCGGTGGTCCGTACGGGGCCCGAGGGCCGCATGGCCTGGATGCATCGGTGTGGCCCGTACGGGGCGTGCGGGAGGTTTAGCCCATATGCGCGGTTTGACCCGTACGGGTGAACGCCCGTGCGGTCGTGCGTGTTCTCGCCTCGGAGGAGTGGATGACCGTCAGGACCCTCAACCGCCGGGGTTCGGTATGGCACGCTGGCGCGGTGTTCCGGTATGACGGCGGTTTCGGGGGCCTCGACGATGGGTGTTGACGGGCGGGACGGGCGGCGCGACGGCGAGGTCTCGGCGGACGGGGCTGCGGCGAACGGGGTCGAGGGGGCTGCGGCGGACGGGGCTGCGGCGGACGGGGCTGCGGCGGATGGGGCCGAAGGGGCCGAGGGGATGCCCTCCCGGCAGGTCCCGGGCCGGACCGGACCGTCGGGGGCGACCGCCCCGGCGGGCAGGCCGGCCGAGCAGCACGATCGCGCCGGCGATCCGGCGGGCGAGGGCCGCGGCGTGCCGCCGCAGCGGGACCGCTCCCGCCGGACGGCCCCGGCCACCGGTCCGGACAGCGGCGGACTCCCGCCGTCCGACGCACAGTTGCTGGCCGATCTGCGGGCCGGGGACGACAGTGCGTATGAGGAGCTGTACCGCAGGCACGCCGAGGCGGTCCGGCGCTACGCCCGGAGCTGCTGCCGCGATGTGCACACCGCGGAGGATCTGACCGGTGAGGTCTTCGCGCGCACCCTGCAGGCGGTGCGCGGCGGCGCGGGCCCGGATTCCGCGGTGCGTGCCTATCTGCTGACGACCGTCCGCCGGGTCGCCGCGTCCTGGGCGAAGACCGCGCGGCGGGAGCAACTGGTCGAGGATTTCGCGGTGTTCGCGGTGTCCGTGGCCGGTGCGCCGGGAGACCGGGACACCCTGGACCTGGGCGCGGAGGTGCGCGCGCTGCACGAGGCCGAGCAGTCGATGGCCGTGCAGGCGTTCCGCAGTCTGCCCGAGCGCTATCAGACGGTGCTGTGGCACACCACCGTCGAGGACGAGTCGCCCAGCGAGGTCGCCCCGCTGCTCGGGCTGACCGCGAACGCCACCGCCGTGCTGGCGCACCGTGCCCGGGAGGGCCTCCGGCAGGCCTATCTGCAGGCACATGTCAGCCAGTCGCTGACCGCCGGGGGCGACTGCGCCCGGTACGCCGACCGGCTCGGCGCCTACGCCCGCGGTGGGCTGCGGATGCGGGCCGAGCGGGGGCTGCGCAAGCATCTGGACGAATGTGCCCGGTGCCGGCTGGCCGCGCTGGAGGTCGAGGACGTCAACCAGCGGATCGGGGCGCTGCTGCCGGTCGCGGTCATCGGCTGGTTCGCCGCCGGGTACGCCGTCAAGGCGGCGGCCGGGGTGGTGGGTGTCGCGGGTGCGGCGGCCGGTGCGGGTGCGGCAGCCAGTGCAGGTGCGGCGGCCGGTGCGGGTGCGGCAGCCGGTGGGGCAGCGGGCGGAGGCGGTTCCGGTGCGACGGGAGGGGCCGGTGGTACCGGTGGTGGCGCCGTGGGCGAGGGGCTGGGCGCGGCGGTGAAGGTCGGTATCGTGGTCGGGGCCACGGTGGTGGCGGGCGCGGTGGTGGCGGGCGCGGTGCTGGCGCTGACACTGATCGGCCACCCGGATCCGGCGCCGGAGGCGCGGGCCCGGTCCGCGCCGCAGGGCTCGTCCGCTCCGCAGAAGCCGGGGCCCGAGCCGACGGAGTCGGCGCTGCCGCCCGCGGCCGGCGCCGCGCCGGCACCGGACCGGACCACCGAACCGCACCCGAAGCCGCCCACGAAGCCGTCCCCGACGCGCACGCCGCGGCCCGAGCCGACGCCCTCCTCGTCGCCGGCCCCGCAGCAGCCGGCGCCCGGTCCGGCCCTGCCGTCGGCACCGGCCCCCAGGCCCACGCCGCCGAAGCCCACACCGAAGCCGCCGCTGCCCGCCATGACCACCTACCGGCTCGATACGCTCGACCACGACTTCATGGGCGACGGCAGCAAGCCCGAGGTGCGCACCATCGGGAGCAGCTGGCTCTGGCAGCGGCAGGCGCCGAGGATCGCCGGCACGACATATGCGCACGGGGCGAGCGTGCACGCGCAGTCCTCGGTGACCATCGACCTCAACCGCCGGTGCACCGCGTACGACGCCCTTGCGGGCATCGACGATCTCGGCCTGGGACAGGGCGCGTTGCGCTTCTCCGTCTACGCGGACGGGGTGCGGCTCTGGCAGTCCGCGGTGGTGCGCGCCGGGGAGAGCGCGGTGCCGGTGCATGTTCCGTTGGCCGGCCGTAGGACGCTGCGGCTGGTGACGGAGCCGGTGTCGCCCTTTGGCGGGGTGGCGCCGGGGGACTGGGCGCAGTCGACGATCAGCTGTCGTTGAGCGGCCGGGACGGCTCCCGGATGGCGGCGTCGTGGGGCGGCGCCGCGCCGCCGGCCTCGGGGCACGCCTCGGGGCAGGGGGCCAGGAGCGCGAGGGCCTCGGCTGGGGTGAGGCGGGCGCCCTCGGCGTGCAGGGCCTCGTATGCGCCGCCGTGCCTGCTGCCCCCGGGGCACCTGCTGCTGCCGACGTCGTACCTGCCGTCCTCGCCGTACCTGCTGCCTCCGTCGTCGTACCTGCCGTCCCCGCTTCCCCCGGGTGTGCCGTCCCGCCCTCCCTCGCGTATGCCGTCCCGTACGCCGTCCCGTACGCCGTCGGCGGCGCCGCCCAGTGCGGCGCGCAGTGTGTCCGCCGTGCGCTGCACGTCCTCCTCTTCGGGGACGTTTCTGGGCAGCTCGCCGCGCCAGGTATCCGCGGCGCCCAGCAGCCGGGCCGCGTCGTGGAGGCGGCCGGTGCGCTGCAGTGCCACCGCTGCGGATTCCACGACGGCTGCCAGCACCGGCAGGGTGCAGTGCTGCGTCAGCCCCGAGCGCAGTGCCTGACGGCACCGGTTCAGCGCTTCCGTGACGTCGCCCGCCTCCGCCGCCGCCCGGCCCGCCCATGCGTCCAGCAGGACCGCGAAATGGGGCGGCGGGGTCCCCAGCGCGGCAGCCGCGCACGCCGCCTCGCACGCCTCGCGGGCCTCCTGAGGCATCCCGCGGCGCAGCGCGATCCGGGCGCGCAGCGAGTGGTTGAAGGCCCTCGGGTCCTGTACGCCCCACTCGGCGGCCTGCTCGTCCGCCTGCGTCAGTGCCTTCTCGGTGGCGTCCACATCACCGCCGGCGAAGTGGAGTTCGGCCAGCCGGGACAGGATGAGCGGCCCCTCTGCGTACGCGCCCAGCTCGCAGGTCAGCGCGAGTGCCTCCTCGTAGGCCGTACGTGCCTCGTCGTAGCGGCCGCGGATCTGCCGTATCTCGCCCGTGGCGGCGGCGACCTGGGCGAGCATCCAGCGGTCGCCGACCCGCCGGGCCAGCTCGGTCAGCTCGCGCTCGTCCGTCTCTGCCGACTCCAGGCCGCCGGGCAGGTCGACCGCGAAATGCGCACGGAACATCAGCGAGACGCCCAGCTCCCACCTGCCGCCCCAGGCCCGGGTGGTGGCCACGGCCTCGTCCATGAGCGGCAGGATCCGGTGATAGCCGCCGAGGAAGAACGCGGTGAACGGCCACAACAGACCGGGGAAGCGGGCGCTGCGCGCTTGCGGGCGGCGGTAGGACGTCAGCAGCCGGTCGATCAGGGCGCGGTGATGCGTGGTGTCGTCCTGGCGGTCGAGGCTCTCGTCCTGGAGCAGGAAGAGGAGCAGCAGTTGCAGGTCCGTCTGCGCCCAGAACGCCGGGTCGGTGTCGGTGAGCTGCTCCGGGCCGGGATACAGGGCCACGGTCCGCTCCGCCCAGGAGGCACCCTCCTCGCGGTAGTTGCGCAGCCACCAGAACCAGCCCATGGCCAGCACGACCCGCTGTGCGGTGTCCGCGTCCCGGCCGGTGAGCGCGCGGTGCAGCACCGCCCGTACGTTGTCCAGCTCGGCTTCGATGCGCGCCAGCCACGGCAGCTGCTCGGCGGAGCGGATCCGCGGCTCGGCGTCCGTCACGAAGCCGAGGAAGTGACGGGTGTGCCGGATGAGGGTGTGCTCGTGCTCCTCGGGTCGGGCGGCGGCCCGCTCCCTGGCGTAGGCGTGGATGGTCTCCAGCATGCGGTAGCGGGGTTCGGCGCCCCGGTGGTCGACGATCAGCAGCGATTTGTCCACCAGCGCCCCGAGCCGGCCGAGCACGTCCTCGGAGCGTGCGCCGCATACCGCCTCGGCCGCCGCGAGGGTGCAGCCGCCGGAGAACACCGACAGCCGGCGCAGCAGCGCCCGCTCGGGCTCGTCCAGCAATTCCCAGGACCAGTCGACGACCGCGCGCAGCGTCTGCTGGCGCGGCAGCGCGGTCCGGCTGCCGCTGGTCAGCAGGCGGAACCGGTCGTCGAGCCGGTCGGCGATCTGGCGCGGGGAGAGCAGCCGCAGCCGGGCCGCGGCCAGCTCGATGGCGAGCGGCAGACCGTCCAGCCGGCGGCAGATCTCGTCCACCGCCGCCGGATCGTCCGCGGCCCGGAAGCCGGGCCGCACCGCCACCGCCCGCTCGGCGAACAGCTGGTGCGCGGGCGCCGGCGGCAGGGGCTCCAGCGGCCGTACGACCTCGCCCGGCACCCCCAGCGGCTCCCGGCTCGTGGCCACCACGGTCAGCCCCGGGCAGTGCCGCAGCAGCCGGTCGGCCAGCCCGGCGGCGGCGCCCACCACATGCTCGCAGTTGTCGAGGACGAGCAGCAGTCTGCGCGGCGCGCAGTGGTCGACGATCCGGGCCGCCGGGTCGGTGTGCTCGGCGGCCGTACGGGCCTCCATGGCCGGTGAGAAGACGGTGGTGTCGCGTCGGCCGAGCGCGGACAGCACAGCCCCCGGGACCGCCTCCGGGGCATCCAGCGGCGCCAGCTCGGCGATCCAGACCCCGTCGGGGTGATCCGCGGCCAGCGAGCCGGCCAGCTGCTCGGCGAGCCGGGTCTTGCCGGATCCGCCCGCTCCGGTGAGCGTGACGAGCCGGGTCCGGTGCGCTCTCAACTCGTACTGGAGCGAGGAGAGTTCGGCGTCCCGGCCGACGAAGGAATTGAGCCGGGACCGGAGGTTGCCGCAGCGGGGCCCGGCATCCGGTGCCGGTCCCGGTGCCGGGGCCTGCGGCTCCGCGTTCTGTGCGAGCAACCGGGCGTGCAGCGCGCGTAGTTCGGGTCCCGGGTCCACCCCTAGCCGGCCGGCGAGCAGCTGCCGGGTCTCCTCGTACGCGGCCAGCGCGTCGGCGCCCCGTCCCGCGCCGTGCAGAGCCCGCAGCAGCTGGGCCCGGAACGGCTCGTCCAGGGGATGGTCCGCGGTCAGCTGCCGCAATTCGGGCAGCAGCTCCTCGGCACGGCCGAGCGCCAGCTCCGCGTCGATCCGCCGGTGCAGCGCCGCCAGTCGCAGCGCCTCCGGGCCATGGGCCGCGCCCGCCCCGTCGGGCAGATCCGCCAGGGCCGGCCCACGCCACAGCGCGAGCCCCGCGCGCAGTGTCCCGGCCGCCGCGGCCGCGTCTCCTTCCTGCAGCTGTCGCGAACCCACGCCGACCAGCCGCTCGAAGCGATGCAGATCGACCTCGTCCGGTGCTGTGACCAGCCGGTACGCCCCCGGCAGCGACTCCACCGCCCCCTTGCCCAGCGCCCTTCGCAACCGCCCCACCAGCGCCTGCAACGCACCCGCCGCGTCCTGCGGCGGCGCATCCACCGCCCACACCTCGTCGATCAACGTCTCCACCGTCACCGGCCGGCCGCCCCGCAGGGCCAGCGCGGCCACCAGCGCCCGCACCCGCGCCCCGCCCGGCGACACCGGCTGCCCCCGCGCGTCCAGGACCTCCGTCGCACCCAGAATCCGAAATCTCACCCGGCCATTGTCCGGACTCACGCCGTTCCCCCGCTTTTTGTCCACAGCCCGACTCGGCTCGTCTCTTCAGTTATCCACAGTCAACGCACAGGGAGGCAGTGCCTGCCCGGTTCATACAGGATTTGGCTCCTTCCGCACCCAGGGCACCCCCGCTCCCCACCCACCCGGGCACCCCCGCTCCCCCAGGCCCCCCGCTTCTCCCCCACTCAGGGACGGCCACCGAACAACGCGAGGGTGTGGGCCGGAGGCGTGGGGGTGGGTGGCGGGTGGATAGACATACGCAGAGAGCCACACGCGAGCACCCCCACGCCCCCCACAAGCCCCAGCCCCCCCCCCGCCCCCGCCCC
>NZ_JBSHBP010000111.1:0-14219 GCF_053612065.1 Streptomyces sp. NPDC054765 | reverse complement strand
TACCTCGCCGGCCTCCACCTCCGCGCCTCGATGATCTGGGTCAATGACCTCCTGCAGGCAACTGATTGATCACAACCACACACAGGCCCTAGTACACGCACTTCGCCCCCGTCGGAGAGTCTCCGGCGGGGGCGAAGTGGCCCATACGCCCGGGGTGCGCACGATGGGCCGAAGCCGCTCACGCGGCCGTCTAGCCTGCCGCGGGCATATGGGCCGCGCGCTGGAGCTCGGTCTCCCGGCGCCGTCGGCGGGTCAGCACCACCCGGCGCTCGGCGGCGGTCAGACCGCCCCAGACGCCGTACGGCTCGGGCTGGAGCAGCGCATGCTCCCGGCACTCGACCATCACGGGACAGCGGGCACAGACCCGCTTCGCGGCCTCTTCTCTGGCCAGCCGCGCGGCGGTCGGCTCCTTGGACGGGGCGAAGAACAGCCCGGCTTCGTCCCGGCGGCACACCGCCTCCGAATGCCAGGGGCCGGCCTCGTCACGAGCAGGCAGTTGCTGGGACGGAACGACAGCGGCATCCTGCAGGGGCTGATGCGGTAGCAGCACGGTCTACTCCTGACGACGGCTTCGGCGCGAGAACCACCCTTGCCCGTCTCGCTGCGCACGGCCTTTTTCCGCACCCCGCAGCCGTACGAGAGACGATGCACCAGCCCTACCCGCTGTACGCACGCTTATGCACACCGTGGCGATCGTGCGACAAGGAGAAAATCACGGGTGGCGCCCCGTCCCGTGGACCGCCCGTCCCGTGGACCGCCCGCCGCGGTGCGCCGACCGAGCGCCGTACGCCGCCTCGGATGCTGCTGCCCCAGGGGCCGGTCCCCGGCGTCCCGTCTGCCGCCGGCGCTACCGGTCCCGGCGCTCGCGGCGCTCGGACCGCAGCCGCTCGTGCCACTCCTGTTGCTCGTGGCGCAGCTGCAGGTGACGCTCGTGCCACTCCTGCCGCTCCTGGCGCAGCTGGAGGTGACGCTGGCGCCGCTCCTCACGCAGCTCGTGACGCAGCTCCCGGCGCCCCTCGCGCAGCCGGTCGCGCAGATCGCGGATCCAGGCGCCGCGCTTGGCCTTGGCCTCCACGCTGCCCAGTACGGCATAGCCGTTGACCAGGACCTGCGGGGCGTCGGCGTCCTCCGCGTCATGCGTCTCGACCTCGAAGCTGCCCAGGATGCCGGAGCCGCTGCTGCGCAGCGTGACGTTCTCCGGGACCCGGATGTCCACGCTGCCGAAGACCGACGTGGCGTTGATCTGGACCTGCTGCTGCGGGAAGACCGCCTCGGTCAGATCGATCTCGACGCTGCCGAAGAACGCGAAGGCGTTGATCCGCGCGGGGGCCTGCCAGCGGCCCTTGCGGACGGAGGCGCTGAAGATCGCGACGAGGTTCTGGTCCGGTACCGGGGCACCCGGTCCGTAGACGTACGCGTCCGGGGCCGGGCGGTCGCGGGCGCCGCCCGCCGGGGGCAGATCCCGTACCACGGGCTCCAGTTCACCCAGGGTCTTGGCGCGGTAGACCGTGTCGATCCGCTCGGCGTGCTCCTCCGGGTCGAGCCGGCCCTCCGCCAGGGCCTCGCGGAGGATCTCGGCGATCCGGTCGCGGTCCGCGTCGGACGCCCGGATGTCGCCCTCGGCCACTACGGGCGGCGCGGCCGACGGTTTGGTCATGTTCACCGGCTGCCGCTCCCGGAGCCGGTCGTGCTGCTGAAGCGGTCCGGGCGGGGTCTCGGGGCCCGGTCGTCCCCCGTTGTCTGCATCCACGGCCCCAGCGTACCGAAACGCGATAGATCGCGACCAGGGATCGGCCGCGACAGGTCTCGTTGCCCACTGAGCCCTACCTCACAGCGGCGTCCGTACGCCAGGGTTCTACGCTGTGGAGGCGCTGCCGTAGATGCCAGCCGGACCTCTCCGAGTAAGGAATGACCTTCGATGCCGGAATTCGCCTACACCGACCTTCTCCCCGTAGGTGAGGACACCACCCCGTACCGCCTCGTCACCGCGGAGGGCGTGAGCACCTTCGAGGCCGACGGACGGACGTTCCTCAAGGTCGAGCCGGAGGCGCTGCGCAAGCTGGCCGCCGAGGCGATGCACGACATTGCGCACTACCTGCGCCCGACGCACCTCGCCCAGCTCCGCACGATCCTGGACGACCCCGAGGCCAGCGCCAACGACCGCTTCGTCGCGCTCGACCTGCTGAAGAACGCCAACATCGCCGCGGCGGGTGTGCTGCCCATGTGCCAGGACACCGGCACCGCGATCGTGATGGGCAAGCGCGGCCAGCAGGTCCTGACCGAGGGCGGCGACGAGGCGGCCCTCTCCCGCGGCATCTACGACGCCTACACCCAGCTGAACCTGCGCTACTCGCAGATGGCTCCGCTGACGATGTGGGACGAGAAGAACACCGGCTCCAACCTCCCGGCCCAGATCGAGCTGTACGCGACCGACGGCGGCGCCTACAAGTTCCTCTTCATGGCCAAGGGCGGCGGCAGCGCCAACAAGTCCTTCCTCTTCCAGGAGACCAAGGCGGTCCTCAACGAGGCCTCCATGATGAAGTTCCTGGAGCAGAAGATCCGTTCGCTCGGCACGGCGGCCTGCCCGCCGTACCACCTCGCGATCGTCGTCGGCGGCACCAGCGCCGAGTACGCGATGAAGACCGCCAAGTACGCCTCCGCGCACTACCTCGACGAGCTGCCCGCCGAGGGCTCGCCCACCGGCCACGGCTTCCGCGACAAGGAGCTGGAGGACAAGGTCTTCGAGCTGACCCAGAAGATCGGCATCGGCGCCCAGTTCGGCGGCAAGTACTTCTGCCACGACGTCCGCGTCGTCCGCCTGCCCCGCCACGGCGCGTCCTGCCCGGTCGCCATCGCCGTCTCCTGCTCCGCCGACCGCCAGGCCGTCGCGAAGATCACCGCCGAGGGCGTGTTCCTGGAGCAGCTGGAGACCGACCCCGCGCGCTTCCTGCCGGAGACCACCGACGAGCAGCTGACCGAGGGCGCCGGCCCGGACCTCGACGCGGTCGCCATCGACCTCAACCGCCCCATGGACGACGTCCTCGCCGAGCTGACCAAGCACCCGGTCAAGACCCGCCTCTCGCTCACCGGCACGCTGGTCGTCGCCCGCGACATCGCACACGCGAAGATCAAGGAGCGGCTGGACGCGGGCGAGGAGATGCCGCAGTACCTCAAGGACCACCCGGTCTACTACGCCGGCCCGGCCAAGACCCCCGAGGGCTACGCCTCCGGCTCGTTCGGCCCGACCACGGCCGGCCGGATGGACGCCTACGTCGAGCAGTTCCAGGCGGCCGGCGGCTCCAAGGTCATGCTGGCCAAGGGCAACCGCTCCCAGCAGGTCACCGACGCCTGCGGCACGCACGGCGGCTTCTACCTCGGCTCCATCGGCGGCCCGGCTGCCCGCCTCGCCCAGGACTGCATCAAGAAGGTCGAGGTCCTGGAGTACGAGGAACTCGGCATGGAAGCGGTCTGGAAGATCGAGGTCGAGGACTTCCCGGCCTTCATCGTCGTCGACGACAAGGGCAACGACTTCTTCCAGGACCCGGCACCGGCGCCTACGTTCACGAGCATTCCGGTACGGGGCGCCAACTGAGCCCCGCAGCACCACCACAGAGCCCCCGGCGCACGCCGGGGGCTCGCCTGTGGGCTTCCGCTCCCGACGAGGCCCTCGCCAATGCGGCTAGCGGCCCGCTGACGCGGCGTATGACGGTGCCCCCGACCGCGGGGTCGGGGGCACCGGCGTCACCCGGGCGCCAGGACGGACGTGCCTGCTCGGCACCCTGATCCCGCCCGGCTCTTCACCTCATGGCGAACAGGCACAAAACCGCGCAGCTGCGGGCAGTGCTCGTGGCCGCGCTGCCGGAATCAGCGAACCTGCACCGTCACCACGTCAGAGGCGTGCAGACGCACGGGCTTCTGGTCGTGCGGGCTGGTCAGGCCGTACAGCACCGCACGGAATTGCAGGTTGCCGCGGCGCGCGGACGTACCCTGTGAAGTGACCTGCGCGTCGCCCTTGACCGGGGCGCTGCAGTTCTCCTGGTGCCACCCCTGGCCGAAGCCGTTCTCCTCCACGCACAGTTGGTGCAGGTAGCCGGCGCTGTCGTCGCCGCCGTGCGCCTTGACCGTGATGGTCTTGCCGACCTGTGCCGTGTGCGGCGCCGTGATGTCCACACTGCCCTTGGCGAACGCCGGCCCGGCGGCCAGAGCCACTGAGGCCAGACCCAGCGCACCGATCGCGGCCATCCGGCCGCCCCGCGCCTTCATCCCGGTCTTCTTCGTCCTGGTCATGGACTTCCCTCCCGTGGATCTCCCTCACATGGCGAGACCCATCCCCTTTGCGAAGGCGCTCGGTGCGCCTCGCTGACCATCAAGATGAACCGGCCGCCCCACCCGTTGCCTCCCGCCCGGCACCGTTACGAATCCACCACAAAACCCGCTGACCATGCTGATCCCGCTTCAAACCGAAACAGTCGTTCAGGAGCGGGACACGGGTAACAGGCCCTCGCCGCAACGGGCCTGACAGGGTGTTGACCCGCCGCCCCGGGCCCGTGTCAGAGGGCCCCAAAGATTCGCCACCCTGATCTCCGTCCCTGCCGGACGCAGCGGGGTGCGAGCATCCCGTACTCGATTCGGATTCCGGCGGGGACGGCGCCGGGGACGGCGCAACGCCCGCCCCGGCGGTGGGAACCCTTGGACAGGCCGGGAAGGTCGTCCGGCACCCGTTCGGCGGCCGGTCGGCTCACCGCCTCGCCCCCCGCCCCGTTCAGGCCGGGCGCCGGCTCACCCGGTAGAGCACGGTACCGCCGGCCGGTACGGTGGCGCTGATGGTGCCGTCAGTGCTGACGTGGCCGGCGTGCGCCCACAGGTCGTTGAGATCGTAGCCAGTGCTGTTCGCCGGGAGGCCGACGGCCGCCGCGGTGGTGGAGATGACGGCCTGGGAGGAAGTTTCGTTGAACAGGGCCACGGCGACATCGCCGTTGGCCAGGGGGCGACGCAGCACATCAAGGCCGTTCGCGGTGGTGACCGCCGTGCCCTGTTCGCCACGGCTGTCCTGATTGACGGCGATGACGTCCTTGTTGAGGTAGACGCTCAGGTCCTGGCCGCTGATGGGGAAGCCGGAAGTGCCGGCGGCCTCGGGGGTGCGCAGGTCGGCACCCGAGATCAGCGGGGCCGCGAGCACCGCGGCGGCCGAGAGCTCGGACTTCTCCTGGTCATAGGACAGGCGCTTGCTGGGGTCGGAAGAGCCCGCCGCGTAGGCGTAGTTGCCGGTCCCCAGCATGTCGATGTCGTTCCATGCGCCGGGACCGGCCCACTTCGACTTGTCCAAGTCGGTGTGGATGAGTCGTTTGAGGCCGTCGAAGGAGGCGTCCCGGTCCCCGTCGATGCGCCACATGTTGGCCACGCTCTTGCCCCACTCCCAGGGAGACTCGCCCTGGGCCGCGGGCTGGAGCGAGAGGCTGAAGACGATCGGGCGGCCGGTTCTCGCCAGGGCGTCGCGCATGGTGCCGTCCCGGGTCTCCAGCGGCAGCCTTTCGTCGCCGGGGCGCTGGGAGGGGTCGCTGGCCGTGCAGTTGTCGTACTTGAGGAAGTCCACGCCCCACGAGGCGAAGGTGTCGGCGTCCTGCTGCTCGTATCCAAGACTTCCGGGGAAGCCCTGACACGTGTGGTAGGTCGGGCTCTCGTAGACGCCGAACTTCAGGCCCTTGTCATGGACGTATGCGGCGAGTGAGGCCAGGCCGTGGGGGTACTTGGCCGCATCGGGGGCGAGGTGGCCGGCGGAGTCGCGGGAGCGTTCCATCCAGCAGTCGTCGATGGTGAGGTACTGGTAGCCGGCGTCGCGCATACCGCTGGATGCCATGAAGTCGGCGGTGTCCTTGACGATTTGCTCGGTTGCGTTGCAGCCGAAGGTGTTCCAGCTGTTCCAGCCCATGGGTGGGGTGAGGGCCAGGTGGTTGTCCAGGGCCCGCGCGGGGCCTGCGGTGAGCAGGGGGACGCCGAGCAGGGGGAGCATGAGGGATATGGCGCACAGTGGACGGGAGAGCACACGCATGGAGGCCTCCAGAAGGGGGTCGGTGATCCGGGTGGATTCCGGCCGGCGGGCCGGGGATCCGGGTGCGTTCGATCGGCGGGAGCAGCACGGGCCGGAGGACCGCTCCGCTGCGGACCTCAGCTCTGCGGGAAGCCGGTGCGGCCGGCTTCGCCACGGGTGCCTGTGCTGTGCGGACCGGTGAGCGCGACCATGTTCTGAGTGGTCGTCACCTCCGGCAGGGGGACCGTGCCCACCTCGGTCCAGGTGGTTGTGTGGGGGGAGCAGCCGGTGCGGTGGATCCGATGTCTGACGTCTGACGCGGCGCGCGGGCAAGCGAACCAAAAACAACATAAACAGTCAATGCCGGCAGCAATTCACCGGCCCGATCCAGCCAGTTCAAACATGATCAAACGGATATCAACGTCTGGGCTGCCGCGACGGGTTCAGCCGAACCGTGCCGAAGGCGAAGGCACCAACCACGCCGAAGGCGAGCGCACCAAAGGCCACCACGAGACGCTCCTACGGCACCGGCGGCCTGACCGAGGCGCGGGGCCCGCCCTCCTCGCCCCCCGCCACGCCTGGACGGCGTTCATGGCGCGCCCGAAGGATGAGTGCCCCGCAGGCAGGTGACTTACGGGAGTACCCGGGAACAGATCGCCGTCCCCGGGCACTGACATAGGTATGAGCGACAACAGCGCATCCGGCGACTCCGACGGCTTTCGGACCGAGCACGACTCCATGGGCGAGGTGCGGGTGCCCGCGCATGCGAAATGGCGGGCGCAGACGCAGCGGGCGGTGGAGAACTTCCCGGTCTCGGGGCAGCGGCTGGAGCGGGCGCACATCGAGGCGCTGGCGCGGATCAAGGGCGCGGCCGCCCTGGTCAACGGGGAGCTGGGGGTGCTGGACAAGGACATCGCGGAGGCCGTCCAGCAGGCCGCCGCGGCCGTCGCGGAGGGGCAGTGGGATGACCACTTCCCCATTGACGTGTTCCAGACCGGGTCGGGGACGTCGTCGAACATGAACGCCAACGAGGTCATCGCGACGCTGGCGAGCGAGCGGCTGGGCCGGCCGGTCCATCCGAACGACCATGTCAATGCCAGCCAGTCGTCCAATGATGTCTTTCCGTCCTCGATCCATATCGCGGCGGCCTCGGCCGTCCTCAACGATCTGATTCCGGCGCTGGAACACCTGGCGGAGTCCCTGGAGCGGAAGGCGGAGGAGTTCGCCGAGGTCGTGAAGTCGGGGCGGACGCATCTGATGGACGCGACGCCGGTGACGCTGGGGCAGGAGTTCGGCGGCTATGCCGCCCAGGTGCGCTACGGCGTCGAGCGGCTGCGGGCCTCGCTGCCGCGGCTGGCGGAACTGCCGCTGGGCGGTACGGCGGTGGGGACGGGGATCAACACCCCGCCCGGGTTCTCGGCCGCGGTGATCGCCGAAGTGGCGCGGGCGACGGGGCTGCCGCTGACCGAGGCGCGCAACCACTTCGAGGCGCAGGGGGCCCGCGACGGGATCGTCGAGACCAGTGGGCAGCTGCGGACGATCGGGGTCGGGCTGACGAAGATCGCCAACGATCTGCGGTGGATGGCGTCCGGGCCGCGGACCGGGCTCGCGGAGATCACGCTGCCGGATCTGCAGCCGGGCTCGTCGATCATGCCGGGGAAGGTCAACCCGGTGATCCCGGAGGCGGTGCTGATGGTCGCGGCGCAGGTCACCGGCAATGACGCAACGGTGGCGGCGGCCGGCGCGGCCGGCAACTTCGAGCTGAATGTGATGCTGCCGGTGATCGGCAAGAACGTGCTGGAGTCGGTGCGGCTGCTGGCCCATGTGTCCCGGCTGCTGGCGGACCGTACGGTCGACGGGATCACCGCGAACGTGGAACGGGCCCGGGAGTACGCCGAGTCGTCGCCGTCGGTCGTCACTCCGCTCAACAAGTACCTCGGGTACGAAGAGGCGGCGAAGGTCGCCAAGAAGTCCCTCGCCGAGCGGAAGACCATTCGTGAAGTGGTCCTGGAGGGCGGCTATGTCGAGCGGGGGCTGCTGAGCGAGGAGCAGTTGGACGAGGCGCTCGATGTGCTCCGCATGACGCACCCGTAACAGCGGGGCGGCGCAGGATACCGCGTCCGTAACGCCCGGTGCGGCTCATGTCACGGCGCGCGTCATGCCACGCCTCTAAGATCTGCGCATGACAGCGGACATGGTGGACACGACGGAAGGCGAGACGGCCGGCGGACGCGGGACGGCCGGGGCGGGGCAGGCGGCGGACGGTGCGGCGGGAGCGTCACACTGGGCGCCGGGGGACCACATTCTGTGGCGTTATCGCGACAATGCCGACGCCGGACGGTTCCACATCTGTCGTCCGATGACCGTGGTCCAGGACACCGACGAGCTGCTCGCGGTGTGGATGGCGCCGGGCACCACCTGCGTCAAACCGGTGCTGGCCGACGGCACTCCGGTGCACCGCGAGCCGCTGTCCACCCGTTACACCAAACCGCGCCGCACCCTCCACGACCAGTGGTTCGGCACCGGTGTGCTGAAGCTGGCCCGGCCCGGCGACCCGTGGTCGGTGTGGCTGTTCTGGGAACGTGGCTGGCAGTTCAAGAACTGGTACGTCAATCTGGAGGAGCCGCGCCGCCGTTGGTCGGGCGGCATTGACTCCGAGGACCACTTCCTGGACATCTGTGTCTATCCGGACCGGAGCTGGGAGTGGCGCGACGAGGACGAGTTCGCGCAGGCGCAGCGGGACGGGCTGATGACGGATGCACAGGCCGCCGAGGTCAGATCGGCGGGCCGGGCCGCAATCGCACAGATCACGGCCTGGCGCGAGCCGTACGCCGACGGCTGGGAGGACTGGCGGCCCGACCCGGCCTGGGAGGTTCCCCGGCTCCCGGACAACTGGGACCGCGCGCCGGATCGTTTGCGGTCGTGAGGAAGTGAAGTGAAACCACACGAGTGAAGGGGGCGAACCGTGGAAAGCTGCGCCTATGGGCAAAGCTGTTTCCCGCGGGGCGAGAAGCGGGGCCGAGCCCCCTTGCTGCGCCCCGGGTCTTCAAACGTAGGATCGTCCTCCGCAAGACTGCACAGGCGCAACTCCAGAACGGGAAAACGAACTTGACCGCGGTCGCAGGAGGGGCGAGGTCGTGAGTGCAACTCACTACGACGGATACGAGGGGCTGAACCGGTTAGCACTGGACCGGGCCGGCCAGGCCGAGGCGTTCGACGCGATCGGCGACCGGTACGACGACGCCTTCCCGCACAAGGAAGGCCAGCTCGCCTCGGGCAGCTGGGTGGCCGGCACCCTGCCCGCCGGATCACGCATCCTGGATCTCGGTTGCGGTACGGGCCTGCCGACCGCCCGTCAGCTCTCGGGCGCCGGACACCGCGTCGTGGGAATCGATCTCTCCCCCTCGATGGTCGCACTGGCCCGGGAGAACGTCCCGGACGCCGACTTCCACCGGCTGGACATCGCCGATCTGCGCGGTGGCCGGCTCGGCGGCTCCGGCTCCTTCGACGGCATCGTCGCTTTTTTCTGCCTTCTGATGCTGCCCCGTGCGGAAATCCCTTACGCACTGGCCATGCTCCATGATCTGCTACGACCGGAAGGGCTCCTGGCCCTGTCCATGGTCGAGGCGGATGTGGACGACTCCACCATTCCGTTCCTGGGCAACTCGATCCGGGTATCGGGTTACCTGCGGGACGACCTGCGCCGGGTCGTGCACGACGCGGGTTTCGAAGTCGTCGGGGAGGATGCCTACGCATACGCCCCGGCGAGTACGGACGTAGCACCCGAGATCCAGCTCTTTCTGCACCTGCGACGCGCCTGAAACGCAGCGCGTTGGGCGCCCCGCACGGGCGGCGCGCCCGTAACGCGGCACGGCGGGCGCGCAGCCCCGGACGGATGGAATCCCACGCGTGACGGAGCACCCCACCTCCCACGAATCGCGGCGGTCGGCCTCGACCGCCGCGTCCTCGGCGACCCCTGCTCGGGGGCCGGCCGGGACGGCGTCGTTCGGCGCGGTCCCCGACCCGCGCAGCGCCCCGCAGCAGCCCGCCAGGGCCGGGTTCATTCCGGCGCCTGGCACCGGGTTCGCGGTGCGCGGCGGTGACGACATAGGTCTTGCCGGTGTCGCCGTCACGGCCTCGGCCGGCAGACCCGCCGGCCGCCACGATGACGAGCCGGCCGCGGATCACGGCGCGGCGCGGCAGGACCCGTCGGCGGACGCGGACGGCGCTGCCGCGGGCCATACCGGCGGGCGCACCAGCGAGCACAGCGGCGGTCATGCCGCCGCACGGGACGCCTCGATCCCGTACGGGGAGGCGTACGGCGACGCGTACGGGGAGGTGGCCATGCCTGCGGGCGGACGGCCGGGCGGGGCAGCGGACGCGGGGCGGGAGACGACCCGTGCCGGACGGCGGGTGGCGCAGGGTGCGGTGGGCCGCGCCGAGGCGCCGGAGCCGGGCGAGGAGCCGCAGCACGGGCAGCGCCCGCGGCACGGCGGCGAGGGCATCGGACGGCCGCGGGAGGGCGGCAGTCCGGGTGGTACCGGGCGGTCGCGGCCGCACGACGGCGAGCCGGGCGGGACCGTGCCGGGGCAGTCACCGGCGCCGCACGGCGGACGCTCGGCGGGCCCGGATCCCCAGCGGAGCGAGGTGTCGCGGCCGGCGGCCGCAGAGGCCACCGTGGACCGGCTGCCCGGTCCGGCCGGACCGCCGCAGGGCCCGCCGGCCGCTCCCCCGGCCCGTTCGGCGCATCCGGGCGAGAGCGGTGAGGTGGCCGCGGCCCGTCAGGCGGGCGGCGACCGGCTGCGCTTCATCGGGGCGGCGACGCGGCGGATCGCCCGCGGGATCGACCTCGACGAGATCGTGCTCGGGCTGTGCCGGGCGACGGTGCCGACGTTCGCCGACGCCATCCTCGTCTATCTGCGGGATCCGCTGCCGGTGGGCGATGAGCGCCCGACCGGTCCGGTGGTGCTGCGGCTGCGCCGTACCGACCGTATTCCGGAGGAGCCGGACACCAACGGCGCCCGGCTGCCGGTGCTGCCCGCGCAGCCCGATCTGGGGCCGGCGATGGGTGGCAGCGCGGCGGAGCTGGCGGAGGTGGAGCCCGGCGGGCCGCTGGCCGAGGTGCTGCGGGGCGTACGGCCGCTGTTCGGCGAGGCGCAGGCGGCGCGGACCGCGCTGCCGGAGCTGCTGGGTCCCGATCCGCGGCTGCCCGGCGGCCACCGGGTGATCCTGGCGCCGCTGCGCGGCCGTCGCAGGGTGATCGGCGCGGCGGTGTTCCTGCGCCGCCCGGACCGGCCGGCGTTCGAGCCGGACGACCTGCTGGTGGCGGCGCAACTGGCGACGCACACCGCGCTGGGCGTGGACAAGGCGGTGCTCTACGGCCGGGAGGCGTACATCGCCGATGCGCTGCAGCGCACGATGCTGCCGGACTCGCTGCCGCAGCCGACCGGGGTCCGGCTGGCCAGCCGCTATCTGCCGGCCGCCGAGACGGCACGGGTGGGCGGTGACTGGTACGACGCGATCCCGCTGCCGGGCAGCCGGGTGGCGCTGGTGGTCGGCGACGTCATGGGGCACTCGATGACCTCGGCGGCGATCATGGGCCAGCTGCGCACCACCGCGCAGACCCTGGCGGGGCTGGACCTGCCGCCGCAGGAGGTGCTGCACCACCTCGACGAGCAGGCCCAGCGGCTGGGCACGGACCGCATGGCGACCTGCCTGTACGCGGTGTACGACCCGGTCGCGCACCGGATCACCATCGCCAACGCGGGGCATCCGCCGCCGGTGATGCTGCACCGCGGCGGGCGCGCCGAGGTGCTGCGGGTGCCGTCGGGCGCGCCGATCGGCGTCGGCGGGGTGGACTTCGAGGCGGTGGAGCTGGACGCCCCGGCGGGCGCCACCCTGGTCCTCTATACGGACGGTCTGGTCGAGTCGCGGATCCGGGACGTGTGGACCGGTATCGAGCAGCTGCGGGAGCGGCTGGCGGAGACGGCCCGGCTGACGGGTCCCAACCCGCCGCCGCTGGAGCCGATGTGCGACGAGGTGCTGGACATGCTGGGCCCCGGCGACCGCGATGATGACATCGCGCTGCTGGCGGCCCGGTTCGACGGGATCGCGCCGAGCGATGTCGCGTACTGGTATCTGGACCCGAAGGCGCAGACGGCCGGACAGGCACGCCGGCTGGCCCGGCGGGCGCTGACGCGCTGGGGTCTGGAGGAGCTGACCGATCAGCTGGAGTTGCTGGTCAGCGAGGTGGTGACGAACGCGGTGCGGTACGCGGAACGGCCGATCACGCTGCGGTTGCTGCGAACGGACGTACTGCGCTGCGAGGTCGGGGACGATGTTCCGCAGCTGCCGCGGCTGCGCCAGGCGCGGCCGTCGGACGAGGGCGGGCGGGGTCTCTACCTCGTCAACCGGATGGCGCGGCGCTGGGGCGCGACCCGTCTGAGCATGGGAAAGGTCGTCTGGTTCGAGCTGACGATGCCTCCGGGGGCCTCGCGACTCTGACGCCGGCCGGCCGCGACCTCCCACCTTTTGGACCCCGTCTGAGACCGGACGGGGTCCAACTCTTGCCGACATGCCGTTGGGGGAGTTGACTGCTTGGGTGGACGTAAGGGACTGACTGCCCCAATACGGGACTGACCGACCCCTACTCCCAGTCGTCGACCCAGGAGGCACTCCTCCATGTCCAGCACCGCGCAAAACGTCCCGCGCACGACGAACAACGCCGGCATTCCGGTGGAGAGCGACGAGCACTCCCTCACGGTGAGTCCGGACGGCCCCATCCTGCTCCAGGACCATTACGTCATCGAGAAGATGGCCCAGTTCAACCGCGAACGGGTCCCCGAGCGGGTGGTGCACGCCAAGGGCGCCGGCGCGTACGGCTTCTTCCAGGTCACCCAGGACGTCAGCCAGTTCACCAAGGCGGATCTCTTCCAGCCGGGCAAGACCACCGAGATGCTGGCCCGCTTCTCGACCGTCGCGGGTGAGCAGGGCTCCCCCGACACCTGGCGCGACCCCCGTGGCTTCGCCCTGAAGTTCTACACCGAAGAAGGCAACTACGACCTGGTCGGGAACAACACCCCGGTCTTCTTCGTCCGTGACACGATCAAGTTCCAGGACTTCATCCGCTCGCAGAAGCGCCGCCCGGACAACGGGATGCGCGACAACGACATGCAGTGGGACTTCTGGACACTGTCGCCGGAGTCCGCCCACCAGGTCACCTGGCTGATGGGCGACCGCGGCATTCCCAAGACCTACCGCCATATGAACGGCTACGGCTCGCACACCTACATGTGGGTCAATGCCGGCGGCGAAAAGTTCTGGATCAAGTACCACTTCAAGACCGACCAGGGCATCGACTTCCTCACCCAGGAGGACGCGGACCGGATCGCCGGCGAGGACGGCGACTACCACCGCCGTGATCTGTTCGAGGCCATCGACGGCGGCAACGCTCCGTCGTGGACGCTGTATGTGCAGGTCATGCCGTTCGCGGACGCCCCGGACTACCGGTTCAACCCGTTCGATCTGACCAAGGTGTGGCCGCACGGCGACTACCCGCTGATCGAGGTCGGGCGGATGACGCTCAACAAGAACCCCGAGGACTACTTCGTCCACATCGAGCAGGCGGCGTTCGAACCGTCCAACATGGTGCCGGGCATCGGCCCGTCACCGGACAAGATGCTGCTGGGCCGGCTGTTCTCCTACCCGGACACCCACCGCCACCGCATCGGCCCGAACTATGCGCAGCTGCCGCCCAACCGGCCGCACGTGCCCGTCCACTCGTACGCGAAGGACGGTCCGATGCGCTACGAGCCGGCCCGTACGGCCCGGCCCTACGCCCCGAACAGCTACGGCGGCCCGGCGGCGGACACCCTGCGCTACGGGGAGCCCGCGGGCTGGGAGACCGGCGGCGCCATGGTGCGCGAGGCCTACACGCTGCGCCGCGACGACGACGACTTCGGCCAGCCCGGCACGATGGTCCGCCAGGTCCTCGACGACGCGGCCCGCGACCGGCTCGTCAACAACGTGTCCGGCCACCTCCTGAACGGCGTCAGCCGCCCGGTGCTCGACCGCGCACTCCAGTACTGGCGCAACATCGACAAGAACGTGGGCGACCGGATCGCCCACAAGGTGAACGGCGGCTGAGACGCCGGCGTTCCGTCACAGCACCGCGGCCCCCGCCCGTGAAGGC
>NZ_JBSHBP010000110.1:0-14446 GCF_053612065.1 Streptomyces sp. NPDC054765 | reverse complement strand
TTCCAGCTGGTGCAGGAACCACAGCCGGCGTTGTGCGAACGACAGCGGCACCCGCTCGGGGCGCTCCACCGGCACCAGCGCCGCACGCGCCCCGGCCACCTGATCCAGCCGGCCGGCCAGCCCGGCCGCGGTCGGTGTCTCGAACAGGTCCCGGACCGCGGGTTCCACTCCCAGGACGGTACGGACCCGGCTGATCAGACGCATGGCGAGCAGCGAGTGTCCGCCGAGGTCGAAGAAGTTGTCGTCGGCGCCGACCCGCTCCACGCCCAGGACCTCGGCGAAGAGACCGCACAGGATCTCCTCCCGGGGGTCACGCGGGCGCCGGGAAGCGGTCGTGGACACGAGGTCGGGGGCGGGAAGCGCACGCCGGTCGAGCTTCCCGTTCGGCGTCAGGGGCAAGACGTCGAGGGTGACGAAGGCTGAGGGGACCATGTAGTCGGGCAGGATCCGTGCGGCGTGCTCCCGCAGGCCGGCCCGTGCCGTGTCGGTGCCTTCGGCCGGGACGACATAGGCCACGATCCGCTTGTCCCCCGGCCGGTCCTCGCGGACGACGACAGCCGCCTGCTGTACCTGGGGGTGGCTGGTGACCACGGCTTCGATCTCGCCCGGCTCGATGCGCAGGCCCCGGATCTTCACCTGGTCGTCGGCGCGGCCGGCGAACTCCAGCAGCCCGTCCGCGCGCCGCTTCACGAGGTCGCCCGTACGGTACATACGGGTCCCCGGCGCGCCGAAGGGATCGGCGACGAACCGCCCCGCCGTCAGGTCCGGGCGGCCCAGATACCCCCGTGCCAGCTGGTCGCCCGCGACGTAGAGCTCGCCCGGTACGCCCACCGGAACGGGGGTGAGTGCGGAGTCCAGGACATGGACCCGGGTGTTCCAGACGGGGCGGCCGACCGGTACCACACCGGTGTCCGCGCCGGGGTCGAAGGCATGGGTGGTGATCTGCACGGTCGACTCGGTCGGCCCGTAGAGGTTGTGCACGCTCACCCCCCAGGACTCGGCCGTCCGTGCCGCCAGGGCGGGCGGAATCGGCTCGCCGCCGACGAAGACCCGTTGCAGCGGCAGGGGTTCTACCTCACCGGAATCACCAGCATCATTGGTCACACCAGCATCACTGGTCACACCAGCCGCACCGGTCATACCGGTCGCACCGGCCACCACAGCCAGCAGGGAAGGCACGAACTGGGCCACGGTGACGCCGTGCCGCCGGATGTAGGCGAGCAGCCGCTCCGGCTCGCGGCTGAGGGCCTCGGGCGCGACGCAGAGCGTGGCGCCGCTGAGCAGCGGGAGCCAGATCTCCCAGACCGACGCGTCGAAGGTGAGCGCGGTGCGGGCCAGGACGATGTCGTGCGCGTCGAGCGGAAAGGCGTCGGTCATCCAGGACATGTGGTTGACGAGGGCGCGGTGTTCGACCAGGACGCCCTTGGGGGTGCCGGTGGAGCCCGAGGTGTAGAGGGCGTACGCCGGGTGCGAGGGTCCGGCCCCGGGGCCGGACGGCGCGGTGGCCGGCTGCGCGGCCAGCAACTCGCGGGTCCCGGCGGTGTCCAGCAGCAGCTGCGAGATCCCGGCGCCGGCCGTCACGGCAGCCGAGCCGGTGGTCGTGAGCACCATGTCCGGGGCGGCGTTGGCGAGGGTGAAGGCGATCCGGTCCTGCGGATGGCCGGGGTCCAGCGGCAGATAGGCCGCTCCGCTCTTCAGCACGCCGAGCAGCGCCACGATCATCTCCGCAGAGCGGGGCAGTGCCAGCGCCACGAGCCGCTCCGGGCCGGCGCCCCGGGCGGTCAGGAGATGGGCAAGACGGTTGGCCCGCTCGTTCAGCTCCGCGTAGGTGAGGGCGGTCTCCTCGCAGACCACCGCCGTGGCCTGCGGCGTACGGGCGCACTGGGCCTCGAACAGGGCGGACAGCGTCGTCGCGGGTACCGGGTGCGCCGTGTCGTTCCCGGCGGTGAGAGGGCCGCGCTCCTCGGCGTGGGTCAGGTCGATCCGGCCGAGCGGGACGCCGGGTTCGGTGATGACCGATTCGAGCAGCCGGTGCACCCGGGCCACGATGGCTTCCGCGGTCTCCCGGCCGAACAGGTCGGCGCGGTAGTCGAGCCGCAGGGTCAACTGGCCGCCCAGCTGGTCACCGACCAGGTTCAGGGCGTAGTGCGTGGCGTCGCGGCCGTCGGCCTCCGTCAGCCGGAGCCCCGCCACGGGCGCGTCGTCATCGCCGGCACCGACCGGATAGTTCTCGAACACCGTGGTGGTGTCGAAGAGTTCACCCGCCCCCGCCAGCTGCTGGATCCGGCCCAGGCCGAGGTACTGGTGGGGCAGCAGCGCGCTCTGCTCCTCCTGGAACCGGGCCAGGTTGTCCAGGAAGGACCGGTCCCGGGCCGGCCGGGCACGTACCGGGATGGTGTTGATGAACAGCCCGATCATCGCGTCGGAGCCGGGGAGTTCGGCCGGACGGGTGGAGACCGTCGTGCCGAACACCACGTCGTCCCGCCCGGTCAGCTGGGCGAGCACCACCGCCCAGGCGCCCTGCAGCACGCTGTTCATCGTCAGCCGGCGGCTGCGGGCCGCGGCGGTCAGCTCGGCCGTGAACTCCGCGGACAGCTCACGCCGGACGCGCTCGGGCAGTGCCGGGGTCCGCTCCGCGGTGTCCGCCACCCGGGTCGGTCCGTCCAGGCCCGACAAAGCCTGCTGCCAGGCGTGTTCGGCCTTGGCCAGGTCCTGCTTGCCGAGCCATCCCAGATAGTCGCGGTAGGGCGTGGCCCTGGGCAGGCCCGCGGGGCTGCCCTGCTGGGCGTAGAGGGTGAACAGCTCGTCCAGCAGGAGGGGGGTGGACCAGCCGTCGAGGAGGATGTGATGGCTGGTCAGGGCCAGGCAGTACCGTTGGTGGCCGAGGCGTACGAGGCTCAGCCGCAGCAGTGGCGGCCTGGCCAGGTCGAAGCGCTCCGCGCGATCGGCGGCGAGCCACCGCTCCAGCTCTGCCTCGCGCTCCGTCTCCCCGGTTCCGGCAAGTTCGATCTCCCGTAGGGGGACCGGCACCTGACGGTGGATCACCTGGATCGGCCGGCCGTTCTTGCGGGTGCGGAAGCCCGCCCGCAGATTGGCGTGCCGGGTCAGCAGCGTGTCCACGGACTTCCGCAGCACGGCGGTGTCCACGTCCCCTTCGATCCGGAGGACGAGCTGCACGTGGTAGATGTCGGGGGCCTGCCCGTCGTACAGCGCGTGGAACAGGAACCCTTCCTGCAGCGGTGCGAGCGGCAGGACGTCCTCGAGTGCGGACTGAGTCTTCACGGCATTTCCAATTCGGCTTCGAGTTCGTCGATTTCGTCCTGGCTCAGCGACCCCAGGGACAGGTCGGACGGTGTGTGTCCGCCGGCGCCCTGGTCTTCGCAGTGGGCCACCAGTGCCGTCAGAACGGCGAACCAGCTCTCGGCGAGGTCGTGCACGTCCTGTTCGGACAGCAGGCCCTCGGGCCAGTTCCATGTGCCGGAGAGCCGGGGGCCGTCGGCGTGGTCCTCGGTCACGGCATTGACGACCAGGGCATGGGTCACCGGCATCCGCGGGTCGTGACCGGACGGCAGTGTCGCGTCCGGTGCCATGTCCCAGTCCTGGACCGCGGCTTCCTCGGAGGCGGCGAACCGTCCCAGGTAGTTGAAGCCGATCTGCGGTCTGCCGAGGCCCGACAGCTCGCGAGCGGTCCGCGGGTTGAGATGGCGGAGCATGCCGAAGCCCATTCCGTTGTCGGGGAAGGCCCGCAGCTGTTCCTTGATTCTTTTGACGATCCGGCCCAGGTCGGCGCCGCCCGCCCGGACATCGGCCCGGTCGTACTGTCCGGGGTCGAGGCGGACCGGATACATGCTGGTGAACCAGCCGGCCGTACGGGTCAGATCCGCGCCCGGAATGATCTCCTCCCGGCCGTGCCCCTCTAGATCGACCAGCACCTGGCCGCCGGCGGTGCCCCAGCGGCGGCGCCATTCGAGGACGGCCGGCGCGAGGGCGCCGAGCAGGATGTCGTTGACTCCGGCGTGGAATGCGCCGGGCACACTCGTCAGCAGCGGCCGGGTGATCTCGCAGGGCAGGGTGAGAGTCAGCGAGCGGGTGGTGTCTCCCCGGTCCCGGCCCGGATCCAGCGCCCTGCCGCCGATGAGGGGTTCCTCGGTGCGGAGGATCTCCTTCCACACCGGCAGTTCGGCGAGCCGGTCCGGATGCTGTGCGGCGGCCGTCAACTGCCGTGACCACTCGCGCAGCGACGTCCCGGTACGTTCCGGCGCCGGCTGCGCTCCGGCCGCCACCGCCTCCCAGGCGGCGATCAGATCGGGCAGCAGGATGCGCCAGGACACCCCGTCGACCACCAGGTGATGCAGCACGAGCAGCAGCCGGCCCGGCTCGGCCCCGCGGTCGAACCACACCACCTGCACCATGGCACCGTCGCCCGGTGCGAGCCGCGCCACGGCCCGGTCGCCTTCCGCGGCCATCAGCGCGGCGAGGCTCTCGCCGCGCAGTCCCTCCGCGCCGATCCGGCGCACGCAGTCCTCGGCCGCCACCTTGCCCCGGGGCATGACCTCGGGGCTCCAGCCCGGGGCGCCGGATGCGGCGTCCGCCGCCGGTACGCCGGTCACCCGCAGACGCAGGGCGTCATGGTGATCGAGCAGGGCCTGAACCGCCGCGGTCAGCCGCCGCTCTCCCAGGTCCGCCGGGACCTGCCACATCATCGACTGGTTGAAGCCGTCCACCGGCGCGTCCAGCTCGCGGAGCCAGTGCATGATGGGTGTCGGCGGCAGAGTGCCGATCCCGGCGTCGGGGTCGGTGGCGGCCACGGCCGGAAGTCCGGCCGTGAGGGACGCGAGCGCCGCCACCGTCTGGTGCCGGAAGATCTCCCGCGCGGTGAGCGCGATGCCTTGCTTACGCGCCCGGGAGATGACCTGGATCGACAGGATGCTGTCGCCGCCCAGCTCGAAGAAGCTGCTGTTGACCCCGACCCGCGACAGGTTCAGCACCTCGGCGAAGATCGCGCACAGCGTCTCCTCCTTCGGTGTGCGCGGCGCCTCGAAGCCGGCCACCGCGGCGAAGTCCGGCGCCGGCAGCGCCCGCAGGTCCAGCTTGCTGTTGGCCGTCAGAGGCAGCGTCTCCAGCACGGTCAACGCCGAGGGCAGCATGTAGTCGGGCAGTTGCCCGGACAGATACGTCCGCAGCTCACCGACGTCCATCCGGCCGCCGTCCTCGTCCGGTACGACGTAGCCGACGACCCGCTTGTCCCCGGGACGGTCCTCCCGCACGATGACGGCTGCCTGCCCGACGGCGGGGTGTGCGGCGAGAACGTTCTCGATCTCGCCCAGTTCGATGCGGAATCCCCGGATCTTGACCTGGCGGTCGACCCGGCCCAGGAACTCCAGCTCACCGTCGGCGCGCCACTTGACCAGGTCACCGGTGCGGTACATCCGCCCGCCCGCGGCCCCGAAGGGATTGGCGACGAAGCGCCCGGCGGTCAGTCCGGGCCGGCGCAGATATCCACGGGCCAGCTGGCTGCCCGCGAGATACAGCTCGCCCGCCACCCCGACCGGGGCCGGGCGCAGCGCCGAGTCCAGCACATAGACCTGCGTGTTGCGCACCGGCCGGCCGATCGGCGGGGCGACGGGCTCGGTCAGCGCGGCGCTGGAGGTCACCCACACCGTCGCCTCGGTCGGGCCGTACCCGTTGAACATCCGCCGGCCCGGCGCCCACCGGGCGACGACCTCTCCGGTGAACGCGTCACCGCCCACGGCCAGCGAACGCAGCTCCGGCAGCGCCCGTGCCGGCATGCTCGCCAGGGCCGCCGCCGCCATCGGCGCGTGGTTGATCCGCAGCTCCTCCAGCACCTGCGCCAGCGCCTCACCGGCGAACGGACCGGCCGGCGGAATCACCAGGCAGGCGCCGGAAAGCAGCGCCAGCCACAGTTCCAGCACCGAGGCGTCGAAGCTGGGGGAGGCAAACTGTGAGACCCGGCTGCCCGCTTCGACCCCGCAGCGTTCGATCTTGTCGGCGGCGAAGCCGGCCATCCCGCTGTGCGCGACGACCACGCCCTTGGGGCGCCCGGTGGAGCCGGAGGTGTAGATGACGTAGGCGGGGTGCGCCGGCAGCAGCGGCGTGGTCCGGTCGGCATCCGTGGGGTCGTGTGCCGCGCTGCCGACGGAGTCCTCCACGGTCAGCACGGGCACCCCGGCCCCTGGCAGCCGCTCGGCGGTCGCGCCGTTCGTCACCACGGCGACCGGACCGGCGTCCGCCAGCATGTAGCTGACGCGGTCGGTGGGGTAGTCGGGGTCGATGGGGAGGTAGGCGGCGCCGGTTTTGAGGACGGCGAGGAGGGCGGTGACGAGGTCGGTGGAGCGGGGGAGGTGGAGGGCGACGACTGTTTCGGGGCCGACGCCTTGGGCGAGGAGGTGGTGGGCGAGTTGGTTGGCGCGGGTGTTGAGTTGGGTGTAGGTGAGGGTGGTGGTGCCGTGTTCGACGGCGGGGGCGTGCGGGGTGCGTGCTGTCTGTGTCTGGAAGAGGTCGGGCAGGGTGGTGGCGGGTGTGTGGTGTGCGGTGTCGTTCCATTCGACGAGGAGCTGGTGGCGTTCCTGGTCGGAGAGCACGTCCAGTTGTGTCAGGGGGCGGGTGGCGTCCGCCACGGCCGCGCGCAGCAGGCGTTCCAGGCGGGCGGCCAGCTGCTGGGCGGTGGACCGGTCGAAGAGATCCGTCGCGAACTCCACCGTTCCCGCCAGCCCCGCGAACGGCCGCTCGACGGTGCGGAGTTCCTCCATGTTGAAGGCCAGGTCGATCTTGGCGGTACCCGTGCTCACATCCTCCATACCGGCCTGCAGCCCCGGCAGTTCGACCGAGGCCTCTTCGGTGTTCTGCAGGACGAGCATCACCTGGAAAAGGGGGTGGTGCGCCGTTGACCGTACGGGGTTGACGACCTCCACCAGCCGCTCGAAGGGCACGTCCTGGTGGGCGTAGGCCGCCAGGTCCGTTTCCCGTACGCGGTCCACCAGCTCGGCGAAGGTGGGGTCGCCGGAGGTGTCGGTACGCAGAACGAGCGTGTTGACGAAGAAGCCGACGAGGTTGTCGAGGGCATCGTCGGTGCGCCCGGCGACCGGTGTGCCGACCGGGATGTCGGTGCCCGCGCCCAGCCGGGTCAGCAGCGCGGCAAGACCCGCCTGCAGCACCATGAACACACTCGACCCGGTTTCCCGTGCCAGCCGCGCGACCCCCTCGTGCAGCTCCGCGTCCCAGCTGAACTCGGCCGCGTCACCGCGGTATCCGGCCACCGCCGGGCGGGGCCGGTCGGTGGGCAGCTCCAGCTGGTCCGGGAGCCCGGCGAGTGTCCGCTGCCAGAAGTCGATCTGGCCGGACAGCACGCTCTGCGGGTCGTCCTCGTCGCCCAGCGCCGCACGCTGCCACAGGGTGTAGTCCGCATACTGCACCGGCAGCGGAGCCCACCGGGGTGCCGTGCCCGCGCACCGCGCCGCGTACGCCAGCGACAGATCGTCGATCAGCGGCGCGAGGGAGGCCCCGTCGCTGGCGATGTGGTGCATCAGGATCAGCAGGGCATGTTCATCGGCCGCGGTGGTGAACACCCAGGCCCGCAAAGGGACCTCGGCCGTCAGCTCGAAGGAGTGCCGGGCCGCCTCGGCCAGCTGCCGGTCCACCCGGTCCGGCTCGGTCGCCACGACCTCGACCACCGGACGGGCCGCCGCCCCGTCCAGCACCCGCTGGTACGGCGTGCCGTCGATGTCCGGGAAGACGGTGCGCAGGGACTCGTGCCGCCCGGCCACATCCGCCATCGCCGCCCGCAGCGCCCCGGTATCCAGCGTGCCGGTCAGCCGGAGCACCAGCGGCACGTTGTAGGTGGCGCTCGGCCCCTCCAACTGGTGCAGGAACCACAGCCGGCGCTGGGCGAACGACAGCGGCACCCGCTCGGGCCGCGCCACCGGCACCAGCGCCGCGCGGGCGTCCCCCGCGCCGTCGAGCCGCCCGGCCAGCCCGGCCACCGTCGGGACCTCGAACAGGTCCCGGACCGCCAGCTCGGCACCGAAGACCGTACGGACCCGGCTGACCAGCCGCGTCGCGAGCAGCGAATGCCCGCCCCGGGCAAAGAAGTTGTCCTCGGTCCCGACCCGCTCCAGGCCCAGCACCTCCGCGAAGAGACCGCACAGGATCTCCTCCCGCGCATCGCGGGGCTCCTGGAGGCCGCCCGGCTGAGCGAAGTCCGGGGCGGGGAGGGCCTGCCGGTCGAGCTTGCCGTTGGGCGTCAGCGGGAAGCGGTCCAGCACCACGAACGCGGAGGGCAGCATGTACTCCGGCAGCGTCCGGGCGGCGGCCCGCAGCAAGGCCGCCGGGTCCGGCGCCGCACCGTCCCCGGCCGGCACCACATAGGCGACGATGCGGCGGTCGCCCGGCCGGTCCTCCCGCACCGTCACCACGACCTGTCCCACGGCCGGATGCGCCGCGACGGCGGCCTCGATCTCACCCAGCTCGATCCGGAATCCCCGGACCTTCACCTGGTGGTCGACCCGGCCGACGAACTCCAGCAGGCCGTCCGCGCGCCACTTCGCCAGATCACCGGTGCGGTACATCCGCGCACCCGGTGCACCGAACGGATTCGCCACGAAGCGCTCCGCCGTCAGATCGGGCCGCCCCCGGTAGCCACGCGCCACACCGTGGCCGGCGATATAGAGCTCACCCGGCACACCGGCCGGCACGGGCCGCAGCCCGGCATCCAGCACATACACCTGGGTGTTGCCGATCGGCCGCCCGATGGGCGGGGCGCCGTCGGTGCCCACCCGCGCGGCCGCCGACCAGATGGTCGTCTCCGTCGGCCCGTACAGATTGGTGACGCTCGCCCCCAGCCCGGCCATCCGGTGCGCCAGCGGCGTGGGCAGGGCCTCGCCGCCGACGAGCATCCGCAGCCCGCGCAGGGCCTCCGGGCGCTCGGCGACCAGGCTCTGCCACAGCGAGGGAGTGGCCTGCATGACGGTCACCCCGGCCGAGGCCACCAGCCCGGCGAGCAGCGCACCGTCGCGCACCTGCTCAGAGGTGGCGAGCACCAGCGCCGCACCGGAGACCAGCGGCAGATACAGCTCCAGGCCCGCGATGTCGAACGCCACCGTGGTGACCGCGAGCAGCCGGTCGGAAGGCTCCGGCGCGACACACTCCTGCATCGCCGACAGGAAGTTCCGCAGGTTGCCGGCCGAGACCACCACACCCTTCGGGCGGCCCGTCGACCCCGAGGTGTAGATGACGTACGCCGGATTCTCCGGCGAGGGGCGGCCCGGACGCTCCTGCGCCGTCAGGTCCGCTGCCGGCAGGGCGGCGAGCGCGGCTTGGTGCGCCGCGCCGTCGACCACCACCAGCGCCCCGGCGTCCACGGGCAGCTTCGCCGCCGTGCTCTCGGTGGCGAGCACGCAGACGGGCCGCGCGTCCGAGAGGATGTAGTCGATACGGTCGGCCGGGTAGTCCGGGTCGACGGGCAGATAGGCCGCACCGGTCTTGGCCACGGCCAGCAGCGCGACCACCAGGTCCGTCGTGCGGGGCAGCGCCACCGCCACATAACTCTCCGGCCCGACCCCGCGGCCGAGCAGAGACCGGGCGAGCCGGTTGGCCCGCGCGTTCAGCTCCGCATACGACAACCCGGCATCCGCGCCGAGCACCGCGGTGGCCTGCGGCGTCCGCGCGGCCTGCGCCTCGAACAGCTCCGGCAGCGTCGCGGCCGGCACCTCGCGCGCCGAGTCGTTCCAGCCGGTCAGCAGTGCCTCGCGCTCCTGGCCGGTGAGCACCTCCAGCTCCCCGACCGGCCGCGACGCATCGTCCACCACCGCACGCAGCACCCGCTCCAGACGGTGCACGACCGCCTCGACCGTCTCCCGGTCGAACAGCTCCGTGGCGAACTCGACATCGACATCGATGCCCTCGGGCTCCCCCGCGTCACCGAGGCGCTCCTCCAGGTCGAAGGAGAGGTCGAACTTCGCCACTTTGGTGTCGACGCCGTCGAAGTCGACCCGCAGTCCGGGCAGTTCCAGCGCGGCCTTCGCATTGTTCTGCAGCACCAGCATCACCTGGAACAGCGGGTGCCGCGCCAGGGACCGGGTCGGGTTGACGATCTCCACGAGCCGCTCGAAGGGCACGTCCTGGTGGGCGTAGGCCGCCAGGTTGGTCTCCCGTACGCGTGCCAGCAGCTCGGCGAAGGTCGGATCGCCGGAGGTGTCGGTACGCAGGACGAGGGTGTTCACGAAGAACCCGACCAGGTCCTCCAGCGCGTCATCGGTGCGTCCGGCGATCGGTGAGCCGATGGGGATGTCGGTGCCCGCGCCGAGCCGGGTCAGCAGCGTCGCCAGCGCCGCCTGCACGACCATGAACACACTCGACCGGTGCTCGCGCGCCAGCCGCGTCAGCCCCGCATGGAGAGCGGCGTCCCAGGACAGTGCGACGCTGTCGCCCCGGTAGCCGGCCACGGCCGGGCGGGGCCGGTCGGTGGGCAGCTCCAGCTGGTCCGGCAGTCCCGCCAGCGTCTCCTGCCAGAAACCGACCTGCTCGGAGATCAGGCTGTCCGGGTCGTTTTCGTCGCCGAGGACTTCGCGCTGCCACAGGGTGTAGTCGGCGTACTGCACCGGCAGCGGCTCCCACTGCGGTGCCCCGCCCGCGCGCCGCGCGGTGTACGCCACCGACAGGTCGTGGATCAGCGGAGCCAGCGACCCGCCGTCGGCCGCCACATGGTGGGCGAGCAGCAGCAGGACGTGCGAGCGCGGCCCCACCTCGAACAGCCAGGTCCGCAGCGGAGTCTCGGTCTTCAGGTCGAAGGCGTGGCCGGCCGCCTCCCGCAGCGACGCGTCCAGGGTCTCGGGAGCACTCTTGACGACCTCGACGACCGGCCGGGCCTCCTCGGCGGCCAGGACCTGCTGGAAGGGGCTGCCGTCGGTCTCCGGGAAGACCGTGCGCAGGCTCTCGTGGCGCTCGACCACATCGGCTATCGCCCGGCGCAGCGCGTCGACGTCCAGTTCGCCGGTCAGCCGCAGCAGCATCGGCAGGTTGTAGGTGGCGCCGGGGCCCTCGAACTGCTGGAGGAACCACAGGCGACGTTGGGCAAATGACAGCGGAATCATGATTACTTCCCAGACCTCGGCATCGGCCGCAGCGCGGGCCGTGCTCTCTTCTTCGACCCGACAACACGCTCGGCAAGCGCCGCCACTGCCGGTGCTTCGAACACCGCCCGGATGGACAGCTCGACACCCATCTCCGTACGCACCCGGTTGATCAGCTTCGTGGCCAGCAGCGAATGGCCGCCCAGGTCGAAGAAGCTGTCGTCGATACCGACCCGGGGCAGACCCAGCACCGCCGCGAAGATCGCGGCGAGGGCCTCTTCCGCCGGGTTCCTGGGTGCCCGCGAGGTGGCCGCCGCCGCGAAGTCCGGGGCCGGCAACGCCCGCCGGTCCAGCTTGCCGTTGGGTGTCAGCGGCAGCGCCGGCAGCACCACGAAAGCGGACGGGACCATGTACTCGGGCAACCGCCCGGTCAGGTAGTCCTTCAGCTCCGCGACATCCGCCGCCTCGCCGGCCGGCGCGAGATAGGCCACCAGCCGCTTGCCGCCCGGCTGTTCCCCGTGGACGACCACGGCGGCCCGGCCCACCGACGGATGCGCAGCCAGCACGGTTTCGATCTCACCGGGCTCGATCCGGAAGCCCCGGACCTTCACCTGGTCGTCGGCCCGCCCGAGGTATTCGAGCCGGCCGTCGCCGCGCCATCTCGCCAGGTCCCCGGTGCGGTACATGCGCCGGCCCGGCGCACCGAACGGATTGGCCACAAAACGTTCGGCCGTCAGCCGCGGCTGGTGGAGATACCCGCGGGCCAGCTGTGCACCGGCGAGGTACAACTCACCGGGCACGCCCACCGGCACCGGACGCAGCGCCGCGTCCAGCACAAAGACCTGGGTGTTCCAGATCGGCCGGCCCAGCGAAGGGACGGCGGGCCAGTCGGCGACCTGGGCCGGCAGTGAGTACGAGGTGACCACATGGGTCTCGGTGGGCCCGTAGTGGTTGTGCAGCCGCCGCCGCGGCTGCCGGCCGTACAGGTCTCGCAGGTGCCTGCTGAGCACCAGCGCCTCACCGGCCTGGGCGATCTCGGCCAGCGCCGGCAGCTCCGACTGCTGCTCGGCGGCGGCCTCGGCCACCGCGTCGATCACCAGGTTCGGTGCGTACAGCTCGCTGATCTCGTTCTCGCCGAGCCAGCGCGCGAACGCCGAGGCATCGCGGCGGATGTCGTCGGGAGGGATGACCAGGGTGCCGCCGTGCATCAGTGCCGAAAGGGTCTCCTGCACCGACACGTCGAAGCCGACGGCGGTGAACTGCGCCACCCGGCGTCCCGGCCCGCCGGGAACGGCCTGCGCATGCCACGCCAGCAGATTGACCATCGCGCCCGCCGGCATCACGACGCCCTTGGGGACGCCGGTGGAGCCCGAGGTGTAGATCACGTACGCCGGGTGGGACGGCAGCAGCGGGGTGCGGCGGTCGGCATCCGTGGGATCCGTCTCCGGCCGGCCCGCCAGTGCGCCGGCGGTCTGCGGACCGTCGAGCAGCAGCCGCACCGCCTCCGGTGTCCGCGGCAGTCGCCCGTCGATCTCCCCGTGCGTCAGCACACACACCGGCGACGCGCTCTGCAGCATCCGCGCCGCCCGGTCGGTGGGGTGGTCGGGGTCGATGGGGAGGTAGGCGGCGCCGGTTTTGAGGACGGCGAGGAGGGCGGTGACGAGGTCGGTGGAGCGGGGGAGGTGGAGGGCGACGACTGTTTCGGGGCCGACGCCTTGGGCGAGGAGGTGGTGGGCGAGTTGGTTGGCGCGGGTGTTGAGTTGGGTGTAGGTGAGGGTGGTGGTGCCGTGTTCGACGGCGGGGGCGTGCGGGGTGCGTGCTGTCTGTGTCTGGAAGAGGTCGGGCAGGGTGGTGGCGGGTGTGTGGTGTGCGGTGTCGTTCCATTCGACGAGGAGCTGGTGGCGTTCCTGGTCGGAGAGCACGTCCAGTTGTGTCAGGGGGCGGGTGGCGTCCGCCACGGCCGTGCGCAGCAGGCGTTCCAGGCGGGCGGCCAGCTGCTGGGCGGTGGACCGGTCGAAGAGATCCGTCGCGAACTCCAGCGCGCCCGTCATCCCGTCGGCAGCACCCTCCGGTGTGTGCTGCTCGGCGATGTGGAAGGTCAGATCGAACTTCGCGGCGAAGGCACTGAAGTCGTCATCGGAGACCTCCAGCCCCTGCATCGTGAAGTCACCCTCGGCCGTGTTGGCCAGGACGAGCATCACCTGGAAGAGCGGGTGATGCGCCAGGGAACGGGTCGGGTTGACGATCTCCACGAGGCGTTCGAAGGGCACGTCCTGGTGGGCGTAGGCCGCCAGGTCCGTTTCCCGTACGCGGTCCACCAGCTCGGCGAAGGTGGGGTCGCCGGAGGTGTCGGTACGCAGGACGAGGGTGTTGACGAAGAAGCCGACGAGGTTGTCGAGGGCATCGTCGGTGCGCCCGGCGATCGGTGAGCCGATCGGGATGTCGGTGCCCGCGCCGAGCTGCGTCAGCAGCGCGGCAAGACCCGCCTGCAGCACCATGAACACGGTCGACCGGCGCTCCCGCGCCAGCCGGGTGATCCCCTCGTGCAGCTCCGCATCGAAGGAGAAGGCGACGTCCTCACCCCGGTAGCCGGCCACGGCCGGGCGGGGCCGGTCGGTGGGCAGCTCCAGCCGGTCCGGAATACCGGCCAACTGCTTGCGCCAGTAATCGATCTGACCGGAGATCAGGCTCGCCGGATCGCCTTCGTCCCCGAGGATCTGCCGCTGCCACAGGGTGTAGTCGGCGTACTGCACCGGAAGCGGCTCCCACTGCGGAGCCTCCCCCGCACACCGCGCCGCGTACGCCACCGAGAGGTCAAGGGCGAGCGGGTCCGTCGACCAGCCGTCGCTGACGATGTGATGAGCCAGCAAAAGCAGCACATGCTCATCCGCCGCCGTCCGGAAGAGCCACACCCGCATGGGCAGCTCATGCACGAAGTCGAAGGCATGGCGCCCGGCCTCGGCCACCTGCTGCGCCACCTGGTCGCGGTGGGTCGTGACGATCTCGATCACGGGTTGGGCGGCGTCGCCTTCGAGTATCTGTTGGTAGGGGGTGCCTGCTGTTTCGGGGAAGACGGTGCGGAGGGATTCGTGGCGTTGGGTGAGGTCGTGGAGGGCGTGGCGTAGTGCGGTGGTGTTGAGGTTGCCGGTGAGGCGGAGGGTCATGGGGACGTTGTAGGTGGGGCTGGGTCCTTCGAGTTGGTGGAGGAACCAGAGGCGTCGTTGGGCGTGGGAGAGGGGGATGTGGTGGGGGCGTTCCATGGGCTGGAGTGCGGTGCGTGCTCCGGCTGCGTGGTGGAGGCGGGTGGCGAGTCCGGTGACGGTGGGGGCTTCGAAGAGGTCGCGGACGGTGAGTTCGGC
>NZ_JBSHBP010000109.1:0-15399 GCF_053612065.1 Streptomyces sp. NPDC054765 | reverse complement strand
GAGTTGCCTGCGCGTCACACCCAGCTTCCTACCGGGTTCCGTCCCCATGCGGGGACGGAACCCGAAGGTTGATCACAACCACACACAGGCCCTAGAACCCAAGCAGCATCTGGGCCCCTATCTCCTGGTCAAGGCACTGTTTTTCCTGGCGCTGATGAAGCCCACCGACCCCGCACGCACGGACAAGCAGCTGAAGTGGCGCTTCCGCCGGCACCTATTGACGGAGGTTCTGGAGCAGTACGAGCGGACCGGAGCAGTCGACCCCGCGCGCTTTCCCACCCTGGGCGGCTTCGCCGCTCGGCGCGACACTGCTGGCCATCCGTGACCGGACTCGACGGTGTCGGCAGGCCGAAGGGGGAGGGGCCCGGCGGCGGCAGCATCGGCCGGACGCAGAATCCAGCCGCCGAGCTCACCCAGTTTCGCCTACTGCGCATCGCCGGAAACGTCGGGGCCCAGATCCGAACCGGATCTGGGCCTCCCTCCGTGATCGGGTTTAGTGGGACAGTCGCAGGTGCCAGCCAGCCGGGCCCTGGCCATCGTCTGCGGGGATGAGGCTTGGGGTGTAGGTCTCAGGGGCCAGGCGGCCGGCGTTCTCCCAGGCCGTGAGCCAGTCCCGCAGGACGGAAAGCGAGGGGGAGTCGGGGCTGTCGGCGAGGATCACGCCGTCCTGTTGGATGACGGCGGCTGTGTCGGGGGTGGTGTGGCCGATGGCCCACAGGTCTGGTCGGAGCCCGGCCATCGTGAGCTGCGGGTCGCCGAGGGCGGCGGCGAAGGTGCGCCAGCTTGGCCAGTCGACGTCGGCGTCTCCGCTCTCGTACGGTTCGGTGTGCTCGGCGTTCAGGAGCCTGTCCAGGGCGGTGCGGGCGCCGGTGTGCAGCTGGTCGTCCTGTTCCCGCCAGGCGAGGGAGATCCAGGAGGGGCCGGGGACACGGTTTTCCCAGTCCACCCAGCGGCCGGGAAGGTCGAGGTCACCCTTGGGGGAGGCGGTCGCCTCGATGTACCCACCGGTGAAAACCGCCTCCACAACAGGCCCTTCGTCGCGGATGCGGACCTTGGCGACGACCGTCATGTTGGGCACGTCGGCGATCGGCAGCGGCGCGACGATCAGCCCGTCGTCGGCGACCTGATCCGTCCATGCTTTGGGCAGCAGCGGCGGGGTGCACCAGGCCACCACCCGGTCGTACGGTGCCCGCTCACGGAAGCCGGCGGTGCCGTCGGCGGTGAAGCAGCGGGCGTTGTCCAGGCCCCGCTCGGCCAGGATGACGTTGGCCCAACGCGTCAGATAGGTGTCGATGTCGAGGCTGGTCACCTGCCCTTCGGGGCCCACAAGACGGGCGATCAACTCGGTGGAGTAGGCCGAGCCCGTGCCGAATTCGGCCACTCGCATGTGCGGCCGCAGATCCAGGGTGGTCAGTTCGCGGTGGATCACCACGGGATTGGAGCGGTGCGGCGTCGGGCCGCGACCTTCGTGGTGGGTGTAGTGGCGCTCGGGGACTTGCTCGGCGGCCAAGGCGACGGCGTTCACGGCTCACTCCTTCGAGGGTTGGGTACGCGTATGCGACAACTGCTCCGGGCGGGTGAAGGGCACGGCGCCCAGAGGGTCCGGGCGGGTCAGATCGTCAGGGCGGTGTGGTGGTGCCAGCCGGCATCGGTGTACTCGCCCACCGGGCCGTCTTCGGGCAGTTCGGCCCAGGCGTGGTACTCCACTGGCGGCAGGGAGAACCGGACTCCCACACACCAGTGCAGGCGGCGCCCGAGCAGGGCGGCGGCCAGGACCGCGCCGAGCGAGGTCTCCATACAGGCGGCGCGTCCCGGCCACAGCCGGCTGGTGTGCCGCACCGCTTCGACCAGTGCCTCCGCCTGCGCTGCGGTCAGCGGGCGGCGTCCGGTCCGCCGGGCGAAGCGGACTGCGCGTGCGATGTGGCGGAAGGGCAGCCGCAGCAGCACCAGGGCCAGCGCGAGGCCGGCCGCCGCTGTGCAGCGTTCGAGGAAGGTGCCGGTGCGGACAGTGGAGTACGCCTCCATGCTCGTCATCGCCACCGCCCCCACCAGATGCGACCGCGGCGCGGAGCTTCCGTGGCGGCGAGGCCCTGGGCGGTGAGTGCGGCGGCGACGGTACGGACGTCAGCGGCGGCCTGCTCGAAGCCGATGCCGTAGCGGGTGGCGTACTGCCCGGCGGCCTCTTCCTCGGTGGCGCCCGCCAGCAGGAGCATCACGGCAGCTGATGCGGTCGGGGTCAGATGCGTCCAGCGGCCGGTGCGCTCGTCCAGGAGGGCGCCGCCCTCGTCGGTGAGGACCGGATGGGTGCTCTCACAGTCGCCACATGGGAGTTCGCCTCCCACCAGGCCGGGGCGGTCTCCAGCTGCCGCAGCCTTCGGCGGCGACAGCGAGGTGCAGGGCGCCCTGGGCGGTGGGCTGTCCGGCCGCGGCCCGCTGGAGCATCGCGGCCACCGGTGCCTCGGTGACCAGGCCGGCGGCGGCCAGCCGGGAGGAAGGGCCGAGCAAATCCCACAGTACCGAGGCGTGTTCGCGCAGGCCGGCGTAGGCGAGGGCGCTGAAGCCACCCTTCGTCACCCGCGACAGAACGAAGGGCGGCAGCACGCCGGTACGGGCGAACGCTTCGCCCAGCAGCGGTTTGTAGCGGCCTGGGGCGCCGCGCTGGTCGGCAGGCACGGCCAGGCAGGACCGGATGACCTCGTTGTCCAGGAACGGGGCGGCGACCTCGATGCCGTGCCCGGCGAGCGCAATGTCACGCCACCCGGTGGTGTCCGCCCCCACCCGCGCGAGGTCCTGGTGGCCCGCCCACGCCGCCAGCCGGGAGGGCCCGTCGGTCAGTTCGGCGGCGACGTCGAGGGCGCTCGCGAGGCGGTCTCGTACGTCGGGGCTCATCCAGTCGGCGGTGGCCAGCAGCGGCGTCCAGGCCACCGGCCGCTCTGCCTGCGGCACCCACGGGCGCGGAGGGCGCCGCAGTTCGGCCGCTGTCTGCCGCCATGCCCCGGCGAGATCCGTACGGGCTGCCGGGCGGGCCCGCCGCAGCAGGGTCAAGGCGGAGGTGTGCCGCAGCCGGGCGTGGGCCTGCGCGTGCTGCCAGGCCCGTCGGTGCTGCCGCTCGCGCAGCAGATCCGCCAGATACGACGAGGGCGCCGACAGCACCGCGTCCCCGGCCGCACCGGTCAGGTGCACGCCCGCGGGGCGGCGTGCGGCGACGGTGTCCAGGACGGTGCGCTTGATGGCGGCCGTCACCACGTACGCGTTCGGAGCGTCGGTGACCGGCAGCGCCGAGAGGTCCTCAAGGCCGGCGTAGTAAACGGTGTCCGGGCTCCCGGGCACCGTACGGTGGGCGAGGCCCGGCACCGTGGCCGCGGTGCGCACCGCATACGCCAGGTCGTCGTCCCGCAGGCGTGCGTCGGCGAACGTCACCGCGGTCACCGGCCCGTGCTGGGTGGCCAGGCAGGCCAGCGTGGTGGAGTCCAGCCCCGCCAGATCCGCACTGACCGGCCGGCCGTCACACCGCGCACCGACGGCCTCGGTGAGTGCGGCTCGCACCGTGGGCGCGGCATCGCGCAGGTCCACCGGCTCGTACTCGGCCGGCTCGTACCGTACGGTGCCCGCGCCCTGCGGGGTGATCAGCAGCAGGTGCCCGGTCGGCACCCGGCTCACCGAGCGGAACAGGCTCCACTGCCCCAGGATGTCCGGCTGGGCCAGGGCGAGGTGGGCGGCCAGCGCCGTCGGATCGACCGGAGCTCCGTCCAGCGCCGCCAGCGCGACGGCGGAGGTCGACCACCATGTCCCGGCGCCGTCGGTCCGCCAGTACACCGGGTGCTGACCGGCCAGGTCACCGATCACCGCCAGGGTCTCGCCGCTGCGGGCGATGGTCAGGTAGGAGCCGGGCCAGCGGGTCAGCGCCCGCCACCCTTTCGCCCGCACCACCGGCAGGGCACGCTCCAGTTGGTCATCGTCGGCGCCGCATTCGCCGATCACCGCGAGCGCGACGGGGCCCTGGCCCACGGCGCGGACCCGTGCCCCCGGCCAGCCGACCGTCCATGTGCTGTCCAGGCCGGATACCGCCCGGCCCCCGGCGGGCAGCCGGTCGTGCCCGGTGCCGCCGTACCATCCCGCGCTCCACCTCATCGGCCTCTCCTCTATGCGTTCGTCGAAAGGGCGAAGGCGCCGGGCTGCCCGTCCCCGTGCCCCGGCACGAGAACGAACAGGCCCGGCGCCTCCTGGTGCCGGGGCCGGCCGTGGCGCTCATTGCCTGCCTGGCCCCGGCCGCTCACGCGGTCAGGCGTTCTTGTACTGGGTGTCGTCGGCGGTGTCGAAGCTGTTGGTGCCCAGCGTCACCGCGACGACGTCGCCGGCATCCAGGACGACCGGCGCGCTGTAGACGGGGGTGGTGGTCTGCTCCATGATCGAAACCTCCAGGTTCTTGCGTCTCCCGCGCCCTCCAGTGGGCGCGAGGCAGACGGCCGTACCGGGCCCGAACGGCAGGGCCGGGGGAACCGCTTGGACCCCGCCGCTCGGCCTGATGAACAGTCAACCCACGGCAGCGGTAGGGCGGTACGGTGGCGGGCAGGGCAAGCGGTATATCGGGTATACGGGCAGGTGCTCCCATGGTCACGCGCACGCCAAACCAGCAGCTCAAAGAGCTCGTCGCCGAATCCGGCCTGACCTACGCAGCTGTGGCCAAGGCGGTGCGCGCGGTGGCTGCCGAGTGCGGCACGTCTTTACGGACCAACAAGTCGACCGTCGAGCACTGGATCGCCGGCGTTACCCCCCAGGGCGACACCGGTCGTTACCTCGCCGTCGCGCTGTCCAGGCGCCTCGGCCGCCTGCTCACCCCGGCCGACCTCGGATTAGCTGAGCCTGAGGAGGATGACAGCATCGGGCTGGCCCTCGGGGCCGACCCGATCGATGCCCTGCTGCCGATGTGGAGGTTCGAGTTGGACCGGCGACGTTTCCTCACGTCCTCCGCGTACTCGGTGGCCGCAGCTGCTCTGCCCCTGACCTACGTGCAGGAGATCGCTGACCGCACCGCTGCGGCCCGCTCCGGTCACGCCGTCGGCATGGCCGAGGTCGCCGCCGTGCGCGACATGGTGCGCGTCTTCTCCGAGATGGACGAACGCCACGGCGGTCAACACGGCCGCAGCGCACTCGTGCAGTACCTGCGCGACGACGTCGCCCCCCTATGCCGGGGGCGCTTCCGCACAGGGGAAATCCGCCAGCACATGCTCTCCGCCGCCTCCCGCGGCGTGCACCTGCTGGGCTGGAAGTCCTACGACGCAGGCCAGCAAGGCCTCGCGCAGCGCTATTACCTTCAGTCCTACGCACTCGCCGTCGAATCCGACGTCACCGGGCACGACGGGTTCGTGATGCGCACGATGGCAATGCAAGGGCTCAAGCTGCACCGGCCTGAACACTGCCTCGGCCTGGCCGAGACAGGGCTGAATCGCGCCAAGGGCAAAGTCGATACCCAGACGGAATCCCTCTTCCGTGTCGTCCACGCCCACACCCTGGCCAAGGCCGGACAGCGCACGACCGCCCTCGCCGAAGCCGAGCGGGCAAGCGCCCTGCTGAGCGCAGACCCCGGCGACGAAGTGCCGTTCTGGGCCCTGGCCTGGGGACCTCCTGCCGCATCGGTGTACTCGCGCAACGCCAAGGTCTACGAGACGCTCGGCGACCACCGGACCGCCGCCGAGCAGTACGGCCGCGCCGCCGGCGCCCGCCCCGCCGGTACCTACGCGCGGATCGTCGCCCTGGACCTGGTCGCCGGCGCCGAAATGCAGCTCAAGCGCGGCCAGATCGAGCAAGCGTGCGCCACCTGGAACCGGGCCCTGGACCACATGGACGGCGTACGGTCCGTCCGCACCCGTAAGGCCGTCACCCGCATGCGCAGCGACCTCGCCCGCTTCCGCACCCGCGGCGTACGCTGCGCGGCCGAACTAGACGAACGCGCCATCGACTTCCTCGCCAGCGCCTGACGTGAGGCGACGTAGGGCAGGCGGGTCACGTCACGGGCCGGCAGCTCCTGGCTGATCGGGCGGTTCCGAACCTCGATGATCTCGTTCGGCTGCATGGTTCGGTTTCTCCTTCTCAGCGCAGTTGCTCGGCCAGTCCGACGATGATGCCCTCCGGGCCGCGGAGGTAGCAGAGCAGATAGCTGTCCTCGAACCGGGCGATCTCGCCGACGAGTTCGGCGCCGTGAGGGCGCAGTCGGGCAACGGTGTCCTCGATGTCGTCGACGGCGAACATGACGCGGTGCGTGCCCAGAATGTTGTGCGGCCGGTTGCGCGGCCCGGCGCTGATCACCGCGGGGCTGCGGTACTTCGCCAGTTCGAGCCGGCTGTGACCGTCCGGGGTCCGGACCATCGCGATGTCACAGCGGACGCCGTCGAGTCCGGTGCACTGGTCGGCGAAGAAGCCCTCGACCTCCCCCCTGCCCTCCAGCTCCATACCGAGTTCCACGAAGAACGCGATGGCGGCATCCATGTCCTCGACGACGATGCCGACGTTGTCCATCCGCTGAATCGCCATGCTGGTCTCTCCTTCTTCCTCTTCTCCCTCGTGCGGCCGGTGGTGGCCGCTGATGCCCCTGGGACGAAGCCGGTGGCACGTTCTCGACATCCGCAGACCGGCGACCTGCCCCGGACGCAGCCCCACCCTCGACAACAGCAGCATGATCAGCCGGTCCCTCGCCGACCGGCAGGCCCGGAACATCGCGACAACCTCTTCGTCACGCCCGAGGAAATCCGTGACCCCGGCGACCTGTCCAGCCCGGCGCCGACCACCGACCGGGAGCTGGAGATCGCCGAGCTGCTGATGACCGAGATGACGGGCGTGGACATCACCGAGCTGCACGACGACTACGCCCAGGCGCTGAACCTCCTCGTGGACACCCTCGCCGCCGGCGGACAGACGGCACCACCTGTTGAGCCGCAGCCGCCGGTGGACTTGATGGCCGCGCTGGAGGCCTCCGTGCGCGACGCCCGGCGCGCCCGCAATGGGGCCTAGGGCGCGTATCCAGTCGTGATCAATCGACGGGTTTGGCCCGCGTGGTGGAGCCTGATCCGGTAGATCGTCTTTGGTGACGCGAGTGCAACTTACCGATGCGGATTGGGAGTTCATCGGTCCGTACCTGCCGATTGGCGAGTACGGCCCGTACCCCGAACGGCTGAGGCAGCAGTTCGAGGGCGTGATCTGGCGGTTCAAGACGGGCGGTCAGTGGCGGGAGATGCCGCAGGAGTTCGGCGCCTGGTCGACCGTCCACAACCGCTTCCGGCAGTGGCCTGACGCCGGGGTCTTCGAGGCCCTGCTGGAGGGTGTGATCGCAGAGGCCGCGAAGCAGGGTGAGGTGGACCTGTCGCTGGTCAGCATCGACTCCACCACCGGGCGGGCCCACCACGACGCCGCTGGGATGCATCTGGGCCAGGACGTGCTCACCGCTCTGGAGAAGGCTTCCGCCGACGAGGAGAAGGTCAGGTCAAAGGGGGCGGTCTCGAAGAACAAGACGGACAGGAAGCCGAAGCCGATCCCGCGCGGGAGGAGCGACGACGCGTCCGGCGTCGTCGAAAGCTCCGGCTGAAGGCTGCCCTGCTCGGGCGCTCGCGGGGCGGGCAGACCTCCAAGGTCCGCCTGGCCGCCGACAGTCCGCAGTTCATTCCTGTGCTGGGGGAGATCCGCGTTCGCGGGCCCGTGGGACGCCCTCGCACCCGGCCGGACGTGGTCGCCGGGGACAGGGCCTACTCGTCCCGCGGCAACCGGGCCCACCTGCGCAGACGCGGTATCAAGGCAGTCATCCCGGAGAAGAAGGACCAGGCCGCCAACCGGAAGAGGAAGGGCCCCGGAGGCGGCCGGCCCGTCAGCCATGACGCCGACCTCTACAGGGAGAGGAACGCCGTCGAGCGCCTGATCAACAAGCTCAAAGCATGGCGAGGCATCGCCGCCCGACACGACAAGACCCCCGACAGCTACCTCGCCGGCCTCCACCTGCGCGCCTCGATGATCTGGATCAAAGACCTCACCCGAGGCACGTCTTGATCACAGCCCGGTCATGCCCTAGGGGCGGGCGTAAGGCCGAGTCATGACCTCCATGTTGTGACCGTCCGGGTCGTCGAAGTAGGCGCCGCGACCACCGAACAGAGTGTTGATCCGGCCGGGTTCGGTGTGGCTGGGGTCGGCGTAGTAGGTGACCCCGACCGCCTCCAGACGAGTGATCACGCCGTCGAACTGCTCGTCAGGAACGAGGAACGCGTAGTGCTGCGACTGGATCGGCTCGTCCCTCTTCTCGTAGTAGTCGAGCGTCACGCCGTTGCCGAGGTCGACGGGCAAGAACGGCCCGAACGGGGCGGCGACCTTCAGGCCCAGGATCACGGCGAGGAACTCGGCAGACAGGTACCGGTCGCTTGCGTAGACAGCCGTGTGGTTCAGCTGGACGCCAGCCGTCGGCAGCTCGGATTCATGCGGGTACTGCTGGTCATAGGGCATCAGTGGTGTATCTCCGGTCTTGGGATCCGCTGGAACGGGGCGCCGGATGCGGGCGCCGGAGCTAAGACGCGGAGAAGGGTGGCGGGCCTCTTGCCCGCCTCGTGCTCACGCCGAGGCCGGGAACCTCACTCGTGCGTGGCCCATGGCCGACCCGGCAGTCACCCGGCCGACCATAGCGACCATCACAGGCGGGGACAACACCGTTTATCGGCCGTGCTCTGGCCGTCGGTTGAGCCGCCATTGGAATCCGCCGCATCGCGGTCACGAGTGGAACCAGACAATGAGAGCAGCTGCGGTGATAGTGCCGAGGGAGACGTATCCGCGCTTGTCACAGCGGGTCGGAACAGACGGCGTTGACGAGGGTCAGGTGGTGGCCAGCAGCAGGTCCTCTCCGCTTGACGGGCGAAGGCCGTCGGTGCGATCGGCGAAGTAGCGATCGACGAGCAAGGCTCCCGGCACGTGTCGGGAGCCTTTGAAGCCGGCTTCGCTGGCCAGTGCCAGCATTTCCTGCGGGGTGTAGAAGCTGATGAACGGCGTCCCTGATGTTCGTGCCCCGTCTCCACTCGCCCGGAGGCCGGGGCGGTCGGCGGCATCGACCAGTTCGGTCGGCAGTAGGAAGGTCATGGCGAGCGTTGAGCCGGGTGCAAGCCCGGCAATCCGGCGCAGGGTGGCAGCGGTGGTGTCTTTGGTGAGGTACATGGTGACGCCGGTGGAGACGATGACCGCTGGCTGGCCGGGATCGAAGCCGGCAGTGGACAGCTGCTCGGACCAAGACGCGCCGGCCTCGAAGTCGACCGGCACCAGGTGCAGCCAGTCGGGGATGCCGTAGCCGAGTTCGACCAGGCGGTGGCGCTTGAAGGCTTGGGTGCCGGGCTGGTCGACCTCGAAGATCTGAAGGCGGGAGGCGAGATCCGGCTTGCGCTGGGCAAAGGTGTCCAGACCGGCTCCCAGGATGACGTACTGGGTCACGCCCCGGTCGGCCTGCTCGGCGATCAGGTCCTCGATGAAACGAGCGCGGGCCACGATGGCCGCCCGGAACCCGCTGGTGGCCTGAGGATCCATGTCGGGGCGGTTGCGCCAGCCGTCGCCGGGGGCCGCCAGACGCAGTCCGATCTCGTCCTCAACCACATGCGGGGGTGGGTCGACCTGGAGGTGTATCGCCCGCCACAGGGCGGTCCGCACCGCGGTGTTGTCCGGTGCCTCGATCTGCTCGTGCGCCATGGTGTTCCCCTTCGTCGCAGTCAGCTCTTGGCGGGAGCCTGGAGGCTCCACAGGCGCCCGTCGGGGTCGCGGACGGTCATCTCCTTGGTCCCGTAATGGGTGTCCTCGAACGGCTTGACCACCTCGACGACAGGATCGGGACGGAACGCGTCTGCGTCCGGCGCCGCCAGCACGATCCGCGTCTGGGGCTCTTGGTCCTGGGGAACCTCGGCGATGAACACGTAGGGACCGTCGCCGTTGCGGAGCTGGCCGGAGTTGTGGTCCGTCGCGAACTCCAGCTCGTAGCCCAGCGCCTGGAAGAACTTCGCCGCCTTGCCCCAGTTGTGCGTCGTCAGGAAAACGGCCTCGATACCTTCGGTCGTCATGTCAGGTCTCCTTCTCGGGCGATTGCTGATCGTTCCCTTGGGCGTCGTCGAGGTAGGCGCGCAGCGCGTCAGCGACGAGTGCTGACAACGACATGCCCGACTCGATGGCGCGGTACTTGACCTGCTTGATCAGTCCGATCGGCAGGTACACGTTGAATTGCTTGACTTCCTCATCACCCACACACGCAATCCTAGCATCCTAGGATGCTAGTAAGGGGTGGTGAACCAAACCACTCGACAGTCCGCTCCCGGGCGGTGTCGGCGGCCTTCGTGGCCGCCGCGACGGCGTCCGCGCCGTTCGGGTTGCGCCGGAACCAGCGCCACTTCTGTTCGGTCCGGAACGCCCGGACGTGGTCGGTGACGGCGGCGACGCCGGCTGCGTCGTCCAGGTCGGTGGGCCAGGTCGCGGCGGCCAGTCCGGCTCCACGACCAGGGCCTCGGTCCGGCACCGGTAGCCGCAGGCCTCGCACGCCAGCTCCTGGCGCACCGCGTTGGCGGCGGCCGCCGCCAACGCGCGTTCGGTCTCCGCCCGCTCCTAGTACTCCAGTCGCAGTTCGCTATCCCTGCTGGTCAGAGCCGTGATCCTGAGTGTACTTGGCTGACGTTCCGTCAGATTGCGGGAGTTCGTGACCTCGCGTGCGGTGGCGGTAGTGGCAGCGTCTGGCGATGGCTTGATGACGGCGGCGCCAGCGGGACCAGCTCAGCGCGTGGCCGGTGCGCCGAAGGTGGGTCAGTGAGGGACGGTCAACTGCCATGGCGGTGCGCACGTCCTCGACAAGGGCGTCGGTGTAGTGGGGGTGGGCGTCCTTGTAGGCGTCGCGGTCCACCCGCACCGCCCCGCCCCGCCGCTGCAGCGCGGCGTGCACCAGGTCGACGACCAGCGTCTTGCCGCTGCCGGGCTGCCCGGCGACGAACACCACGACCGGACGGCCCGTGCGGGGCTGAGGCACCGCGCCGTCCAGGACGCTCGGCAAGACGATTCCGGCCAGGACCTCCTCGGACCAGTCGCCCGATACGGCCTGTCCCGCGAGCTTCGCCGATGGCGGCGCGGGACAGGGGCGGCAGTGGGGCGAACTCACGTGGTCCTCCAGAAACGGACTGGTGCCGAGCGGAACACGATCGTACAACCAACGCCAAATCACTGTCCAATGAGCGTCAAATCAACTTCTAGAATCTGCCCAGCTCATGTACGCTACGCGTATGAGTGATGACGAATTCGCAGGTGTGGAAGCCCTGCTGGAGGAAGCGCGACTGGCCGCGGCGATGCCCGAGCCGCCCGAGCGCCGCCGTCTGCGCGACGCCGCCGGCCTCAAGGTCGCCCAGGTCGCCGCGGCCTGCGGCGTCAGCCGTCAGACGATCACCAACTGGGAAGAGGGCAGCAGCGAGCCGCAGCCGCCCGGACGCCTCAAGTACCTCCGCCTCCTGGAGGGCCTTGCCCGCATCCACCCGGCCCCCGCAGGCCCCTCGGCCGCCGTCCAGGAGCCGACCGTGACAGCGCCGGCGTTCGTCGCGCCGGAGGCCGCGCAGACCGCACGGGGTGCCGACGGGCTGGCCATCCAAGGGGAGCCGGGCCCGTGCATCCGCTGCGGCGTCACCACGCCCTACCAGTCCACCGACGGCCGCCCCCTGCACCCCGGCGCCATGTGCCAGCCCCCGGCGGCCGCCACGACCCCGCAGCCCGCTCCCGCCGCGCAGCCCGCCCCCGCACCGGCGCCGCCGGCTCCGGCCTCACCCGTCCCGGCCCCCGTCCCCACGCGCCCGCAGCGCCGCGCGAAGTCCGCCGCCCGCGCCCAGGACGAGATCCACGCCCTGATCACCCGCGCCGTGCACGAGGAGCTGGAGCGCGCCGAAGGCGACACCGAGGCCGCACTGAAGGTGCTGATCAAGCGCGCCATCCCGGACGTCATGGCGATGTTCGAAGAGACCCGAGCGACCGCCCGCTACAAATTCACCGCCTACCCGGCGCTGCCGGACATCCTCAAGAAGCCCTCGAAGAAGGAACCGGACCAGATCTGGGAGGCCCGCCCCGCCTTCCACCACCCCGACTTCTCCCTCAAGCTCCCCGGCAGCGTCCAGGTCACCGCCCTGGACGCCAACGCCGCCTACCTCTCCGCCCTCAAGTGCTGGCTGCCGATCGGGAAGCTGGAGCACACCACCGGTGCCGACGGCGTGGACCCCAAGCGCTCCGGCGTCCACCTGATCACCCCCGACGAATGGCACCACCCGCACCTGCCCAACCCCCTCGGCGACCGCGACACCGACGGGGCACTGTGGGTCACAGACGCCACTCTCAGGCTGCTAATGCGCCTCTCCCAACCGAAATACGGCCTTATTCGCGCACCCGAGATTCACGAATCATGGACGTCCGGCGCGACAGAGAATTTCCTCGACGCGCTCCGCAAAATTCTCACCGCCGCGCGGGCGAAGGCGATCGAAGATGAGGACACGATCACCAACGAGTACGTCAAGGCGATGTATTCGAAGTTCGTTTCCACAATGGGCGAGTCGATTCACAACCGGGAAATGGTCCGCCAAGACTGGATGCACAACATCCACAGCCAGGCGTACGCCAACCTCTGGGGCAAGGCCTATAAGGCCCACCAGGCCGGCCTGGACGTCATCGCGATGGTGGGCACCGACGAGCTGCACGTCACCGGCGACTGGCGCCAGGTATTCCCCGAGGGCCGCGGCGTGACCGACATGAAGATCAAGTACAGCGACGCCAAGGCCTCCGGTGAGTACACCGTCGGGCAGGTGACCCGCTGATGGCTGGCACCGAGCAAGGCCGTTGGACAGACCTGGGCGCCTACCGGGCCCGCGGTAAGGCTGGCTGGAAGGCCCTGCGGGAAGGGCTCGACCACATGGTCACCGGCATCGAGTCACCCGTCTCCTCCGAGCGCGGCCTGGCCGCCCGCCTGCGCTACCTCACCGCCTCCGACGCCGGCTACGAGGCCATGGACCGCGCCGGCATCCACGTCCGGCCCCGTACCCTGATCGCCTGGCTCGCCGAAGAAACGACCCCCAACAAGGCCAACCTCGCCCGCCTGGACGCTGCGTACTGGGAACTGCGCCGACGCAACGTCGTCGCCGACCTCAAACGCCGCCTGAACAACCACGGCCGCGGAACCCGCATCGAGATCGACCCCGTCGACCAGTCCCAGGTCCACCACCGCCACCAGCGCGCCCTGGAAACCCGCGACATCAACGTCCGCGGAGGCGTGTGGGACCGCGCCGTCGACGCCTGGAGCGCCGGCGACACCAACGAGCTGGACGCCATCTGGGACGAAATCATCCAGGCCCTCGGCACCGACTGGGACGCCTACACCTACGTCTCCTCCGTCGGCTGGGCAGCCTGACCCACACGAAGGAAGGTCCCGGAGTCACTCCAATTGACTCCGGGACCTTCGCCGTCACCGTACCCCCGTGGCACCCAGCACCCGCGATTGTTCAGAGCTGCGGAGCCCGCAGAACAAGTCATCGGTACAAGCAACCTCAAACGAACGCCGCCAGTCAGTTCGCCTGCGGGGGCGGCAGCGGCACTTTCCCGAGCAGCTGGCGGGACGACAGCTCGATCACTGGGGCGGACGGAGACAGTAACTCCCGGAACGCCGCCAAGGGGCCGGGTGGTGGTGGGGGTGGTGTTGCAACACCACGCCTTAGAAAGCGGGTACGGGCGCTACCTTCTGCGAAGTAGCGCCTCTGCCTCAAGCGCAGGTCCCAGACGCTTGGCTCCAGGCGCGCTCTGATATGGCGCGGAGTGGGTTCGTAAAGGCCAGCTGCTCGTGTCGTCGTCGAGACTGTGGGGCTCTCGGAGAAGCCCAGGAACGCCTTGACCGCCTCGCGGCGCGCGGCCGTGAAGTCGAGGCTGGGGAAGTATTCGCTGCGCGGCGTAGACGACAGGGAGATCTCGCGGCAGGCCCTTAGAGCCCTGGCCTCGGTGCTGGTGTAAGCAGGGTGTGCTGGTGACAGCCAGGCCTGCGTAACGGTCGCGCCGAGACGGTGCGCTTCTGTACGCAGGGTCTGAAGGCGGGAGTGAGGTTGTGCCGTGGAGCCCACCTTGACGTACGACACATCGCCCGTGATGGCGAGCACGTAGACGAACCCTGTCCCTTCTGGCGCCCGACTCGGGACTGCGTATGTCCTGAAGAAGTGCAGTAACCAACCGCGCGGATCGTTGTGTACCAGCTCGAGCATGTTCCACCCCTCGGATCTGTTCCAGGACAGTGAATCGAAGGGGTCTGACAGCAGCCATGCCTGCTCTCGCGATCTCGTCTGGGCGCACCCGCCGAAAGGAGGTCACTCGAAGTGCTGTGCACCGCCTCTGCGTTGAGCGGATAGGACCGGTGCGGAGACCAGGCGCCCAGCCGGATCAGCCCCTGTACGAGTAGGTGGCGGTACCCTTCAGCGCCTTGCCGTCATCCAGCTTGCCGAGTTCGAACATGAAATTGCCGGGCTTCGTCCCGTCCCCCAACGTGGCCCTCGCCCCTGGACGGCACTTGATGACCGCCCTCTCCAATTCCTGGTTCCAGCCGTCGGTGTCCCACAGCACCACCGTCATGTCGCTGTTTGGCCGGTTGCACTTGATGACCCTGAAGGCAATGGCACCGCCGGCGGTCTTGAACTCCGGCGTCTGCCACAGATGCTCGAAGTTAAAACTGACTGTCCGGCTCGCTGCGTAGGCCTGCACGGTCTGCGTGACAGCGAGGGCAGCGGCACAGCAAGCGGTCGCGGCGATGCGGGCCAGGTGCCGCAACACGGTGCGCGAACTGGTCATTTGGGCCTCATTCAGCAGGTAGACACGACTCGCATCTCATCCTGTCGGCCTGGGCGGATAGGAGTTATTACACGCCCGGGTGGTGCGTCCATCGCGGCATTGACCGATCCGCCCGGCCGCCGCGCTCGACTACGACCTGCACGAGCGGGCCCTCATCACCGAACTCCAGCTACCCCGGCGACGTCGCGGACCTTTGACGAACCCGCGGTGCGCGGTGGTCCGCCAGGCAGATCCGCCGGCGACCCCACGCCGCGATGCGCCACGCCGTTGGTGACCTGACTGCCACCACGCCGACGTTCTGGCGCCGCTGTGCGACGCGATCGACGAAGAACTCGGCACAGCCTGGCGACCCCCGCGCCGCGCTACCGCTGCGCCCTGTGGTGTGAGGGGAGTCGTCAGCGAAGCGTCGGGTCGTTCATGACGGGACCCAATCGGGGGACATTGCATCCCGGGGCTCCGCGCTCTGAGCTTGTTCCGCTTTGACGGACACCATTGGTGTGGTGGTCAGGCTGCGAGTGCGGTCTCATATTCGGCGGGACTGCGGTAGCCGAGGCTGCT
>NZ_JBSHBP010000108.1:0-15819 GCF_053612065.1 Streptomyces sp. NPDC054765 | reverse complement strand
GGTCAGATCAGCCCGACCGCCTTCGAGCAACGATCAACTACGCTGGCCACTGCCGCATGACAACCGGTGTCCACGATCAAGGGTCAAGGCCCCAGCCCGCTCCAAAAGCCTGGTCGAGGACCTGCGACTGCTGGGCACCGGCAGTGCAGAGCGCCGCTTGCGTGCGCTGGCTGATCGCTGTGGACTGCCCGGATGACGAACCGCACCCTGTACCTGATCGCCTGCGCTGCCCCTCCGGCCCGCCGCATACGGATCCCCATCCGTGCCGCCCAGGAGGCCGGCTGGGACGTCTGCCTGATCCTCACGCCGTCCGCGTACCGGTGGGCTGCCGAGGACCCCGAAGCTGTCGCCGCGGGCGGGATCGGGGGCTTGGAGCAGCTCACCGGCCACCCCGTCCGCTACCAGTACAAGCTCCCCAGCCAGCCGGACGTGCTACCGGTGCCCGACGCGATCCTCGTCGCTCCGCTCACCAGCAACACGCTGCACAAATGGGCCGCCGGCACGTCGGACACCCTGGCTCTGGGCCTGGTGACCGAGGCGATCGGGCTGCGCATCCCGACCGTTGCCCTGCCGCACTGGAACGACGCCCAGCACGCACACCCAGCGGTGCCACGCAGCGTGGAGACCCTCCGAGCAGCAGGCGTGACCCTGCTGCTCGGCGATAACGGGTTCGTGCCCCACAAACCCAGGCACGGCAACCTGGACGCGTATCCCTGGCAGGCCGCGCTCGACACCCTGCCCGCCTGATCCGCCGCTTCAACCGCCAGCCCGGCCACCCGCCGAACCGCCCGCCGCACCCCGCGCCGAGGGTTCATCCGGCGGGGGTTCAACTGGCAGTCGGAACGACACGCCGCCCGACGCTACGTCCTCACCGGTGACCGCCGCGCCCTGGCAGGCACCTGGCTCTATGGGCTTGCAGGGAATTAACTTGTGGTTTTTGGGACTTGACACCCCACGTCCGGGCAACATGAGTGCGCATGTTGTTGTTCTGCGAGCCCTATGGAGTCCTTGCAGAATGATCTTTGTGTGGCAGGTGCTGCTGGAGCTTCTCCCAGACGACAGATGATCTTTCTGCAAGGACTCCTAGCGGATGTGAATCACCTGCTGTCCCGCAGTTCCGTGATGTCGAGCGGTGGCAGCGCTGTGACAGCTCGGCGTTGGCGGCGGTCATGGCGGCGGCGTAGCAGGGGTCGCCAAGGACAGCCGTCATGGCTTCGGTGATCTCCTTGCGCGTCGCCGTGAGTTCCAGCGCGTGGCCGAGGCCGCGCCGTGCGAAGGCGGTGGCGTTGTCGGGCTGGTCGGCAACAATCCCCATGCCCAGGACGGGCGTTGTGCCCTGCACTGCGTCGAGCAGGGATGCCCGGCCTCCGTGCGTCACGAACAGGCTGGCACGGTGCAGGAGCGCGGGCTGCGGGACGTGCTTGACGACATTGATACGGGGGTCCGTGCTCTGCAAGTGCTCCGCGAGATCTCCCGCGGACACGATCGCGTCGCAGTCGATCACGGAGAGAGCGGCCAGGATCTCTTGGTAGATGTCCGCCACGATGGTACGGAGCCCCGCCATTGCGGTGGTCAGGGTGCCAAGGCTCACGTAGACAAGGGGGCGGGAGGTGGGGAAGCGGTCCAGCCACTCGGGCAGGGCTGTCCAGTCCCCCGCGACGGTACGTTGGACCGCGCGCGCCGATGACGGGGGCGTCTTGTAGAACCACTGGGCCGGCGCGGGGGTGAGCATCTCAGGGAGGACGGGCGTGTCCTGCTCGTGTTGCTTGTAGAGCGAGGTCAACGCGGGCGCGATGTCGGTATCCCAGAGGTCCAGGAGTAGCGGGCCGAGGCCGTTGTCGGCTGCGAGCACGGGCAGCTGCAGGACCTTCGCCGCGAGGTGCGCGCCGAGATCGCTGCATTCGGCGATCACCAGGTCAGGCCGCGCCCGTGTCCACGCGGTGATCAGGTCATGGGCCTTCTTCTCGGCCTGATCTGGCCAGAGCTGACCGAAGACGTACCGGTTGAAGGGTACGTTTCCGGACGCCTTCCAGATCTCACTCGCTGCCCGCTGAACGGCGCGATCGCATGTCCAGTCTGTTCCTGCCCTGTGGAACTCCACTCCGCGCCGCTGGGCTTCGCTGCGGAACATGAGGGGGGCGTAGAGCGCAACCTCGTGGCCCTGCTCAAGGGCCGGGCCGGTGATGTAATCGAGCGCGGACACATGGGAAGGTATCGGCTCGGCAGTGATTGCTAACCGCAATGTCATGAAGGCTCCAAAGGGATCAACGACGCAGGCTGTGGCGATCCGATCATGGTGCGTCGACGCGTGTCCCCTTGGGGCGTCAGATGTAGGCCCTGACCGTTGCCCGTCCGCCGCCGCGCCCGCTGCCACGACCGGCCCCGGGGCGGTCGTGGTGTGAGGTACGGCGCGTGCCCGGCGCCGGCCCTTCCTTCGTACTCAGCAGTGTGGCCCGACCGGTTCGGCCGGCCGGGCCACACTGCGTTCGCGCGGGGGACGTGAACACCCCCTCAACGACCAAGCGGGGCCCAGGGCAACGGCAATGCGTACACCTGGTATGCCACGGTGGTTCCGTCCTCGGTGGGCCGGTCGGCGGTGCCGGTGCGGGTGAAGCCGGCTTTGGCCAGGACGCGGCCGGATGCCGGGTTGTCGGGGTGGTGCATGGCCTCCAGGCGCTCCAGGCCGGCCGTGGTGACGGCGAAGTCGACGGCGTGTTTGGCGGCTTCGGTGGCGTAGCCGTTGCCCCAGATGTCCTCGCGGAGGATGTAGCTGAGGGTGCCCATGGTCGGGGTTCGTCGCCGCAGGGAGATCAGGCCGATCATCTCGCCGGTGGCGGCGATGCCCCAGCTCCACTGCGCGCGCGGTGTCTCGGCAGCTCGGGCCAGGGCCGTGCGGATCTTCTCGTGGGCCTGGTCGAGGGTGAGGGGCTTGCCGGTGGTGTGCCGGACGGAGGCCCCGCTGTAGATGCGGGTAAGGGCATGGGTGTCTTCGGTGGTCAGTTCTCGCAGGGTCACCATGAGGCGGCCGGCTCCTTTGCGGTGGGTGCGTCTGGCGGTCTCAGGTGTCGTCCCTTTGAGCGCGGGCGGTCAGCGCGTCGCGCAGGATCGTAGGTCGTCATACCTGCCCAACGAGCTCCCCTGTGGCAGGGCTTCTCGGGTTATGGAGCCGCTGGGGCGGCTTGTGTGAGGCGGTCCAGCCGCGTGTAGAGGGCCTGCACGAGCCGGGCGCGGTTCTGGGCGCAGTGGGCGGTTCCCTTGAGCGGTGCGGCCAGGCGGCCGGCGGCTTCGCGCAGGACGACTTCGGCGAGGGCGCCGCGGCCGTCGTTCTTCGACAGGGCGGCGGCGTGGCGTTGGACGTCGGCGGCGACTGCGCGGGCGTGCCCGGTGAGCTGGAGGGCGATCTGCTCGTAGTCGCGGGGTGCGAGGTCCGGGTTCTTCCACGCGAGGACGGCGGTGACGAGTGCCTCGTGCGGGGCGCGGTCCAGGGGGAGTTCGGCCTCGATCAGGCCGCGCGGGTCGTAGAGCACGACGTGGGTGTCGCTCATCGTGCGCCCGCCACGTCGTCGTCCTGGTCGTGGTCGCCGGTGTCGGCGTCCGGGGCCTGGACGGCGAGGAAGCGGGCGTAGCCGCGGTCGGCGCGGGCCAGCAGCGCCGGGGAGGGCCAGCCGAAGGCGGGCGGGTGGAGGCCGGGGCTTTGTGGTGCGGGGCCGGCGGGTGTGGGTGCGCTCATGGGCACCGCCTCCGTGTGCTGGGGTGCGTCGGTGTCGTTCGACGCTACGGAGGCGCCCGCTCCGTCCTCAACGAGATTGCGGGAAATTGCGGAAGTTCACTCCAGGGCGTCGATCGCGGCCCGGATGAGCGCGCGGGCTGCGTCGCCGTAGACGGCCATCTCCGCGAGGCCGGTGAACGCCTTGGCGTAGTCGGCGAGTTCGCGGGGCTGCGTCACCTTGATCTCTGCCGTCAGGGTCTCCACCACGGCCACGTCGTCGTCGTGGAGGTAGAACGCCTCCAGCGGCCACACGGTGCGCTGCGCGGTGAACGGGATGATCCCCAGCGAGACGGAGGCGAGCGGCATCACGGCCAGGAGGTGGCGCAGCTGGCCGCGCATGGCGTCGGGGTCGGCGGTGCGGTAGCGCAGGACGGACTCTTCCATGAGGACGACGTAGCGGTGGCCGCCCTCGTAGAGGAAGCGGGAGCGGGCGACCCGGGCGGCGACCGCTTCGGCGACGTCGTTCGGGGTGCCCTGGAAGGCCGTGATCTGGCCCATGAGGGCGGTGGCGAAGCCGGGTGTCTGGAAGAAGCCGGGCGGCACGTTGGAGACGTAGACCCGGCAGACGCGGGTCTGCTCGTGCAGGGCATACCAGCCCTCTTGGACCTTGCGCATCCCGTCCTTGTGCAGGCGGCGCCACTCCAGGTACATCGAGTCGACCGCGCGGGCGGTGGCGATGAGGTCGTCGGCCTGGTCGTCCGCGCCGCACGCCGCGCACCAGGCCCGGATGTCGGTGTCCGAGGGCGGGGCGTCGCCCTTCTGGATGCGGGTGGTCTTCGCGGGGTGCCAGCCGCACCGGGCGGAGAGGTCCTTCCCGGTGAGGTCGGCGTCCTTGCGCAGGTGCTGCAAGCGCACGGCCAGTGCCTCACGGGCTGCCTGTGCGCTGGACGATGGGGATGCGGTCATGGGGCTGCTCAGGGGCCTAGACGGTGTACTTCTCGTGCGGGATGCCGCGCTCCCACACGGTCTCGAACGCGGTGGTGCACAGCGTGACGGCGGCCGGGTCGGTGGTGCGTTCCTTGCCGTCGGTTGCCCAGTCGCCGGTGCCGGTGAAGTGGTGGAACTGCACGAGCTCGCCGTCCAGGAGCCAGAAGTCGTTGCCGGGCAGCGGGATGTCGGAGGCGCGGCGGCGGGGCAGCCAGCGCACGTCCTCTCCGGCCTGGAGGTTGAGCGGGGTGATGGCGTGCTCGTAGCGGATGTAGTCGGTGACCGGTTCGGAGACGATCCGGGCGCGGCGCATGACCACGCCGCGGGCGACCGCGTCCTTGACGAGCGGCATCCACTGGGGCCAGAACGAGCGGGCCGGATCGAGGTTCGGCATGCCGGTCCGCAGGAATGCGGCGTAGTCGTCTGTTTCGTCACCGACGGCATAGGCGTCGCGCATCTCCAGATGAACAGCCGTGTGGTGGGTGTCGGCGAGCAGCTCAGCGAACGTCGCGGTCTTCAGCTGCTGCGCGTTCAGCGGCATCGCACGCCTCCCTCAGAATCGGCACCATGCGGGCCGGAATCCGGATCACCCGCTCGTGCGCGGGGATCCCCGTCTTGTGGCCGGCCACCCACTCGGTGGAGCCGACCATGGCCTGGAGGAGTCCGTCGGCTTCCTCACCTTGGAGGACCAGGTCCGCGCTGTCCTCTTCCACCCACACCGTGGGCGATCCCTCGCCTCCAGTATTGGGGTCGATCCCGACGAACCGTAACGTCATGGCGCTCTCCCGTGTCGAGTCGGTTGCGCATAGTTGCGCCACGACCGTCCCGCAGGCCGGTGACGACAGTCAAGAGCCACTCACGCGACGGGGATGCGGCGGCTTCCGGCGGACCGGGGCGGCTTCTGGTCCGTCAGGTCAACAGGCGCCTTGCGTGATGCGGTCAGACGCTGCGACCGGGCAGTGCGTATGGCGTGAGGCGGTCTTGTGCCGTCGCTCGCGCCTGACCGAGGCTTGGCTGATCACACACGGAGGGGGAACCTCGATGGGACGGTTCAAGCCCAAGAAGCAGCGGCGTGACCGGCAGCAACCACCGCGGCAGCGGTTCCACATCGACGACCGGGCCGTCAGCCAGGCCGAGATCCTGGCGGCCGGGGCGCAGCTGAGCGACAAAGTCGACGACCACGGCCGGCTGCTCTACATGAACTCCCCCTCGCTCGGGCTGGGGCAGGTCGCCACCGGCATCGACCCGGACACCGGCACCGTGCAGACCACCGACGGCGAAGACCCGATGCCGGTTGCCCTGTTCGAGCCGGAACGCGCGATGATGTCCCGCCTTCCCGGGGATGAGCCCAAGGAAATCCAGGTGGAGGGCGCGATCACAGCGGGACTGCGACGCTTCCCCCGCGGCTTCGGCGATCTGCGGGCCACCCCCGGCTGGGCCCTGCACCGGTTGGCCGACGACCGGATCGAGCTGCGTTCCCCGGACGGCGGCGTCTACTCCCGCATCACCGTCCCCACCTCGCCCGACTGGTACTCAGCCGCCCTGCACCACGGGTACGTGGTGTGCTTCTACGGCCCGCAACTCGGAGTGCGCACCCCGCCGGACAGCACGCTGGAGCAGTACACCGATGCCAAGCGGCTGGAGGAGTTCCGCACCGCCCAGGGCCGCGGCCTGGTCGCCGGCGGCATCATCGCCTACCGCAACAACCGCTGACCCGCGCCGTTCTTGGGGTCACCCGTTCCGACGGGTGACCCCAAGAACGAGCGGAGCCTCGACCAACGGGCCATCAGCAACCTGGAACCGGTGTGCGGACAGGATCGTGCGCAGGGCCTGGTTCATCGCGGCCTGCTGGGCTTCGCACAGCTCGGAGGGAAGGTGGTGGGCGGCTGCCGGGTCTTGCTGCCACAGCACTCGCAGCCCGCGGCGGTCCTGCGGCACCAGCGCCACCGCGGTCTCCTCCCCGTCTGCGGCCGCCTCGGTGTTGTACGGCGGAAGGCCGACCAGCAGCACGGCCTCAAGGACCGGCCGCGCCAACTGCTCCTGTGCCTCAGTGAGCCTGTGTCCGCCCAGTACGGCCCTGGGCGCGAAGTAGCGCGCCTGCTGCTCGTAGTCTCCGCCGCGTGGATCCATGGCGTTGCTCCAGCTGCCTGTCCAGTGTGCGAGCGCGTGTCAGGCGTCAGGGCGATGATCTTGTTGCCGCTACTCAAGTGCGGGCGGACCGTGTACTCGCCGTCCGGCGACGGCCGGTGAGGTCCCCCGTCCTCGGGCTCGCTCACGCCGATGACGGGCCAGAAGATGCCTTCCCCGTCCATGACCCAGGCGGCAATGGGCGCGGTGAACGCATCGAACGGGCCGAACCGTTCGGCCTGTACCTTCCACCCGGGAGCGGCCGGCAGGACCGAGACCACCCGGTGGTACGGCACCAGTTCCTTGAACCCCGGCACCTTCGTGGCGGGGAGCAGCCTAGGGCTGTCCCGCATCGCGACCATCGCTTCGTCCTTCGGTCCCCACTTCTCCACGGGCAGCGAATACTCTCGCTCCCCCTCTACGATCTTCGCTCCCCACCCCGTCGGGCTCCACTTCATGGCCGATCCTCCCCTGTGATCGATCTACGGCTGAACGACGCTACCCATCCGGCAGCCGCAGTAGAGCGGCTTCGCCGCCAAAGCTCAGCCGCTGGCAGGAACACCTCGGCCGGGACGGCCGGGCTCGGCGGAATGACCTCTCAGCAAGAGGGTTGGACTCTCGCGTCCAGCTGCTGGCCAGCTTCTTCCGGGTCAGGCGCTTGGTCATCGCATTCGCGTCCCTGCGACGCGCACCTATTCGGCCTGAAAGCACCGTTGGCACCCGAGAGGTCGGTGTCCGTCGCTAGGGTCGATCGGTTTCACAGCTGGCGTCGGGGAAGTCTTCCCCGACGCCGTTGCCCAGGGGGTACGAGTGGACGAGATCAATCGCGAGATAGCCGGTGAAGTGGCCGGTCTCCAGGCCGGCATCACATCGGTGCTGGAGGAGTTGGAGGGTTTGCCTGAGGAGCATCCACGCTACGAGGCGCTGTTCGAGGAAGCTGGTCAAGGAGCCGGACGGCCGGTTCAGCGCCGTGCGGCCAGACGGCGGGTCATGAGCGCGGTCATCGACCAGTAGATCATCGCTTCCGCGGCCGGGGTGGTGCGCTCGTAGTCGCGCGCCAGGCGACGGGTGCGCAGCAGCCATCCGTTGGTCCGCTCGACCACCCAGCGGCGCGTTAGCACCGCGAAGCCCACCGTGTTCTCCGCGCGCTTGACCACCTGCAGCGCCAGCCGTAGTGCGGCACCGGCCCATTCCACCAGCGCCCCGCTGTAGGAGTTGTCGGCCCAGATCAACTTCAAGCGGAAGTATCGGGCGCGCAGCGGCGGCAGCATAGCGTGCGCGGCGTCGCGGTCGGTGGTCGAGGCGGCGGTCACCAGTAAAGCCAGCAGCAGCCCGAGACAGTCGACCACCAGGTGGCGCTTACGCCCATTGATCTTCTTTCCGCCATCGAAACCGCGCGAGTCGGCACCGACCACGGCGTCGGCCTTGACCGACTGGGAGTCGATGATCGCAGCTGGCGGCTCCGGGTCACGGCCCTCCTCCACGCACACCTGTCGGCGCAGCCGGTCGTGCAGCTCCGTCAGCAGGCCCTGCGCGAGGTAGCGGCGGAAGAAGCGGTAGACGGCCACCCAGCCGGGGAAGTCGACCGGCATCGCACGCCACTTGATGCCGCCGTCGACCAGGTAGAGCACGGCGTCGACCATCACGCGGTGGCAGTAGGACTCCGGTCGGCCGCCCCGTCCCTGAAGCCAGCGCGGCATCGGCAGTGCGTCGCGGACCACCGCCCACTCGGCGTCGGTCAGATCGCTGGGGTAGCGGCGCTCGTGGCCTTCGTGGTCGGCGGCGTTGCCGAACCGATGAGCGAGGCAATCGCACCGCGACACATCGGAGTTAGACACCGACACGACGGGCGCGGAAGACTGTGACACCTGGGCCTCCTGGGTGCTTGTTGACTCGACATCTCCGAGCTACGCAGGAGGCCCTTCCTTCATGCACCGGCCAGTCCGTGATCATCCAAACGGGAGCAGGACCCGCACGCCCGTCCGCTCCTCAAGCTGCAAGATCGCTTTGATAACGGCTTCTCACCGAATCTCACACGTACCGTTCGGGAAGGGGCCGTCGGAAAAGGACCCCAGCTGGGGGCACCTCGTCGGCGGCCTACTTCACCGCTGAAGGACTCGTTGGAACCGATGGCGATGCTGTTCTTCTGCAGAAGAGCAGGCGCTGGCACTGGCATGGGCTGATCAGGACAACGGCCGGGGCCTGGTCATCATCCGTTTCCTCGCCGCCGAAGCCGGCGGCCGTCTGTCGGTCGTCCCCGGCGAGTCCGGGTGGCAAGTCGGTCTGGATCGCCCGTCCCGTGGCAGGTCACCGTGCGCTGACCTGGGCTTCCGGTGCTCAGAGGGCCGTCATGACGTGCTTGATCCGGGTGTAGTCCTCGAAGCCGTACGCGGACAGGTCCTTGCCGTAGCCGGACTTCTTGTAGCCGCCGTGCGGCATCTCTGCGACGAGGGTCATATGGGTGTTGATCCATACGCAGCCGAAGTCCAGGGCCTTGGACATCCGCATCGCCCGTGCGTGGTCCTTCGTCCACACGGACGAGGCGAGTGCGTACTCGACGCCGTTCGCGTAGGTGACGGCCTGGGCCTCGTCCGTGAAGGTCTGCACGGTGATGACTGGGCCGAAGACCTCGTTCTGGATGATCTCGTCATCCTGCTTCAGACCGGACACGACGGTCGGGGCGTAGAAGTAGCCGTGCTCGCCGACGCGGTGACCGCCGGTCTCGACCTTGGCGTGGTCGGGCAGGCGCTCGATGAAGCCGGAGACCTGCGCGAGCTGGTTGGCATTGTTGAGGGGACCGTAGAGCACGTCCTCGTCGTCGATGCCGCCGCCGGTGATGGTCGCGGCGGCGGCCTTGGCGAGAGCGGTGACGAAGGCGTCGCGGATCGATGCGTGGACCAGGACACGGGTCGCCGCGGTGCAGTCCTGCCCGGCGTTGAAGAAGCCGGCGACGGAGATTCCCTCCGCGGCGGCGGTGATGTCGGCGTCCTCGAAGACCACCGCGGGCGCCTTGCCGCCGAGTTCGAGGTGGACGCGCTTGAGGTCCTTCGATGCGGACTGGGCGACCTGCATGCCCGCGCGGACCGAGCCGGTGATGGCTGCCATCGCCGGGGTCTTGTGCTCGACCATCAGCCGGCCGGTCTCGCGGTCGCCGCAGACCACGTTGAAGATGCCGGCGGGCAGGCCCATCTCCTTCAGGATGTCGCCGATGATCCCGGCGAGCAGCACGGTGGACGCCGGGGTGGTGTCGGACGGCTTGAGGACGACCGTGTTGCCCGCAGCGATCGCCGGGGCGAACTTCCATACGCCCATCATCAGCGGGTAGTTCCACGGTGCGACCTGCGCGCACACGCCGACCGGCTCTCGCCGGATGATCGACGTCATCCCCTCCATGTACTCGCCCGCCGACTTTCCCTCCAGCAGACGTGCGGCGCCGGCGAAGAACCGGATCTGGTCGATGATCGGAGTGATCTCCTCGGTGAGGGTCAGGGCTCGCGGCTTGCCGGTGTTGCGGCACTCCGCGTCCGTGATCTCGTCGGCCCGGGCCTCCACGGCGTCGGCGATCTTCAGCAGCAGCCGCTGCCGGGTGGCGGGCGTGGTGTCGCGCCAGACGGGGAAGGCCGCTGCGGCGGCGGCCATCGCGGCGTCCACGTCGGCGGCGCCCGAATTAGGAGAGTGTGCGTACACTTCGCCCGTTACGGGGTCGATCACGTCCAGGCGGCGTCCGTCGGCCGCGTCGCGGTACTCGCCATCGATGTAGTTGCGCAGCGCACCAAGCTCGTTCATCGCTCTGTCCTCAGTTTTCTTCACCGCCGCGGGTCGCGCCGGTGGTATCTCCATCACGTTGTTGTCAGGCCGTGTGGCGTCCGGCTCACGCCCCGAACGCCGCCGAGAGGTGTTCGTGCACGGCGAGCCAGCGGCCGGACTCCTCGCGGCGGAACACGATCGTCTCGCGCTCGTGGACGGTCTCCTCACCGGCCGTGGTGCTGACCGTGGTCTCGACCTGGTGGCTGAACACAGCAGTGTCGCCGAGGAGTTGGACGAGCTGGCCGGTGGACATGCAGGCGAGGACGCGGAAGTCGTCCTCGGCAACCCAGCGGTCCCACAGGGCGCGATAGTCCGCGGCGGAGGTGAGACGTTCGGGGGTGGTGTGGAAGATGAACGTCGCTTCGGGCGCGAACGCAGCGAAGTAGTCGTCGAGGCGGCCTTCGCCGAACGCGGACACTAGGACGTCGGCGGCCTTGAGAACCTCGTTGTGCATGGGTGGCGCTCCTTGTTGCGGGGGTCGGTGACGTCGACTCTCAGCGCGTCATGCCGTTGGTGTGGACCTTGGCGCTCTCAACGCAGAGGTCGGTGAGGGGCTCGGCGGCCTTACGCTGCGTCCGCCAGTGCGGCGACGGGCGCACCGGTCTGCGTGGTGATCGGCGGAATGGGCGTGTCCGAAGCGCGGACCAGGAGCGGCCCCTCGGGGCCGTAGACCTCGCGCGGCTCGGGGAAGATCCACAGCAGGGCCATGTAGAGGAGCGTGGCGATGCCCAGGCCGACTGGCAGAGAGAGGTCGACGCCACCGGCCAGGTTGCCGAGCGGGCCGATGAACTGCCCGGGCAGGTTCACGAACATCAGGGCGAGGACCGCGGATATCAGCCAGGCACCCATGCCGCGCCAGTTCCAGCCGTGGTTGAACCAGTAGCGGCCGCCGCGGTGGCGCCGGTTGAACACCTGGAGCGAGTCCGGGTCGTACCAGCCGCGACGGGTCACAAAGCCGAGCATCATGATCACCATCCACGGGGCGGTGCAGGTGATGATCAGCGTCGCGAACGTGGAGATGGACTGAGCCAGGTTGGCGGCGAAGCGGCCGACGAAAATGAACCCGATCGAGAGCACACCGACGAACAGTGTTGCCTGCACCCGGCTGAACCTGGTGAACACGCTGGAGAAGTCCAGGCCGGTGCCGTAGAGCGAGGTGGTGCCGGTGGACATGCCGCCGATGAGCGCGAGCAGGCACACCGGCAGGAAGTACCAGCCGGGCGCTACGGCCAGCAGGCCGCCGACGTAGTTCGGGGCGCTCGGGTCCATGTAGTCCGCCGCCTTCTCGGCGATGATCGAGGCGGTGGCCAGGCCGAAGAAGAAGGGCAGGATGGTGGCGATCTGCGAGGCGAACGCCGCCGTGATGACCTTGCGGCGCGGGGTGTCGGCCGGGATGTAGCGGGCCCAGTCGCCGAGGAAGGCACCAAACGACACCGGGTTGGACAGCACGATCAGTGCCGAGCCGATGAACGCGGGCCAGAACCCGGCCGAGGACGCCGAGTGGAAGGTGCCCTGGTAGCCGGGGTCGAAGTCCCCGGCGAAGGCGAAGAAGCCGAGGACGAACAGCGTCGAGGCCGCCACCACCGCGATCTTGTTCACGAAGAGCATGAACCGGAAGCCGTACACGCACACCGTCAGTACCAGCAGCGCGAAGATGCCGTACGCAACAGCGAACACGCCGTCGTTCTGCGGTACGCCCATCAGCCGGTGCGCGCCGCCGACGAGGGCGTCGCCGGAGGACCACACCGAGATCGAGAAGAACGCGATGGCGGTGAGCAGCGACAGAAACGAGCCGACGATCCGCCCGTGCACACCCAGGTGCGCCGAGGACGAGACCGCGTTGTTGGTGCCGTTGCGCGGACCGAACACGGCCAGCGGTGCGAGGATCAGCGCGCCGGACACCAGGCCGAGCACGGTCGCCGCAAGGCCCTGCCAGAAGGACAGCCCGAACAGGATCGGGAAGGCGCCGAGTACACATGTGGCGAAGGTGTTGGCGCCGCCGAACGCGACCCGGAACAGGTCGAGGGGGGTCGCGGTGCGGTCCGCATCGGGGATGCGTTCGACACCGTACTGCTCGACCTCGGTCAGAGCTGGAGCGTCACTCATCTGTCCTCCTTGAGGGCGAGCAGGCTGATCAGGTCGTAGGCGACATGCGAGGCCGCGACCGAGGTGATCTCTGCGTGGTCGTAGGCGGGCGCGACCTCTACGACGTCCGCGCCGATCAGGTGGCTTGCGGCCAGGCCGCGCAGGATCTCCAGGAGTTCCCGGGAGGTCATGCCGCCGGCCTCGGGGGTGCCGGTGCCAGGGGCGTGCGCCGGGTCGAGGCAGTCGATGTCGATGGAGATGTACAGGGGCCGGTTGCCGATGCGCTGCCGCAGTTGGTCGGCGACCTCGTCGGCGCCCCGCCGGTAGACGTCGGCGGAGGTGATGATGCCGAAGCCCAGCTTCTCGTCGTCGGTGAGGTCTTGCTTGCCGTACAGCGGACCGCGTGTACCGACGTGGGAGAGCGCGGAGGTGTCGAGGATGCCCTCCTCCACGGCGCGGCGGAAGGGGGTACCGTGAGTGTACTCGGCACCGAAGTAGGTGTCCCACGTGTCGAGGTGTGCATCGAAGTGCAGCACCGCGACCGGGCCGTACCGCTTCGCAGCCGCACGCAGCAGCGGGAGGGCGATGGTGTGGTCGCCGCCGATGGTGACCAGGCGGGTGCCGTCGGTCTGCAAGCCGCTCGCGGCGTCCTCGATGGTCTCGATGGCCTCACCGACGTTGAAGGGGTTGACGGCGATGTCCCCGGCGTCGGCCACCTGCTGGGTGGCGAACGGCGACACATCGAGGCCCGGGTGGTAGGGGCGCAGCAGCCGGCTGGCCTCGCGGACCGCCGAGGGCCCGAAGCGGGCGCCGGGCCGGTAGGAGACGCCGGCGTCGAACGGGACACCGACCACCGCCACGTCGGCGCGGGCCACCTCGTCGAGCCGCGGCAGCCGGGCGAACGTGGCGGGACCCGCGAAACGCGGGACCTTGGAGGAATCGACAGGCCCTCGGGGCTCGGTCATCTGGGGGTGCCATCCCTTCTCACATGCACCGATGTGGATCTCGCAAGCGAGCGCAGAGGCGGATCCGATTGGTGCCGAGTGTGCGCAACCGAGGTTCTGCATCACAATTGGCGCAGCCACAAACAGATACAATCTCTTTGTGCCTGGCAACAAAGAACGGCGAGTGACCGTCGGGGATCTGCTGTCGTATCCGGCGCTCCAGCTACGCCTGCTCGCGGGCGCCTCAGGCCTGGACCGATCCGTCTCCTGGGCACATGTCAGCGAGCTGGCCGACCCCACGCCCTGGCTGCTCGGCTCCGAGATGATCATGACGACGGGGCTCGCTGTGCCCCGCACGGCCGCCGGACAGCGGGCCTACCTGGAACGCCTCGACAACGCCGGAGTCGCCGCACTCGCCGTCTCCGCCCAGCTGAACATGCCCGAACTGCGCCAGGCGTTCTTCGCCGCCGCCGAGGAACGCGGCATGCCGGTCCTCGAGGTCCCGCTCGCCGTACCGTTCATCGCAGTGGCGCAAGACCTGGCCGCCGCCGTCCAGGAGGACGCCCGCCACCGGCTCGGCGCGCAGCTCCAGGTCTTCGGGGCGCTGCGCTGGCTGACATCGGAGGCCCTGGACACCGCGACACTCTTCGGCCGCCTGGAGAAGCTGTCCGGATACGACATCTACCTGTGCACCACACAGGGCCGCCCACTGCTGCCCGGTGTGCCCGTTCCCGCCCCCTCCGTGATCCCCGCCTCGGTGGACAGCCCGCCGACCATCCCCGGCGGCTTCGCCCTCCCCGTGCCCTCACCCGGTGGCACAGCGGGCTTCCTCATCGCCTTCGAGCGTGACGGCGCGCGCCCGGCCGGACTCGCCGTCGTGCAGCACATCGCCACGGTGGCCGCCCTCCAGCTCGCCATGCTCCGCACCGAACGCGAGACCCTGCGGCGTGAGGGCGCGGAGATCCTCGCCGAACTGCTCCAGGGCGCGCTCGACCCCGCCGTCGCCCAGCGCCGCCTGCTGCGGCACTCCATCGAGGGCGAGACCGCCCTGACCGTGGTCAGAGGCGTCACCGAGGACGCCGTGCTGCACGCGCTGGAGGAGCCGTCCTACCTCCTGCTCAACCGCGGCGAAGACCGCTACCTGCTCGGCTCACCCGGCCTAGGCGACGCCATCGCCGCCCTGCCCGGCGTCGCCGCCGGAATGAGCCGCCCCTTCAGCCCCGGCGCCCCGCTGCGGGTCGCGCAGCGCGAGGCGCTGTGGGCGGCCTCCCACGCCGCCGCCTCCGGCTGTGCCCTCATCCGCTACGGCGATGACGCCACCGGCCGCTGGCTGCCCGACGACCCCGCCGCGCTCACCTCCCTCGTCGACCACGTACTCGGCGAGGCCCTCCGCTACGACGCCGATCACAGCTCGCGACTTCTGCCGTCGGTACGCACCTGGATGGAACGCGACCGCCGTACGGACGAGGCCGCCGCAGCCCTCCACATCCACCCCAACACGCTCTCCTACCGCCTGCGCCGATTCGGCGAGGTCACCGGCCGCGATCTGTCCGCCACCGGCGCGTTTGCCGAGGTCTGGCTGGCGATCCGGGCCGCGGGGCAACTCGGGCTGCTCGATTGAATCCTCGGAGTCCGCCATCCAACGTCTCGACTCGACCGACGTCTCGGCCTGAGATCATCAGCGCTGGGGCACCGACTGGGACGCCTACACCTACGTCTCCCCCGTCGGCTGGGCCGCGTGACCGATCACGGGCGAACGCCCGGAGTCACGCGAATTGACTCCGGGCGTTCGCTGTCACCGTATCCCCAGATAGGTAGGGCTACCGACTCCTACGCAGGTCATCGGGCACGCGCACGAAGTACTTCTTGGTGAGAAGCGCCGCCCGCAGACAGGCGCGCGGCGGGACCACCACTCGGTGCCCTGTTGCTGTTGGCCTCCAGCCCGGCCCCAGGCGGCCGGGCTCTGCAACGGCGCTGTGTCGAACGAGACGCTGGCCGCCTCAACCAAACGGGAGTCAGGAAGGTGTTTCGGTCGAAACACCTTCCTGGACCATGACAAGTCGCCCTGGGCTTGATCCGCTTTGACGGACATCAGAGATCAGGGGTTCTGCCCCGGGAGGATGTCCATCATGGAGAGCATGGGGAAGAAGAAGCCTCGCC
>NZ_JBSHBP010000107.1:0-15897 GCF_053612065.1 Streptomyces sp. NPDC054765 | reverse complement strand
CCACCGAGCGCACCGTCGGGCCGAGCGGCACCAGCGGCACGCCGACCCGCGCCAGCAGCGCCGCGAACTCCTCGTCCGGCGGCGCGCACACCAGCACCTCCGCACCGAGTTCCCGCAGCGCCACCGCCAGTCCCGCCAGCGGTTCGACGTCCCCGCGCGACCCCCATGTCGACAACAACACACGCATTTCGCAACTCCCCGTTTCTGCAGGTTCCGGCTTTGGGCCGCCGATTCTGCGGTACCACCCGGGTCTTGCCGCAAGCCCCCCGGTGCGCTATAGGTTGAGAGTGGCAAGGAGTGGGATCTCCTTGCCTTTGCTGTGTGCCGTCCCCTGTGGACGGACAGCCTCCTCGTGAAGCGGCGACCCGCCGCGTACGGCGCTACACCGGGCCGGAGGATCACCCCCGGGGCCGGAGGATCTCCCCTCGGCCGCGCGCCGTCTCAGCACTCCTGACGCAGTGACCCGAGCCGCCTCCAGCAGATCGGCGCGCATCCGGGGCCGAGCAGGGCTTTCGTGCATGTCGTCGCGGATCCCCGGCGGATCCGCAGACGCCGGAAGTGGTGCAGGAGCGCGAAGGTACCCTCGACGATCCATCGCTGCGTGCCCCGGCCGGAGCCGTGTCGGGGTGTTGCGGCGGGCGGTCTCAGCGGCGCCCAAGCTCGTGGTGAGCGGCATCGTCGTCGCCGACAGGGAGATCCGCCGACGGAAACGCTCAGCCCCGCCAACTCGGGCGCTCGCCCGCCAGTTGAAGCACTCGGTCACAGCGACCGGCGAGTGGCTTCTGCCGGACGGTGGACGCCGCCGTGCTCCTGGACTCATCGGTCGGCGCGCCAGGGGTACGGCAAGCCCCCTGCGCGGGCCTCTCGCGGACGTGGACCCAGCAGCCCACCTGCATCGCGGTCACCGCCCTCCCGGGCCGCCTGAGGGGCATCTGCGCCGCTCGCAGCGTTTGGAGGGACGTATCGCCTCCGCCCTGACCAGGCCCCCGGGACGCGGTGTCCGGACCAGGCCCCCGGGCTACGGCCTCCGGACCGGGTTCCCGGATGCGGCGTCCGGACGAGGCGCCCGGACACGGTTCCCGGACATGGTTCCCGGACACGGCGAAGGGCCGTCCCGCGCAGTGCGCGAAGACGACCCTTCGGCGAGTGACGTCCGGTCCGAAGTGTCCTAGCGGGCCGGCACCCCCTGCGTCTGCGTCGGGAGGGTGATGCCCACCGCCGCCGCGTAGTTCGACAGCGCCAGCCGGCCCACCGCGCCGTAGGCGCCCAGCGCCTCGGCGGAGGCGCAGCCGGCCTCCGCCGCGGCCGCCCCCAGAAGGCCGTCGCTGATCTCCGGGCCGATCAGGTACGGGGCCAGTGCCAGCTGCTGTGAACCGGACGCGCGCAGTTGCTCGGCCGTACGGGAGATGGCGCCCGCTTCGTCGAGGGCGGCGGCCAGCACCGGCACCGCGAGCCGTGCGGAGAGCAGCATGCCGGTGATCCCGGCGGCCTGCACGGCCTCCTCGCCGCCCACGGTGGCGAGAATGATGCCGTCCGCGGCCGTGGCGACCGTGAACAGCCGGGCGCGGTCGGCGCGCGCCAGACCGGCCTCGGAGAGCCGGACGTGCAGTGCCTCGGCGAGCAGCGGGTGCGGGCCGAGGACATCGGTCAGCTCGGCGCCGGAACCGCTGTTCATCATGGCCTGGCGTATCCGGCGCAGCAGGGCGCTGTCCGGTCCGGCCAGCAGCGGCACCACCACGGCGGCGGGGCCGGGGTCGGGCTGCCCGTCGGCGCCCACCCGGGCCTTGTGCTCGGCGGCGGCCTGTGCAAGCACGGCCTCCAGGGACGGGAACTCGTCGTCGCCGCCATCGACATAGCCGATCCGGGCGTCGAGGCCGGGGAGCTCCGAGCGGGTGATGCTGGAGACCTCTTCCGCCAGGCTGCGCGAGGCGGCGGAGGGGGTGCCGGGCACGGCCAGCACCAGGGCGGGTGCGCCCTCGGGTGCGGCGAGCGGCTCCGGCTTGCGGTGGCGGCCGGACTGCCGCGCGCGCGGCATTCGTACAGGCAGGCCGGGTGCGGCTCCCGGGCTCGGGGATGCGGCGTCGAAATCGGGCGAGCCAGGTGCGGGCCCAGTGGGGGAACTCATGGCGCCGCATGCTAACGGTTCGGACCACCCCCGCGCGGAGGGAGGGTTCGGTGACGAGGTATCCGTCCCGATTTATCCCGCGCGTCATGCCGAACTACCCCGGCGCAGGCCGTGTGATCTGCAACAACTTCGCGTCGGTGGGCAGCGTCAGGCGGTCGTTGGCCAGTGCCGCGGCGATGGTCAGCGCCCCGTCGAGCGGGCTCCCGGCAGCGGCTGCCGGTCGGGCGTCCGGCAGTCGCTCGGCCAGCGCCGTACGCAGGGGAGCCAGCAGTGGTTCGCCCAGGCCGAACAGTCCGCCGGTGCAGGCCACCGCGGTACCGGCGCCGGGCGGGCAGGCCGCGGCGGCGGCGTCGGCGATATGGCCCGCGGCGGCACTCAGAATGCCGCGGGCCACCGTGTCGTCCCCGGCGGCACAGCGGCCGACCTCCGGGGCGAACGAGGCCAGTACGGCGGGCCGGTCGGGGCGCGGATACAGCGCGCCAGGCAGCCCGATGGCCGGCCCGAACACGGCTTCCGCCCGCGCCAGCAGAGCGGCCGAGCCGCCCGTCCGTCCGTCGTACGCCCGCATCGCGGCCTCCAGCCCGGCGCGGCCGATCCAGGCACCGCCGCCGCAGTCACCCAGCAGATGGCCCCAGCCGTCCGCCCGGCGCCAGCCGCCCTTCGCGGTCAGGTCCGTACCCAGGGCGACCATGCCGGTGCCCGCCGCCACCACGGCACCGGGCCGCTGGCCCAGCGCACCGGCGTACGCGGTCACGGCGTCCGCGGCGAGAGCGAGGCGGCGCACCCCGAAAGCGGCGGCCAGCGCGGCGGGCAGCCGGGCACGCAGCTCGTCGCCCAGCGTCGCCATACCGGCCGCGCCCACGCACACCGCGGCGAACCCCTGCGTACCCGCTTCACGGCCCAACTCCCGTGCAAGGGGCAGGAGTCGGGACAGCAGGTGCTCCGCGTCGATCCCGGCGGGGCCGGTGCGTACCGGTCCGGGCGAGGTGCGGGCGACCGGCGGACGGGCCCCGGCATCATCGGCCCGCGCGACGGCGACCCGCAGCCCCGAACCGCCCGAGTCGACCCCGAGGACATGGCCGGACCCGAGGGTGCCCGGGGTGCGGCCGGCGGGCTCACCCAAAGCCGCGGGCGTCCTGCTTGAGGGCGGTGTCAACGGTCAGGGCCGTGGCGACGACCAGGCTCAGCAGCGGGTCGGGCAGCTGATGGTGGATCTGCAGGACGTAGTTGTCCGCCGTCGTGAACATCGTCTTGGCCAGGCCCTCCCAGGTCTTGGTGATCCGGGCGACCTCGGTGTCGGCATGGTCGACGATCGCGAAGTTCCAGGCGCGCCAGTTCTCGGCCTTGATGGCGCCGATCTTCTGGCCGTTGGCCGTCATCGCGAAGTTGATCTTCCCGATGGCGTTCTGCTGCACGACCTCGCCGACCGGCGAACCGTCCGGACGCTGCACGATCACCTTGGACTTGAGGATCTTCGCGGGCCGGGTCAGGATCAGCTGCGGTTGGCCATAGGTATCCCGGATCTCCAGCTTGTGGGTCATGTACTGATCGAGGCTGGAGACGACGCGGAGCACCTTCTTGGCCGTGCTCTGGCCGACCTGGACGACCGCGCCGAGGGTGTTGCCGTGCTGGTCGAAGACGCTGTACTCGTTGGTGACCTCGATGAGCTTGGCCTTCTGGCTGACCACCAGCACCGGCTCGGTGAACAGGCTGCCGCCGCCCGCGCCGGGCGACCCCCCGGCCTGCTGCTGCGCCTGCTGCTGCGCCGCGCCCGGGTTCACACCCGGCTGCGGCATCGGCTGCTGTCCGTAGGGCTGCGGCATCGGCCGGCCGGGCGCCTGCCGGCCGGGCGTCTGCTGGGGATGGCCGTAGCCCTGCCCGCCGTACGGCGCGCCGCCCTGCTGCGGGCCCGGATAGGGGGCCTGGCCCGGCGCCTGCGCCTGCTGCTGCGGTGCGAACTGCTCGGGCATCTGCTGCTGCGGCGCGGATTTCTGCAACGTCTGCTGCTGCGAGGGCTGCTGGCCGGCCTGCTGCTGCGGTGACTGCTGCTGCGGTGACTGCTGCTGCGGTGACTGCTGCTGCGGTGACTGCTGCTGTGGTGACGGCTGAGCCCCCGGCTGCGATGCCTGGCCCCGGTCCGGCGTCGCGGCCTGTTGTCCCGGGTGGGTGTGCTCCGTCCACTGGGACCCGTCCCACCAGCGAAGTTGATGGGGGGTGCCCTGCGGGTCGGCATACCAGCCCGCAGGGATGTTCGCATTCGTCATGCCAGGCACACTATCGTCCGGGGTCAGGGCAGCCTCCAGTCGACGGGCTGTGCGCCCTGTCGCGCCAGGAGGTCGTTCACCCGGCTGAAGGGCCGCGACCCGAAGAAGCCCCGGTCGGCGGACATCGGAGAGGGGTGCGCGGACTCGACGGCCGGCAGATCGCCGAGCAGCGGCCGCAGATTGCGCGCATCGCGTCCCCACAGCACCGCCACCAGCGGGCGCCCGCGCGCCACCAGCGCGCGGATGGCCTGCTCGGTGACCTCCTCCCAGCCCTTGCCGCGGTGCGCGGCGGGCTTGCGGGGGGCCGTCGTCAGGGCCCTGTTCAGCAGCAGTACGCCCTGGCGCGTCCACGGGGTCAGATCGCCGTTCGACGGGCGGGGCAGCCCGAGGTCGGAGTGCAGCTCGCGGAAGATGTTCTCCAGGCTGCCGGGCAGCGGGCGCACGTCCGGCGCCACGGAGAAGCTGAGCCCGACCGCATGCCCCGGCGTGGGGTAGGGGTCCTGTCCGACGATGAGCACCCGCACCTCGTCGAAGGGCTGCTGGAAGGCGCGCAGCACATTACTGCCGGCCGGCAGATAGGTACGCCCCGCGGCGATCTCCGCCCGCAGGAAATCGCCCATCGCGGAGATCCGTCCGGCAACGGGCTCAAGTGCCTTGGCCCAGCCAGGTTCGACAATGTCTTGGAGAGGTCGCGCAGCCACGGGATCACCCTACTGGCCCCGACCCGCTCCCTTTCAACCGATGGCCCGAGCCCAGCCCGTCCGGAACGGCGGAATATCCCCGACTCCCTCCGGGGAAAGCACCGTTACCCCCAACCGCGCGTTCGTTATCCGGCCCATCGCCCTCCTTCCTTTCCTCCCGCTCTTCCCTCCCGCTCTTCTCTCCCTGTTCCCTCTCTCTTCCTTCCTGCCGGTTTCCCCCTCCGCCGCTGTCCTCAGGCCACGGCCGCTGCCCGTACGCACAGCACATCCGGCAGATGGGAGGCGAGCTGCTGCCAGCTGTCACCGTCGTCCGGGCTGGCGTACACCTCGCCGTTGCGGTTGCCGAAATAGACCCCCGCGGGGTCGGCGTCATCGACGGACAGCGCGTCCCTGAGCACCGTGCCGTAGTGGTCCTCGTCGGGCAGCCCGTCGCTCAGGGCCTGCCAGCTCCTGCCGGCGTCCGCCGTGCGGTAGACCCGGCAGCGGTGCCCGGCCGGCACCCGGTCGATATCGGCGGTGATCGGGAAGACGTAGGCGACATCTCCCGTGCGCGGATGGGCGGCCACGGCGAAGCCGAAGTCGGAGGGCAGCCCGCCACCGACATCGGTCCACTGCGCGCCTGCGTCGTCGCTGCGGTAGACGCCCCAGTGGTTCTGCAGATACAGCCGGTCTCGGTGCACCGGGTCCTGCGCGATCTTGTGGACGCACTGGCCGAACTCCGGATGCTGGTCCGGCAGGAAGACCGCCTTCACGCCCTTGTTCGACGGGGCCCAGCCGGCACCGCCGTCGAGGCTGCGGAAGACCCCTGCCGTGGAGACGGCGACGGTGACCGCGTCGGCGTCCTCCGGGTCCGTGATCACCGTATGGACGGCCAGTCCGCCGCCGCCCGGCACCCATCTCTCCCGGCTCGGGTGGTCCCACAGCGCCCGGACGAGCTCGAAGGTCTCCCCGCCGTCCTCGGAACGGAACAGGCCGCCGGGCTCGGTGCCCGCATAGACCACATCGGGGGCGGCGGGGCCGGCCGGATGCAGCTGCCACACCCGCTCCAGTGAAGTCCCGGTGTACTTCGGGTACTTGACCGCGGGGCGGGAGGGCTCCTGCCAGGTGTCGCCCAGGTCGTCGGAGTGGAACACCGAGGGGCCCCAGTGGGCGCTGTCGGCCCCGGCCAGCAGCCGGGGCGTGGCGCGGCGGGTGTCGATCGCGAGGGAGTACACCGCCTGCGCGGGGAAGTGCGGACCGCTCACTTCCCAGTGGCCGTGCCGCCGCCGGCCGATGAAGAGGCCCTTGCGCGTGCCCACCGCGAGCAGTACGTCAGTCATGCCGGAACACCTCCGGGACGCCGTTGTCTCAGACAGTGGCAAGTCTGCACCCGACCACTGACAACGGCGTCCCGGACCATATCCGCGCAGGTCGGACGGTGCGGCCCCGGTCCTCCTGCCGCGCATCCTGCCCGCCCGACGGCCTCAGATGGCCTCAGACGGCCCGGTGGTACGGCTGCGGCACGGTGATCTGCGCACCCAGTTCCCGTGCCGCGTGCTGCGCGAAGCTGGGGGAGCGCAGCAGTTCACGGCCGAGCAGCACGGCATCGGCCTGGCCGTCCGCGACGATCTTCTCGGCCTGCTGCGCCTCGGTGATCAGGCCGACGGCGCCCACCGCGAGACCGCTCTCCTTCTTGACCCGCTCCGCGAACGGCACCTGGTATCCGGGTCCCGTGGCGATCTTCGCGTCCGGCGCATTGCCGCCCGTGGAGGTGTCCAGCAGATCGATCCCGTGCTCCCTCAGCTCACGGGCGAAGCGCACGGTGTCGTCGGCCGTCCAGCCCTTGCGCTCGTCGCTCTCGTCCTCGGTGAGCCAGTCGGTCGCCGAGATCCGGAAGAAGACCGGCAGTTCGTCGGGCCAGACCTCCCGTACGGCGTCCACGACGGTCAGCGCGAACCGCGTCCGGTTCTCGTACGAGCCGCCGTACTCGTCGGTGCGCCGGTTGGTGAAGGGGGAGAGGAACTGGTTGATCAAGTAGCCGTGCGCACCGTGGATCTCGGCCACCTCGAAACCGGCCGCCAGCGCCCGCCGCGCCGTCGCGCGGAACTGGGCGACGATCTCACCGATCTGCGCCGCGGTCAGCTCCGCGGGGGCCGCGAACCCCTCGCCGAACGGCACCGGGCTCGGCCCGACCGGCTCCCAGCCGTACCGCTGACCGGGGAGGAGCGGCGCGCCCCGGTCCACCCAGGTGCGCTCGGTGGACGCCTTTCGCCCCGCATGGGCGATCTGGATGCCCGGAGTGGTGCCCTGCGCCTTGAGGAAGCCGGTGATGCGCCGGAACGCCTCGGCCTGGGTGTCGTTCCACAGGCCGAGGTCGTACGGGCTGATGCGCCCCTCGGGGCTCACCGCGGTGGCCTCCGTGAGGATGAGGCCGGTTCCGCCCGCGGCTCGTGCGGCCAGGTGCTGGAAGTGCCAGTCGCCGGGCGCCCCCTCCGCCGGGCCTTCGGGAGCCGCGGAGTACTGGCACATGGGCGCCATCCAGAGGCGGTTGGGGACGGTCAGCGCGCGGAGGGTGAGGGGCTCGAACAGTGCGCTCACGGCATGCTCCTGTACCTGAAGGCGAACGGGTGCCGGCTGGACCCGCACTCATACGATAGGCATCGTACTACGGTGGATGTCAAACTACGATGCTTCTCGTACAATGAGCGGGCGGGCGGCGCGCCACGCCACACCGAGCCCCGCAGAATGAGTCAGGAGCCGTCATGCCGACCGATACGACCTCCCCGTGCGCTCCCTCGGGCTCCCGGTCGCTGGAGCACCCGGCCCGCGAGGACATCCGGCTGGCCGATGTGCTGCATGCGCTCGCCGACCCGGTGCGTCTGCGGATCGTGTGCGCACTGGCCGCCGCCGAGGGCGAGCTGAACTGCGCGGACATCGAACTCCCGGTCAGCAAGTCGACCTGCACCCACCACTTCAGGGTGCTGCGCGAACACGGCGTCATCCAGCAGCTTTACCGCGGCACGGCCAAGATGAACGGGCTGCGCCGGGCCGACCTGGAAGAGCTCTTCCCCGGCCTGATCGACGGCGTCCTCCGCGCCGCGGACCTCCAGGCCATTCGCCTCGGGGAGGAGTAGCGGCCGGCGGATGTCGGATGACGGATGACGGGCGATGGTCGGCGGGTGACGGGTGACGGGTGACGGGCCGGAGTGCGGCGCCCCGGCCCCCTCCGGGTCAACGGGTCGGGTCCGCCGTGCGTGCCGCGTCCAACAGTCCCGTCCAGTCCGGCAGTTTGACGGTGCCGCGCCCCAGTCCGCGGCCCCACTCCGCCTCGGCGGCCTCGATGGCCAACCAGCCCGGCCAGGGCACCGGCCGCTGCCCCGCCCGTACCAGCGCGGTCACCGGATCCTCGTCCGCGTGGCGCTCGGCCGGCACCGGGGCGTCCGCCAGCAGCGACGACGCGGTTTCCTTCGCGCACGGCCGGTTGGTGCCGATCACCCCCGTAGGCCCCCGCTTGATCCAGCCCGCCACATACACACCGGGAAGCGGCTTCCCGTCCTGCAACACCCGTCCCGCCAGATGCGGCACCGTCCCGGTCGTTCCGTCGAACGGCAGACCCGGCTGCGGCGTCCCTCGGTAGCCGACCGAACGCAGCACCAACTGCCCCTCGATGTCCTCGAATTCGCCGGTCCCGGTGACTCCGCCGCGCCCGTCGGGGGCCGTCCGCTCGAACCGGACCGCGCGCACCCCGGTGGCATCCCCGAGCATCTCGACCGGTCGCAGGAAGAACCGCAGATGAATGCGGCGCCCACGCCCGGTGGTCCCCGCGTCCGGTACCGCCGGCGCGGCCGCCGTCCGCTCGGCCCAGCCGCGCAGCACCTCGATGTTCCGCCGCCCCGCCGCGGGCAGCTCGCCCGGGTCCCGGTACGCCGGATCCAGTGCCAGTTCCCCGGGCTGTACGAGCACCTCCGTACCCGGAAGGGAGCCCAGCTCCCGTAGCTCCTTGGTGGTGAACTTGGCCTGGGAGGGGCCGCGTCTGCCGATCATCCAGACATCCTCGACGCGGCTGTCCGCGAGCGCGCCGAGCGGGCCCTGCGGCATATCCGTTGCGGCGAGCTCGTCGGCGCCACGGGACAGCATCCGCGCCACATCCACCGCCACATTCCCCACGCCGATCACCAGGGCCGACCGCGCCGCAAGGGGGAAACGGACCGCGTCCGCATTCGGATGTGCGCTGTACCAGGCGACGAACTCGGTGGCCGGATGGCTGCCGGGCAGATCCTCACCGGGGATGCCCAGATGCCGGTCGGTGGCGGCACCCACGCAGAACACCACCGCGTCGAAGATCTCCCGCAGCTCTTCGACGCCCAGCCCCGGCGCCCCCACCTCGACGTTCCCCAGGAAGTGCACCCGGGGGTCCTCCAGCACGGTACGCAGATTGTTCTGCAGCGATTTGATCTTCTCGTGATCCGGCGCAACGCCGTAGCGCACCAGGCCGTACGGGCAGGGCAGCCGGTCCAGGACGTACACCTCGATGTCCGGTACGGTCTGCTGCTCGATCAGGGACTGGGCGGTGTAGACGCCGCTGGGCCCGGAACCGATCACTGCGACACGAAGCACGAGTGGCCCCTTCCGAGGGATACCCCCAGGATCGCACCGGCGGTCGCGCGGCGGGAGATGCGCTATCGGGGTTGCTCCCGGTGGGATGAGCGTGCCGCGCTACTGGGCCGGGTGAGCGGGGGGCTAGGTTTTCAATGTGTCGGAAAGTGACTTTTATACCGTTAATCACCGATATGAAGCCCAGGGCGCGCCATTGGAGTGGCCCACATGGGAGCTCCAGGCGCATGGCTCAGCCGCGCCCGCGACCGCGACCGCTCTCGCCCTCGACCCCGCTGCCTCGGACGATCCGGCCGGACCCGGTGGCGCCGGATGCCCGCTGCCCCGGCTCGATCCGCTGGGCCCCTGGTGCAGTGCCCGGCTGACCTTCGCCGACGGCGCCCGGGTCGATGTCCTCGTGACGGTCTCCGACGACCGCATCACCGTCGAGGACGTACGGGCCGACCCGCCGCTGACGCTCGCCGGCCTCACCGACCTGGCCCGCTGGATCGAAGGCCCCCTGGACGACGCCTTCCGCGCGGCCACCGGCCGGCCGCGAAGGGCGCGGCCCGCACCCCGGCAGCCCGGCCCGGCGGCCACCTCGCCCGAGCGGAGCGGAAGGGCGTCGGCCGGGCCGCAGCCGGATCCGAGAAGGGGCGCGGCGCCCGAGCGGACGACCGGCCCGCGATCGAACTCGCCGCGGGAGACGGCCGCGCCGGGGGAGAGGCCGGCAGACACCACGGGTGTCGTAGGCGGTGACGACGCCGTCCACGGGGCGGCAGCGGGCGCCGGCACCGGCCGCCCGGCCGAGCCCTCCGCCGAGCCCTCCGCCGAGCCCTCCGCCGAGCCGTCCGCCGAGCCGTCCGCCGGGCCGTCCGTCGAGCCCTCAGCTCATCCGTCGGCCGAGCGATCCGTGGAGCACTCCGCCGAACCACCCCACGACCTGCCTGTCGAACCGTCCTCCGCCCTGGCCGCCCCGCCCGCCCCGCCGGTGTCGTCCACGCCCGTCGAGGCCTCCGCGCCATTGGCGCCGTCCGGTTCTCCGGCGCCGTCCGGTTCATCGGCGCCGGCCGAAGCGTTGACACCGGCCGAGGAGTTGACACCGTCCGAGGCGTCCACGGCACCGGAGGCCTCCACGGTGGCCCCGGCGGCCGCACCGTCCGAGCATGCCCGCTCTGCCGTCCTCGCCCGGTCGCGGGCCGGTGAGCGCCGCAGGATCGCCGCGGACGCGTACCGCCAGGCCCAGCGGGAGGGACGCGATCCGGTGCTGGCCGTCATGTTCGCCACCGGCCGTAACCGCCGAAGATCATTGCGGCTGATCGCCGGCGCCCGTGACGAAGGGCTGCTGACACCGCGTCACAACAAGCGCTGACCGGCAACGCCAGGACGAGCGCACGGCGCCGTATGCCTCCGCTGCCGCTGCCGCCTCCGCCCGATCTCGGCTCTCTGCTGTGCGTCACCGCCGGCGTCTGCCATTGCCCGGCGCCACCACTTCCGGCGCGGCGGCCCCCATCGCCCCGGTGTCGTCCTCGGGATCGACGACCGCCGTACGGACCGTGCCGAGTCCGTGAGGATGCGGGAGCTCAAATGCCCAGACCGGCCGGACTACCCCTGCTCTGCTGCCCCCGTGCCGCTCTTCGCGTCGGCAGTCCCGCCTGGCGGCTCCTCGTCCGGTGGGGCGCCCAACTCCCAGGTCAGTCCGTACCGCTGGAACAGCTCGGCACGCAGCCGACCCCGCGGCATCGGCGCTCCTGGCAGCAGCATCGCCACCACCGAACCCATCAGCAGTGCCCGCAACAGCGGATAGTCGGCGTCGGGATCCGATGAGCCGTACGCCACGACCGTCTCGCGCAGCAACTGGGCCAGCTGCTGTTGCTCAGGGCACTGGATGAATCCGTCGGCTGCCAGGATTCCCGCCAGATGGGTCCGCATCAGCAGGGGATGATCATGCGCAAGCCCCAGGATCGCGTCGATGGCCCGCGCCAACAGCTCCCGCCCCGCGTCCGGTCCGCTCGGTTGCGGCTCGCGCTTCAGGGCCGCCCGCAACGTGAGATGCATCAGGCGGTGCACGGCGGACTGGAGCAGCTGGCGTTTGCCGGGGAAGTAGTACGAGACGAGCCCCCGAGCCGCCCCCGCCCGCTGGGCGATGTCCCCGAGCGTCGTCGCCTCGAACCCGCGCTCTCCCACCAGCTCGATCGTTGCCTGCAGCAGCCGCTCACGGGACCGCCGCCGCAATTCTTCATTGACCGATGCGCTGCGGGGGGACATCCTGTAACTCCTGCGTTGACTGGCTCAGGGCCAATATACTCTGTATGACTCCGGATATCCGTCCTTGGACGAAAACCGGTCAAGCTGCCTGATTCGGGCGACGCGGGGGATCGCCCGAATCGGGCGTGGACGAGGCCGGGGGCGGCCTCGCGGCCTGCGTTTCCCCAGGTCAAGAGGCTGCCCCCCCGCTCAGGGCGGGATGCAGGTTCGCTCATCTCTCTCCGTAGCGGTGGTAGCAACGTCCACAGCCTGGCCGGTGTCCACACCGTGCTTGTCAGAAGCAGCCGTCAGCTACCGGGATCTTGTGATCCAGTGATGTCCCGTGGGGAGCGGACGGCCCGGAATCTGATCGGCCCGTTGGCCGGGTGGCCGGGGTGGATGGGCGCCGCTGGCTCGTGGCGGTCACCGTCCGGCGGGTCCGGGCGCTTCAGCTCGGCGCTGGATCGCGGCCGGCACGGGATAGTCGGTATACCCGCTCTCTCCACCCACGTACGTCATGTGCCTGCCACGAACCTGATTGAGCGGTGTGCCGAGGCGCAGTCGTTCGACCAGGTCGGGGTGGGCGAGGAATTCGCTCGGGCAGCCGCTGGCAGTACCGAGCAGCCCCTTGCGAGCGACATGACCCGGGAGCGAACCGGCGCCGGCGCCGGCTCGGGTGGCGAGTTCGTCGCAGGTTGGTAATCGTTGCGGGAACCAGCTGGTGGCGTGCGCCTGCGTCGGGCGCGGTGGTGACAGGGAGTGACCGTCATGGAGTTCCTGGTCGACATGGTGACCAGCGTTCCGCAGGGCACGGCCGAGGAGGCCGTGGCGGAGATCAGGGCCCGGGAGGCGGTGCGGTCGCGCGAGTTGGCAGCACAGGGGCATCTGCTGCGGTTGTGGCGTCCGCCCTTGGCACCCGGCGAGTGGCGCACATGGGGGCTGTTCCGCGCGGAGGATGCCGGGCAACTGGAGCAGCTTCTCGCGTCGATGCCGCTGCGTGTGTGGCGGCAGGACACCGTGACTCCACTGTCCCCGCATCCGAGCGACCCGGGCCTGTAGAAGCGACGCACCGGCTGATGCGTTCTTCTTCTGCGTTTCCCTTCCTCCCTCGCACTGATGCGTCCTACCGATCCGGCACAGCAGGTCAAGCTACGGCCGCCCGAAAAGCGCGGAGGGCGAAAGCGTTCGTGGAACGGTCACGGTGACCGTTCCACGAACGGAAGTCAGGGCGCGGGTGAGGTACCTGAGCAAGAGATGACAGTCACCGTGGTGACCTCGGCCGGCGGGTCACGGGGTCTGCTCGTCTTCGGCGAACGCGGTGATCAGGTTATGGGGTGCGTGGTCGCCGAAGAGGAGCTCGTTGAGTTGGATGCCTTCGGCGGCGGCTTCGGCGCTGCGGGGGAACATGGCCTGCTCGTATTCGGTGAGGGCGGACTCGATGTCGTCGGGGTGGGCGGCGAGGGCTTTGCCGAGTTCGGCGCCGTCGAGCATGGCCAGGTTGGCGCCTTCGCCGTTCGGGGCCGCGAGGTGGGCGGCGTCGCCGAGCAGGGTCACCCCCGGCACCCGGTCCCACCGGTGCTCGACCGGTAGAGCGTGGAGGGTGCGCAGGACCGGCGCGGTGTCGGAGTCGGTGATCAGCGTGGTGAGCTCCGGTGCCCAGCCGCGGAACTCCTGTGCGATCCGCGCGGTGGCCGCGGCGGCATCCGTGAAATCGATGGCGGCGAACCAGTCCTGCGACTCGGTGAGCGCCACGTAGGTGTGCAGGGTGCTGCCCCGCTCCCGGTGAGCCTGGATCCCCTTGCCCGGCGCGAGGGTGAACAGCGACCCGCCGCCGACCGCTTTCGCGGTGGCTGGGTGGCGGGTGTCGCCCTCGAACAGATAAGTCTCGACGAACGACCGGCCGGTGTACTCGGGGGTGGCGGTGGAGAGCAGTGGCCGGACCCGTGACCACGCGCCGTCCGCGCCGATCAGCAGGCTCGTGATGACGGTGCTGCCGTCGGCGAAGGTCACCTCGTGGCGGCCCTCGCCGAGGGTACGGCTGCTGCTGGCCTTGTGGCCCCATCGGACGGTGCCGGCCGGGAGCGAGTCGAGCAGGATCTGCCGCAGCTCGCCGCGCTGTACCTCGGGGCGTCCACCCGTGCCGTCGTCGGCTTGGTCGAACAGGACGGTTCCGTCCGGGTCGAGGATCCGCATCGCCTGGCGGCCTTCCAGGATGAGGTCACGGAACTCGTCCGTCAAGTCAGCTGTTTTGAGGGCGAGTTGCCCGTTGTAGTCGTGAATGTCGAGCATCCCGCCCTGCGAACGGGCAGCCGGGGAGGGCTCCGCCTCGTAGACGGTGGCCGGGATGCCGTGGACGTGCAGGACGCGGGCGAGCGTGAGGCCGCCGAGTCCGGCGCCGATGATCGTGACGTCGGTGGTCATGGTGATTCCTTACGTGTCGCAGGCCTGCCGGATGGGCACCCGGCAGGATCTCTGGAAAGGTTCCAGACCCCGCCGACAAGCCGCCCCCATCGGATCGACAACCCCCGACAGGTGACCGACAGCCCCCGATACGTGACCGACACCGGGGCTCTGCCGCTCGATCGCCCCGGGGCTTGGCGTCGATCAGCCAGGAGGAGGCTTGGGGACTCAGAAGGCGGCAGCCACACACAGGGGTTCAGTCGGTGAGTACGCCCCGCAGTTCGCCCAAGGACGCACGGAGAGTTCCCGGCAGGTCCGGCAGGTCCGGCTGACCGGGTGCGCTGATCCAGCGCGTGAAGGCGACCTTGAACACGGCGATTCCCGTCTCGGCGGCCAGGCTCGCGGCCGGCTCCGGGGTGCCACGGTCGCGTAGGGCGCCGGCCATCGCCGAGATGGAGGTGGCCGGTATGGCCCTGTCCTTCTTCACCGGCTTCCTCTCCGGCCTTGTCGCCAACGCGGCGGTGGCCGAACGGGTCGCCAAGGTCGTCGACCTGGTCAAGCTCTTCACCTCAGCAGCCGAGAAGGCGGCGGCACTGATCGAGCGGTTTGCGGGCTCGATCGAGGAAACCGCGGCCGTCGTGGAGCGACTGCTCACCACCGGCGCGAAACTGGGCGCGCAGTTCGTCAAGAAGGGCGCCGAGAGCTTCGTGACGAACTGCGCCGCCGACTCCGGCAGCGCCATGGTGAACCAGGCCGTACACGGCCAGATGGTGACCGTCGGGGACGACCTTCTGGGCGGTGCCCGAGGAGGGGCCGGCACGGCGGCGTTCACCGCGGGCGACGCCACCTTCGCCGAGGGCGCCCGCGTCAGCGGGGCAGCCGACCGGATTCTGCGGGGCGACGGCATGCTCGGCACGAGCGTCAACGGTGCCCTGGGGAACGTGGCGGGCGGCCTCACCAACGACCTGGCCGCCGGGCAGGACGGCGAGACACTCGCTTGGGACGCGGGCTTCAACGCCGCGACGGGCGCCGGGATCGCCACCCTGGGTCTCTGCCTGTACTGAAGGTGGCACGCCCCGGTCAGTACAGGAGTCCGAGCCTCCGCCACCTCGTGGAAGCGGTGTCCCTTGGCTCCGACCCCGGCCGACAGCTTCTGCCGGGCCCGCTATCCGCCCCGTCAGGCCCTCGAACGCCTCCTGCCGACGGGCAGGGTCTACGCTGTGACCCGCGGCCACCGCACGATCTTCAGTCTTCACACACCCGATGATCAGCGGTGGCCGTACGCGTCTCTCAGCCGACCCCATCAGCAAGATCGCGACCTACGGCTGGAGTATGAGCAGGTACTGAGTGGTGAGGAGGCACAGCCGGGTGGTTGTCAGCGGTGAACAACAACACGTGCAGCGTCGGGGGGTCTGGGCGGTCCGCGCGGCACGGCTGTTTGACGGGTATACATTGCGACCGGGGCGCCCACTTGTGCTCATCGATGGTTCGCGCTGGGCTTGATCCGCTTTGACGGACATCAGAGATCAGGGGTTCTGCCCCGGGAGGATGTCCATCATGGAGAGCATGGGGAAGAAGAAGCCTCGCC
>NZ_JBSHBP010000106.1:0-16176 GCF_053612065.1 Streptomyces sp. NPDC054765 | reverse complement strand
GCGGCCAGGGTGGCGGTACGAATCCGGGAAGTGCGCATGAACGGGTTCCCCTGCGTTTCGTGCGGGACTCTTCGTCGGTCGTTCCCGCGGCGTGGGCACCACTTTTCCCGGGGCCGCTGACGTTCCGGAAACGCCTCACTCACGTCCCGCTGACACACCGCGCGCGAACGGATGAGGCCGAGCCGCGGGCCGCATCCGCCGCGGCTGAGGACCGCGGCTCAGCCTCACCAAGTCCGTTCGCCCTGGCCGACCCGGCTGCTTTCCATGCCGTGGTCGTTCTGCTGCGAATCTGGAGGACGGCGCGCGGTTCCCCGGAGCGGCTGTCGGCCATGGTCGGTTACCGGGGCGTGGTACTCCCCTGCTGAACAGCAGGGACCGGGACCGGTGTGGGCGCTTGCCGGCACATCAGCCGGCGTCAGCGGGCCGGGCCAAGTACCTCGTCGGCGCTGCGCGGTTCGGTGCGCGGCTGCTGGTTGAGCTTGTGGCGTTCGATGGAGGATCGCCGGTAGACCTCTTTGCGGGCCCGCATGATGTTGCCCAGGGGTGCGTGCTCGGCGGTGACCCGCCAGGGGGTGAAGGACAGTGAGTCCATCTTCTCCAGGTTGTCCGGGCCGGAGATGTCCTGCTGCGGCAGCCGCAGCTTGGCCACGGTGACGGGCGGAGAGAGCTGCTCGGGCCACTCCACGGTGGTGTCCTCCACGGGCATGCGTTCCAGGTCGGTGCAGAGCTGGACCTGGATGTCGAAGGCGTAGGGGCGCTCCTGCAGTTCGGCTTGCAGGGCCGGTCGGAAGACCTCCGGCGCGGAGGCCGGGTCGATGGCGCGCCGGACCACCGCGGCGGCGGAGTGCGGGTCGGGGGTGATGCGGACCTTGGCGATGTGGTCCCCGTGCCGGACGGCGCCCATCGTCCAGTAGCTCGACAGCAGTACGTTGACCGGGGGGATCTTGGACAGGCGGAGGAAGGCCAGGAACTCATCCCATGCCCAGTTGTCCTGGTCGAGGGTTCCCTTTCCGGTCACGAACTCGGTGAAGAAACGACGCGCGCCGGGTCGGCCGTGAGAGAAGTAGGACGGGGCGTCCAGGAACAATTCCTGGATGAACAGGTAGTGCTCGACCGTATTGCAGAAGAAGATCGGTGCGTTGATGTTCGCGTAGTCGAAGGTGCCGGTGTCCGGTTCGTCTTCCAGCAGGGTCGGGCCGTCGATGCCGAAGATCTTCAGCGCCAGCCCGGTGGCGGCGCCCAGCCGCGCGTCGGCTCCGGCGTGGGGCGAGCCGTTGGAGAAGCGGATGAGGGCATCGTGGGTTCCCGGGGTCGCGTAGATGCCTTGGGCGTACTCGGGGGGAAGCCCGTCCAGGATCTCCACTTCCCCCCGGACCAGCCCGTAGCCCTTGGCATGGGCGTCGCGGAGGGCCCGTCCGGTGCCACCGGCCTTGACCGACTCGGCGATGTAGTTCTCGGTCGTTTCGATCACCGTCTGCAGGTTCTGGTCGAAGTGCGGGTCATCGTCTTCGACGTCAGGCGTGTAGCGGACGAACTGTGCTGCCATGACTGCGACCTCTTCTCGAAGACCGTGGTCGTGTCCCAGGGGGTAGGAATCGCCGTCAGTCCTCCAGATCGGCGAGCCAGCGCAAAGCGCGCAGCCCCGGCACGAAGCAGTACTCACCGCCTCGGGTGACCACGAAGCTGGGCAGGTTCTGGAGGCGGCGCCGGACCGGCTTTTCCGGGATGGTGGCGCTGCCGGTTCCGTCGTGATGCCCGGCTACCGGGTCCTTCTCGCCGGGGTGGCCGATGAAGTTGCCGTCGTTGACCCACTCGGCCTTGATGAATTCGAATTGCCGTTCGAGATGGGCCCCGAGGAAGACGCCGACCAGGCCGCGCTCGGCGCCGTCGTCCTCCAGCACTCCCTCCGGCAGCGGCGGGCCGTAGGTGGTGCCGCGGCGGATCAGGCGGTGCATCCGTGCGTCGCCGATGATGGTGGAATCGCGGGGGTTGATGCGCCGGATGTGCGCACCGGCAGGGCACCGGAAGCCGCGATCGTCGTTCTCCCGGTACAGGAAGTTGTTGACGCGGTGCGGGTCGGCCGCCAGCTCCGGGTCATCGTGGTCCGGGGTCAGGGTCAGGGGCGCTCCGCTGGGCCAGCGCCCGACCATCTTCGCCGCCAGGAGTGCCTCCTCCTGGGCGCTGGAGGAGTTCGCGCGCAGGTAGCGGCGCCAGGCCGCCACGTTGGTGTGGACCTTGCGTACGGCCGCGTAGGTTCCGTTGCACCCCAGCACGTCGGGGCTGGGCATGGGCGGCAGGCTGCCGGTTTCGTCGGGGTAGCCGAGGAGGAACTCGCCGGCTTTGATGGGGGCTTCCTGCGGGTTGGAGCCGGGCAGTCCGACGCCCTCGATGTTCGGTTGGCTGATGCCGTCGCGGAATCCGAAGGTGGTGCGCCCGGTGGGGAGCTGGTGGACGTCCTGCTGCCAGATCACCTGGACACCGGGCGTGTCCTCGTAGGCGACGCGGGCCCGCTCCAGCGCCTTGTCGAGCTGCGCCGTCTCGGAGGAGAGGGCGCTCAACGCGATATGGACCTCGCCCGTTCCGAACGGTGTCTCCCAGTGGGCCGGGGCACTCTCGCCCACGTCACCGATCAGCTCCGCGCGGGCAGCCATGCCCTCACGGAACGCCCGCGGAAAGCTGTCCAGTGACTCCTGGGGCACCCCCAGGGCCCTCAGCCCCTGGTAGGTGAACGCCACCGCCACCCAGGCGTCCTGGCTCCGGTCCGCGCTGGGCAGACCACCCGGGGTCAGCGGGAGCAGCCGCCGCAGCAGGGCGCGGCCGGCGTGGCGGTCGTCGACGCGCAGGAAGACGAACTTTCCCTCGTACGGCACGGGCCGTGGGCGCAGGGCCCCGCTCTGGACGTCGTCGATCTCGACGCGCACGCCGGGTTCGCTGCTGCTTGCCGCCGAGTTCATGATCGCTTGTGCCTCCACATCGGTCTCTGCCCGGCCGGCCCTGCGCCGGCCGGCCCGCACCCTGCCGTCGCGGTCCACCGATGTGGGGTCGGCTCTGCGTAGGGGTGTGTCCGGGTTCCAGGCCTTCTAGGCCGCGGCTTCCTCCAGCAGCTTCTGGAAGGCAGGCGTGGCCAGCAACTCGGCGTTGGCCGGGTTGTCCAGCGCCGCCCGGAATTCAGGGGTGTCCAGCACCTCCTCGAATGCCTCGTCCACCCGGTGGTCCTTCCAGATCTGCTGAACGGTCAGGTCGGGATAGGAGCTGACGAAGCTCTTCGCGGGCGCCTGGTGGGCGACGAACCAGTCCTTCACTCCTGGATCGCTGATGCCGGGGAACCCTTCGCTGTGCGAGAAGATGGTGTCGAAGTGGGACCCGATCACCGTCTTGGCGAAGTCGTCGATGTAGGTGTCCCAGGAGCCGTCGAAGACGCTGGCGAACATGAACTGGGTGTCGTTGTCGAAGATCACGTGCCGGGCGTCGTGCAGGGTGCCGATCTGGCGTAGCGCCGCACGGGCCTGCACGTCATCCGACCCGCTGGCGAGCGCGGCGAGATCCGCACGCAGCGCATCGGCCTCGCCCGGCTTGATCTTGGTAAAGACGGTGAACTCGCTGCAGACCCCATCCGACCTGCCCGGTCGCTCGGGCTGAGCCGACGGAGTTGCACCTGTCGTCGCAGTCATCGCGAGACTCTCCTGCCACGGATCGGTGCGAGGGTCGCCAAGCACCCGAATATGGGGCGCCATCGCCCTCACTCCTTCATCCTGACCGGCCCTGCGCGGCCTCGCATCTTCGGCCCTGGGGATGGGGGATGGGGGATGACGGGGCCTCGCGTTCTGAGGAATTCGCGACGGCAGATCCGCGACGGCAGATCCGCCACGACAGATCCGCGACGACGCAGGAAGATGAAATGGGATGTCCCGAGTACGGCGTGTCACGCTCCCGGGCAGCCGCTTCCGCGTGGCCGAGAAGTCAGCCGCGTCACAGGTCGCGGCTGCACCCTGGCACCATCCCGGCCGCACCGTGAGCGGGTTCGCGTCGTGCAGGCGCTCAGCAGTACCGGAACTTCCGGACGGCCGCAGGGCGGGTGACGATCACCGGGGAGTTCGCCCTTCGGAGGGGCGCTTTTGGGGCAGCGGCGATCCTACTGGGGCCCGCTGCAGGCCCGGGGCACGCCCACGACAGACCGCGGGTGCCCGCCCCAGGCGGTGGGGCGCTCACTCCCGCCCCGCCTTGCGCGACCCGATCGCCGCCCTGCCCCCTGGAGGTAACCATGGGCAAAGTCCTCGGTGACGTGCTGGGTCTTGCGGCGGGCGTCGCGATCAGCCCGATCCCGATCATCGCCGTCATCCTCATCCTCGCGACGCCTCGGGGACGGCTCAACGGAGTGCTCTTCACCGTCGGCTGGATTCTGGGACTCTCGGCACTGGGCGTGGTGATGCTGGCGATCGCTTCCCCCGCAGGTGCCTCCGCCCACCATCACCCGGCCACCTGGGTGGGAGCCCTCAAACTCGCTCTGGGCGTGCTCCTGGTCCTCTTCGGCGCCCGGCAGTGGCACCGGCGCCCGAAGGATCCCTCGCAAGCCCGGCTGCCGAAGTGGATGGGCGCGCTCGACCGCCTCACGCCGGTCAAGGTCTTCGGACTCGGACTGGCCCTGGCCGCACTCAACGCCAAGAACGCCCCGCTGACCATCGCCGCGGGCGCCTCGATCGGCTCGGCCGGACTGCCGGTCGGGCAGCAGATCGCCTCGCTGGCAATCTTCGTGCTGATCGCCACCCTCGGCCTGCTCGCCCCACTGGGGGTCTTCCTCCTTGGCGGAGAGCGAGCGAAAACCACGCTCGGCAGTTGGAAAGACTGGGCAGCCCAGCACAATGTCGCCGTGATGGCGGTCCTGTTCTTCGTCCTCGGCTTGAAACTGCTCGGAGACGGCATCTCCGTCCTCACCTCCTGACAGGCTTGCTCGCGTCGCCGTGCGGTCCGATCGCACGACCCCGCACTGTGGTCATGCCACGCGAGGGTCGGCCGCCTGACCGTTTCCACATTTGAGGTGACGGCCAATGAGATCGCTCGACAGATCCTTGTGGATGTCAACTCCGTGCGTTATTCGGGGTCTTATGGCACGCGAATGGCGCGCGGGCAAAAATGGTCTAGACAACAAACAGGCCCCAGGTCGCTGACCTGGGGCTCACGCCGTGGAGCGGGTGACGGGAATCGAACCCGCGCTCGGAGCTTGGGAATCAGTGGGCTTTCCGCATGCTCGTCCGCGCGTTCACCGTGATGCGGTGGTGTTCGGACCTGCGGCGGAGCGGGGGCGAGGAGGCCCGCTGAACGGTGCTGGACGCCCCTGAATGCAACCAGAACTGCCACTGGGGCCGTCAGGCACAGCCGCAAGAGGCCCGCCGGCCCACCGGCAGCCCTCTTGCGGCTGCGGATCGCGTGTCCATCCTGCGGCCTACCGCATACTCCGGACGGCTGATGAGATTCGCCAACGAAATGAGTGGCACGACCGACGCCCTCGGATTCCGCAGAAGAATAACTTGCGGTCACTGCTTCTGCAGAGAATGAGGATGACGTGATCGAAGTAGAGAAAATAACCAAACGCTATGGTGACATGACAGCAGTGGGTGATGTGACCTTTACTGTGCGTCCGGGAATGGTCACCGGATTCCTTGGGCCGAACGGTGCCGGTAAGTCCACGACGATGCGGATGCTGCTGGGGCTGGATGCCCCCACAGCAGGGGAAGCCCGCATCAACGGTCGGCGCTATGCCGACCATGCTGCGCCTTTGCGAGAGGCCGGGGCGCTGTTGGAGGCACGTGCCGTACACACCGGACGCTCGGCCCACAGCCACCTCCGTGCCCTTGCTCTGACCCATGGCATCCCCCGCAGCCGGGTGGGGGAGGTGCTCGATCTGGTGGGGTTGAGCGGGGTGGCGCGCAAACGCGTCGGCGGGTTTTCCCTGGGGATGGGGCAGCGCCTTGGCCTGGCCGCGGCCCTGCTCGGTGATCCCGCAGTGCTGGTCTTGGACGAGCCGGTGAATGGTTTGGACCCGGAGGGCGTCCGGTGGATTCGCCACCTGCTGCGTGGCTTGGCCGCCGAGGGACGCACCGTGTTCATCTCCTCCCATCTGATGAGTGAGATGGCGATGACCGCCGACCACTTGATCGTCATCGGCAAGGGCAGACTCATCGCTGACACCTCGGTCAAGGAGCTCACGCTCCGGGCGTCCCGCAAGGTCGTGCGGGTACGCACGCAGCACACCACCCGGCTGCGCGAGCTGATCGTCGGGCGTGAGGTGAGCGTCACTGCTGTCGATCCTGGTCTGCTGGAAGTGCACGGGCTCAGCAGTGCCGAGATCGGTGGAGTGGCCTGTGACAACGCGATACCGCTGGAGGAACTGTCCCCGGTGCAGGCATCGCTGGAGGAGGCGTTCATGGAGGTCACCCAGGACGCGGTTGAGTACCGCGTCGTCCCGGAAAGCGGCCGGGCGCAGCAGCCGGCATCCCAGGAGAGGACGGCATCGTGACGACCATCAATGCCGGCGAGAACACGTTGCCGGTCGAGCCCCGGCCGCCCGCCGGGCGGCGTGCGGACCAGAAGCTGACTCAGGCGCGCACCCTGCGCTCGGAGTGGTTCAAGTTCTGGTCGCTGCGCTCCTCCTACTACACGCTCGGCGGGATGCTCCTTTTCATGATCGGTTTTGGTGTCTTCATCGGCGCCCTCGGATCGAGTCAGTGGGAGAAAATGACACCGTCAGATCGGGCGTCTTTCGATCTGACCAGCACGAGTCTGGGTGGCTACGCCCTGGCGCAGATGGTGGTCGGCGTGTTGGGCGTACTGCTGGTGACCGGTGAATACAGCACCGGGATGATCCGATCCAGCCTGGTGGCAGTACCCAAACGGCTGCCCGTGCTGATCGCGAAGGCGGGGTCTTTCGCAGCGATCGTCATGACTGTCACGACGGCGGCCGCGCTTATCGCGGTCTTCGTGGCACGGGGATTGTTCGCCGTCCACGACGTCCAGGTCACTCCGTTCGCGTCAGCAACGTGGCGTATGGTCCTGGGCGCCGGGCTCTACCTGACCGTGATCGGACTACTGGGGGTGGGGCTCGGTTTCATCATCCGTAACACCCCAGGTGCACTTACCGCGCTTTTCGGACTTCTCTACATCGTGCCCGTCATTGGCAACCTTCTGCCGAGAAGCTGGGCCGAGCACATGGTTCCTTATCTGCCCACCAAGGCCGGTGCACAAATCATGGCCGCGCACGCGGACCCGGCTATGCTGGGCCCCTGGACCGGCCTCGCAGTCTGCTGCATATACGGGGCTGCAGCACTGGTGATCGGTGCCGTGCTGCTGAAACACAAGGACGCCTGAGCCGGTCGAAAGGGCGATGGCACATGGCGAGCATCTCGGGCCGGGCCGCTTGGCTACCGGGCATCTTCCCGCTGCGGACACAGTTGGAGCGGCACCCGCTGCTCACCGACGCAGTCCTCGCAGTGGCCCTGTTCCTGACCTTGTCGAACGCACGCTTTTACACAGAGGGCGGACACCCGATACCGGTCAGCCCCACACCGGTGCTGGCTCATGCGGTGATATGCGCTCTTGTGGTGCCGCGCCGCCGCTATCCCCTGTCGGTATTCGCTGCGATGTGTACGGTGGTCGTAGTCCAGGAAATACTCAATTTCCCTTCGGTCTACGACCCCGTCATCCTTGTCGGCCTGTACACGGTGGCCGCGCACTGCGCGTTCAAGATGGCGCTGGCGGCCGTGGCCGTACTCGAAGCGGGCTTGGCACTGACGGTCTTCCAGGTGTTTCCGGTCCTTATAGCGGCGACCCTTTTCATTTTCCTGTCCGGCTTGCTGATCGCGGCCCTCGGGCTCGGCGCTTTCCTTCGCACCAGACGGGACTATCTGACCGCCCTGGAGGATCGGGCAGCGCGCGCCGAGGCCGAACGTGACCAGCAGGTGCGGATCGCCGCCGCCCGGGAACGCGCCCGGATCGCCCGAGAGATGCACGATATCGTGGCGCACAACCTGTCGGTGATGATCGCCCTGGCCGACGGTGCGGCCTTCGCCGCCCGCGCCGGTTCGGCAGACGCAGAAGCCGCCGCCCGGCAAGCATCGGACACCGGACGCCGCGCCCTGACCGAGATGCATCGAGTGCTGGGTCTCTTGCGCGAAGCCGACTCGGAGGCCTCCCACGCCCCGCAACCAGGCATCGAGCAGGTTGACGAACTACTCACCCAGGTACGAGGCGCCGGCCTGGCAGCTTCACTGACCGTTACCGGCGAACCATTCCCGGTCCTGCCCACCGCAGGGCTTGCGGTCTACCGGCTCATCCAGGAAGCCCTGACCAACGTACTCAAACACGCGCAGTCGCCAACCGCGGCCAAAGTCGTGCTGCGCTACGCCGACCCAGGCATCGAGGTGGGCGTCACCGACGACGGCCGCGGCGCCCCCACCCCCGAGCGCGCAGGCGGCGGGCATGGGCTGACCGGTATGCGTGAGCGCGTCGGCATGTTCAACGGCCAGGTCGAGGCCGAGCCACAGCCGGGTGGAGGCTGGCGGGTTCACGCCCGCCTGGACTCCTGCCGAGCCGGCACTCCTGACAGGGTGGCCTCGTGACTATCACGATTCTGCTGGTGGACGACGAGCCGCTGCTGCGGCTCGGTTTCCGACTCGTCCTCAACTCTCAGCCGGATATGCAGGTCGTCGGAGAGGCCGGCGACGGGGCGACCGCCGTGAGCCAAGCCGCCGAACTGGACCCGGACGTCGTACTCATGGACGTCCGCATGCCCGGTATGGACGGCATCCACGCCACCGAGAAGATTGTCGCGAGCCACGGCCGGTCCCGCGTGCTGATCCTGACTACCTTCGATCTCGACGAGCATGCCTTCGCCGGGCTACGCGCCGGCGCCAGTGGATTCCTGCTCAAGAACGTGCCACCGGAGGATCTGCTGTCCGGGATCCGCGCCGTGGCCAGCGGGGATGCCGTAGTCGCGCCCAGAGTGACCCGAAAGCTGCTGGATGCCGTCGCCCACCAGCTCCCCGATTCACGTACTGCGCGAGCCGAGCCGAACGCCCGGCTGGCCGCACTGACCGACCGTGAGCGCGAGGTGCTGATCCAGATGGCCGATGCCCTGACCAACGCTGAAATCGCGCAGCAGCTGTGTGTCTCCGAAGCCACGGTGAAGACGCATGTCAGCCGGGTGCTCACCAAACTTGAATTGCGCGATCGGGTGCAAGCCGTCGCGTTCGCCTATCGGGTAGGTCTCGTTCACCCCCTGGGCCTATAGACCCAGGGCTCATCGAGGAGCAGGCCGAGTTGTGCCGCAGGGACGTGGACCTCGACACCATGACCATCCGCGTTCGCCAGGCTGTGCCGGAGCTCACCACCGGCCGGCGCGCGGTGGGCGACACCAAGTCCGAGGCGGGCAAGAGCTAGGACACGATGGTCCGAGCCGGTCCGGGGCATGACGTGTATGCCCCCGGTGTCGAAGAGATGTCGCCGCTTACCTGGCTGGATCTGACGTCCAAGCGCCTTCGCCCGGTCCAGGTGGCACGTGGTCGGAGTCTGCGCTTGTGGCAGGCGCTGCAGATCTCGTACTGCGCTTGCGGTAGCTCAAGAGTCTGCAGGCGCACGACGACAGCCTCCGGGCGAGACGGCACGGTAGTCAGTGCCGCAAGCGGCGAAGCGAGCAGCAATTCGTCGAGGAGCCTGGAGCAGCTGTGGACCCTGCAGTACGCCGCGAAGTCGGTGGTGAGGATGCCATCCGGTCCGCTGTGCGTCATCGGCTACGCAAGGCGGTGATCGATGTGGTGCCCGTCTTCGGGTTCACCGTGAGCTTCGCCCTCACCCACCGGCTTGCCGTCGCGCTGGTGCTCGCCCTTGTGGCCGGGGCCGCGGTCTGCGTCTACCGGATGGTGCGCAGGGAGCCCGTGTGGGGCGCCCTCGGGGTCCTCGGCCTCGTGTGCGTCGCGGGCGCGTTGGCCGCAGGGACGGGGCAGGCCGCCAGCTTCTTTCTGCCGAGTCTGCTGCTGCACGCCGTGATGGCCGTGGTGACCACCGTGATGCTGTTGCTCGGCTGGCCGCCGATGGGCGTGGTGGTGGGGCTGGTCACGAAGGAGGGGGCCGGCTGGCGGCGGTGCAGGGTGCGCCGGCGGGCCTTCACCAAAGGCAACGTGGTGGTCTTCGCCGGGAACCTTGTGATGCTGTCGATCCAGCTCCCGCTGTTCCTGTCCGGCCAGACTGTCGCCCTCGGCTCGGTCGATGTCTTCGGGCCGATTGTCATCGCGCTCGGCGCGCTGGTGGGTTGGCGCGTCTACCGGCGTGCCCTGGGAGGGCACCGCTGCGGCGTCCACGACTGCAGGACGGTTCTGGCCGATTCGACGGTTCTGGCCGACTCCACGGCTCCGTGCGAGCTGCCACCCGGTACGGACCGGCGGGAACGCGGCGCACGGGATACCGAGGCCACCGCCTGCGTCGGCGAGGTTTCCTCATGAGGGAGCCGCCCGAGCACACCAGAATTCGACGGCTGCTCACCGGCCGGTTCACCGTGCGCCGGCTGCGTCAACCGACCTCCGCGGTGCAGCAGATCGGCGGCGAGCAGTCGAGCTCGGTGCCACCGGTTTTCTGAGTCCGGGTCGCAGTTGACGGGCATGCGCGAGCGAAGCCGCCCGGAATTCTTCTGGGCCGCGTGTACGCACATCGCGGCCTTTGGTAAGGCAAGAACGCAAGGATCGCATCGCCGCTGTGTGTGCGATGCGGGGGAGAGAGCAATTGTGGTTGATTCCGATACCGTCGTGCCCTTCGTGCTCGCCGTGCCCGACGACGCGCTGGAGGATGTGCGCGACCGTTTGCGCCGTGTCCGGCTTCCCGAGGCCGAGACGGTCAATGACTGGTCACAGGGTATTCCGCGCTCCTACGTCCAGGAGTTGTGCCGGTACTGGCTCGAAGAATACGACTGGCGCCGACTCGAAGCCGAGCTCAATGACCGTGGTCAGTGGCGCACGGTGATCGACGGGTTGGGAATCCATTTCCTTCACGTCCGCTCCCCCCGTGCGGATGCGCGACCCTTGCTGATCACTCATGGGTGGCCCGGTTCGGTGGTGGAGTTCCTCGACATCCTCGACGAGCTGGCCGATCCGCCGCCCGGTGAACCCGCGTTTCACGTGGTCGCGCCTTCGTTGCCGGGATTTGGTTTCTCCGACAAGCCGGCCGGGACGGGCTGGGGGATCGAGCGCATTGCCGATGCCTGGGCCGAGCTGATGGCCCGGCTCGGCTATGAACGCTTCCTTGCCCAGGGCGGCGACTGGGGTGCGTTCGTGACGACGGCACTGGGGGTCCGGCACCCTGACCGTGTCGAGGCGTTGCATACGACGATGCCGCCGGTCCAGCCTCCCTCAGGGTTCACCGAGGACGATCTCGGCGACGCCGAGCGCGCGGACCTGGCTGCGGCCAGGGAAGTGCTGGCGGCTGAGCGCGGGTACATGGCTGTGCAGTCGACGCGTCCGCAGACGCTCGGGTACGGCCTGGCGGATTCCCCGGCCGGGCAACTCGCCTGGATCGTGGAGAAGTTCCAGGGCTGGACCGACTGTGACGGTCATCCCGAGAATGCGGTGTCCCGCCAGCGGCTGCTGGACAATGCCGCGGTCTACTGGTTCGGCGCGTGCGGCGCGTCGTCGGCGCGGTTGTACTGGGAGAGCCTGCCGGCCCGGAACTGGGCGCCGGTGACGGTCCCGTCAGCGGTGTCGAGATTCCCGAAGGAACCATTCCGAGCGCCCCGCGCCTGGGTCGAGGCGCGCTTTGAAAACCTGCAGTACTGGAATTCCCTGGACCGTGGCGGGCACTTCCCCTCCCTTGAGGTTCCGCACCTTTTCGTCTCCGAGCTGCGGGCCGCCTTCGGCCGCGAGTCCTGACGAGACAGTCGCCGTCCTGCCATGCAGGCACAGGCATTCAGCGGAGAAATACGCACTGATTGAGCGGTAACGAAGGCGTCGTTGTGCCGACGCGACGGCGAGTTCCGCACCCACACAAGAGAGGAAATACGATGTCAGAGCGGGAAACCATAGAGGTTGACTACCTGATCGTCGGGGCCGGAGCCATGGGCATGGCTTTCGCCGACACCCTGTTGGCCGAGACGGACGCGACCGTGGCCATCGTCGATCGCTACGGTCGGCCCGGTGGCCACTGGACGGTCGCTTACCCGTTCGTGCGCCTGCATCAGCCTTCGTCGTTCTACGGCGTCAACTCCCGTGAACTGGGAACAGACGAAGTGGACCAGGACGGCTGGAACGCGGGGCTTCACGAACTGGCGTCGTCCGATGAGATCCTCACCTACTTCGACCAGGTGATGCGCAAAACCTTCTTGCCCAGCGGTCGCGTCTCGTACTTCCCCATGTCCCATTACGACGGCGCGGATCCGGCGCGACCGGAGGTCCAGCGGTGTCGCTCCCTCGTCACCGGCGGCGAGTTCGACATCCGCGTGCGCCGGCGGACCGTGGACGCCACCTACATGAACGTCACGGTTCCCGCGATGTGCCCGCCGAAGTACGAGGTGGCTTCCGGAGTCCGGCTGATCACCCCCAACCAGCTGCCGGCCCTGGACCAGCAGGCGTCGCACTACACCGTGGTGGGAGCGGGAAAGACGGGCATCGACGCGTGCCTGTGGCTTCTGCAGCACGGCGTCGACCCGTCCGGCATCACCTGGATCATGCCGCGCGACTCGTGGCTGCTCGACCGTGCTCAGATCCAGCCCGGACCGGAGAACGCCGCGAGCGACGCCGAGTCCTTCACCGCTCGCATCCGAGCGGTGCTCGAATCCCACACGGTCGAGGAGCTCTTTCAGCGGCTGGAAGCCGGCGGCCTCCTGCTGAGGCTGTCTTCCGAGGTCACGCCGACGGCCTATCGCTGCGCGACCGTCAGCCGGACCGAACTCGAACAGCTCCGGCGAATCACCGACATCGTCCGCCACGGCAGGGTGGGGCGCATCGGCCCCGACGCGGTGGAACTCGACGGGGCGACCGTCCCCGCCCGCCCCGGCACCCTCTACATCGACTGCACCGCGGACGGCCTCGAGGCGCGGCCGGTGATGCCGATGTTCAGCGGCGCCCGCATCACGTTGCAGGCGCTCGTCCCGTGCCAGCAGGTGTTCAGCGCCGCCTTCGCCGCCCACGTCGAGGCAACATATGAGGACGACGCCCAGAAGAACCGGATATGCGTCGCCGCCCCTCACCCCAACACCGCCCTGGACTGGCTTCGCAGCAGTGCGCACCTCGATGACCTGCTCCTGCGGTGGTCTGCGGAGCGTGGGCTCCTCGAATGGTGCGACGTATCGCGTCTGACGAAATACTCGCTCGGCTCGCTCCCCGACGAACTGCGGACCGCGTTCCTCGAGGGCCTGCGCGCCGAGAGGACGCAGCTGCAGCAATTGCTGGCACACGAGGACCAGGCCGTGGCAGTGGCAGCGAACTGACAACCGTCACCGGGCGGCCTGCGCGCCGCGATAGAGGACGCGGGCGAGGGGTGCCCCGTACGGTCCGGTACGGGCGAATATAGGCCGATATGGACCGGTCCGATATGGGTCGGCCTGGTCCGATACAGGCTGATACGGGCCTATATGGGCCGGTCCGGCACATTCCGGCCTCGACCAGGTGTGCTCTCTGGTCGAGGCCGGACCTCGGCCGGCGAGGAAGGAGGCGTGCCTCGTGTGGATGTCCTGGGTGCGGGGCGAGCGGATGGCAACAGACCCGCGGGCACCGCGGGGCCGGATCGGCGCCCTCGGCCGGTCCGGGCCGGCTGTGTACGGTGAAGGAGTGCAGATGTTCGACCGGCTCAGGGGGTTGCGGCTGGTCCAGCCGTGGCTGGGCGACCTGGCCGTCGCGGTCAGCTGCTTCTTCTTGACCACCCCCATGGCGGTAGCCGTCGCCTACCTCCACCGGACCTCGGCCGCCTGGACCATCGGGGGCCTGGCCCTCGCCTGCGTGCCGCTGGTCGCCCGCAGCCGCCGGCCGTTCCATGTGGTCGCGGCGACCCTGGCGGTGAGCGTCGCCCAGCTCCTCCTCTTCTCCCTCCCCGGGCCGTCGTCCGTCGCCACCGCGGTCGCGCTTTACTCGGTGACGATACGCACCGACCGGCGTACGGCCCGGCGAGTCGGCGCGTTCACGACAGCAGTACTCGTCACCACCTCGCTGATCTCCCGCCCTGGCCTGGAGAACATCTGGCAACACCTGGCCCTGATCGCCGGGTTGGGCCTGGCGGTGGCCAGTGGCGACGCCGTCCGCAGCCGCCGCCAACTGCTGGCCTCCGCCCTGGAACGAGCCGAACAGGCCGAGCACACCAGAGAGGAGGAAGCCCGGCACCGCGTCACCGAAGAACGCCTCCGCATCGCCCGGGAGCTCCACGACGTCGTCGCCCACCACATCACCCTGGTCAACGCCCAGGCAGGCGTCGCTCACCACCTGATGCGCACCGACCCCGACCACGCCTACCAAGCCCTCGAACGCATCCGGGACACCAGCCGGGCGGCACTGGACGAGCTACGCGCCACCGTAGGACTGCTCCGCTACAGCGACGACCCGGCCGCGCCCTGCGAGCCCGCACCCGGCCTCGCCGATCTCGACGCGCTGCTGGACTCCTTCCGCCACTCCGGTCTCGACGTCAGCCCCGAACGCACCGGGCAACCGGGCGAGCTGCCACCGATCACCGATCTGACGGCCTACCGGATCATCCAGGAAGCCCTGACCAACACCCGCAAGCACGCCGGCCTCGTATCGGCACGGGTCCACCTGGACTACCGCACCGACGCCCTGCGGATCGCCGTCGAAGACGACGGCCCCGGCACCCCGGGAAACAACAGCGGCAACGCACCCGCCACCACAACCACCGACGAAACCCGAGGTACCGGCACCGGACACGGAATGATCGGGATGCACGAGCGGGCCAAAGCCGCAGGCGGCACCCTCACCGCCGGACCGCGCCCCGCCGGAGGCTTCCGGATCGACGCCGAACTGCCACTCCGCGCCCGCCGAAAGGGCTGACCATGACCATCCGTGTCCTCCTCGCCGACGACCAGGCCCTGCTCCGCGGCACCTTCCGCATACTCATCGACTCCGCCACCGACATGGAAGTGGTCGCCGAAGCCTCAACGGGACGCGAGGCCGTCGAACGGGCCCGCAGCCACCGCGCCGACCTGATCCTCATGGACATCCGGATGCCCGACCTCGACGGTCTCGCCGCCACCCGGCTCATCACTGAGGACGAGAACCTCGCAGGCGTCAAAATCCTGATACTGACCACCTTCGAGAACGAGGAATACGTCGCCGAGGCCCTACGCGCCGGAGCCAGCGGCTTCCTCGGCAAAGGCATCAACCCCGAAGAACTCCTGGACGCCATCAGGGTCGTCGCCGCAGGTGACTCCCTGCTCTCACCCGCCGCGACCCGATCCCTGATCAACCGCTTCCTGGCCCAACCCGCCCCACCCGGCCCGCACTCACCACCACAACTGGCCACCCTCACCCCGCGGGAACACGAGGTCGTCACCCTGGTGGCCGCCGGCCTGTCCAACGACGACATCGCCGAACGCCTCTTCGTCACACCACTCACCGCCAAAACCCACGTCAACCGCGCGATGACCAAACTCGGCGCCCGGGACCGGGCCCAACTCGTGGTGATCGCCTACCAGACCGGACTGGCCCGCCCCGACGGCTCATGACCTCCTCGTCCACTCCACCGGACGACTTCGCGAGCACGCCCGGCCGATCTCGTGGTGGACGGGTCGGGTGAGGCCGCGTTCGTACACGGTGGTGGCGATCACACCAGCGACGGCCGTGGTCTCCACTGCCCTCTTCAGTGGGCGGGGGCCGGCTTCTTCGGCGCCGGCGAAAGGGCGTTGACCGGGAGCTGCTGCTCGCATCTGAAGGACGAGCACGGGTTCGCGGAACTGACACGCGTAACCCGCGAACCCGACCGCCTCCGCTGTGTGCATCTCGTTCATTCTCAGCACGCCCAATGAGCAGCGGGCGATCGGGTACACCGAGACATCAGCGGGTGACGCCTCACTGGCAGGCGGACCGTCAGAAGTTGTACGGCTTGGTGGTGTTCCAGTTCAGCACGTCGGCTTCGTTCCAGCTGAACTGCGTCTTGCCCTTGATGTCGACCGAGTAGGAGGGGCCGTTGTGGCCGTCGGTG
>NZ_JBSHBP010000105.1:0-16280 GCF_053612065.1 Streptomyces sp. NPDC054765 | reverse complement strand
GGTACGGCACACCTGCAGCAGGTGTGCCGTACCCGTGTCCGGTGACAGCGGAAGCCGGACGCCGGTCAGGGGCGCGTGTCAGCGCGCGGGAGGTACCGGGCCCGTGCTCGATGGAGGGCGACGATGACGGCGGCGGACGTGGCGAGGATCAGCCCGGCGAACACGGGGTGCATGTCCTTGGACAGGCTCTGCGCCCCGTCGGGCCGCGCCAGCCATACGACGAGGGGGACGGCGTATGCGGCGGCGAGCAGGGTGGCCGCGCGGCGTGCCGGCCGGTCGCGGACGGACCGGTGCGTGCCGACCAGCACGATCACGACCGGGAGGCCCGCGACCAAAGCGAACTGCCCGGCCACCATGACGGGGACCGCCCAGGAGGAGACCGTCACCGACAGCGGTGCGCGCCGGCCTGTGTGGAGGTGTGGTGACTCGGTTGTGGTGGCCACGGGGTTCCCCTCGTCGGGTGGAGTGCGGGGTGGCGCGGGCGGTGCCGCGCAGTCCCGCACGAGCTAGAAGTTCACGTGTTAGTGAGAACTTATAACGTATCCAGGTTGGAGGTCAATGGATGAGTGATACTCTCTAACGAGATCTTGAAGGTGTAGTCACACGGACGGGAGAGGTGGCAGCCGTGGCGAAGACGGACGCGGGGACCCCGCGGGAGCGGTATCGCACCCAGGTGCGCGCGGAGATCAAGGAGCACGCCTGGGAGCAGATCGCCACGGCGGGGGCGTCCGCGCTCTCCCTCAACGCGATCGCCAAACAGATGGGCATGAGCGGGCCCGCGCTCTACCGCTACTTCGCCGGCCGCGACGAGCTGATCACCGAACTCATCCGGGAGGCGTACCAAACCCTCGCCGAGGCCCTCCGCACGGCCTCCGCCGACGGTGCCGGGCTGGCCGGACTGGCACACGCCCTGCGTGCCTGGGCCCTGGCGGACCCTCAGCGCTATTTCCTCATCTACGGCACCCCCGTCCCCGGCTACCACGCGCCCGAGGACATCACCGGCACCGCCTCCGAGATCATGACCACTCTGCTCGACGCGTGCACGGCGCTCGCCCCGGACGGTCCCGCGGCTCCGTTCAGCGCCCACCTGGAGAGCCACCGTGACTGGGCCGGCGGCCACCCCGCCCCGCCCGCGGCCCTCCACCGGGCCCTGACTTTCTGGACCCGGCTGCACGGCGTTCTGTCCCTGGAACTCGCCGGCCACTTCACCAACATGGGTTTTGACCCCGCTCTGTTCTTCGCGGCCGAACTGGACGACCTGCTGGCGCGCCGGGCCTGACGCCGCACGCGGTGCGGCCCCTGCGCGAACCCGTCACCCCGGTGGGGTGGTCGCGGGCCTGGAAGCACGTCCTCACCCGCAGGGAACCGGCCGCCGGCTCGGCCACACAGCCCTGCGTTCTGCGCCACGCCAGGGTTTCGTTCCTGGCGGTGCTCGTGGGTGGATACGGCACTCGTGGGTGGATACGGCGGAGTGCGCGCGTCGAGCGGGCCAGTGCAGGTATCGGTGTCCTTCGTCACCCCTGGCAGGGTTCACGCTGATCCATTTGCTGGGTTACACGGCGGCTGGTCAGGTAAGAAGTCACTGCGGGTCCGGCGTCTGATCTGCGCGTAGCGGACACCATGGTGTCCGTCAACGGCAGGCTGAAGGGATCCAGAATGTTCCGCAAGGTACTGGTCGCCAATCGTGGAGAGATCGCGATTCGCGCTTTCCGTGCCGGCTACGAGCTGGGCGCGAAAACCGTTGCCGTCTTCCCGCACGAGGACCGCAATTCACTGCACCGGCTGAAGGCCGACGAGGCACATGAGATCGGTGAGCCGGGACACCCGGTGCGTGCCTATCTCTCCGTGGAGGAGATCGTCCGGGCCGCGCGTCAGGCGGGAGCGGACGCGGTGTACCCGGGCTATGGGTTCCTGTCCGAGAACCCCGACCTGGCGCGTGCATGCGAGGAAGCCGGCATCACGTTCGTCGGGCCGGGCACGGACACGCTCGAACTGACCGGGAACAAGGCCCGCGCGGTGGCCGCCGCGCGGGCGGCCGGCGTACCGGTGCTCGGTTCCTCGGAGCCCTCCACCGACGTGGACGAATTGGTCCGTGCCGCCGAGGACATCGGCTTTCCCCTGTTCGTCAAGGCGGTGGCCGGCGGCGGCGGGCGCGGTATGCGCCGCGTCGAGGACCCCGGCACGCTGCGCGAGTCCATCGAGGCGGCGGCCCGCGAGGCCGCGTCCGCGTTCGGTGACCCCACCGTCTTCCTGGAGAAGGCCGTCGTCGACCCCCGCCACATCGAGGTGCAGATCCTCGCCGACGGGGACGGCAACGTCATCCACCTCTTCGAGCGCGACTGCTCGGTGCAACGCCGGCACCAGAAGGTGATCGAACTCGCGCCCGCGCCCAACCTCGACCCGGCGCTGCGCGAACGGATCTGCGCCGACGCCGTGACATTCGCCCGGCAGATCGGCTACCGCAACGCGGGCACCGTGGAGTTCCTGCTCGACCGCGACGGGAACCACGTCTTCATCGAGATGAACCCGCGCATCCAGGTCGAGCACACGGTGACCGAGGAGGTCACCGACGTCGACCTCGTGCAGGCGCAGCTGCGTATCGCCGCAGGTGAGACGCTGGCCGATCTCGGCCTCACACAGGACACGGTCGCCCTGCACGGCGCCGCGCTGCAATGCCGTATCACCACCGAAGACCCCGCCAACGGCTTCCGCCCGGACACCGGCAGGATCAGCGCCTACCGGTCACCGGGCGGCTCGGGGATCCGGCTGGACGGCGGCACCACGCACGCCGGTACGGAGATCAGCGCGCATTTCGATTCGATGCTGGTCAAACTCACCTGCCGGGGCCGGGACTTCAGTACCGCCATCGGCCGGGCCCGGCGCGCCGTGGCCGAGTTCCGCATCCGCGGTGTGGCCACGAACATCCCGTTCCTGCAAGCCGTTCTGGACGACCCGGACTTCCGGGCCGGGCGGGTCACCACCTCGTTCATCGAAGAGCGTCCGCATCTGCTCACCGCACGCCACTCCGCCGACCGCGGCACGAAGCTGCTCACCTACCTCGCGGACGTGACGGTGAACAAGCCGCACGGCGCACGGCCCGAGCTGATCGACCCGATCACCAAGCTGCCCCCCTCGCCCGCGGCCGAACCGCCCGCCGGCTCCCGGCAGCGGCTCGCCGAGCTCGGCCCGGAACGGTTCGCCCGGTGGCTGCGCGAGTCACCGGTCATCGGAGTCACCGACACCACCTTCCGGGACGCCCATCAGTCACTGCTCGCCACAAGGGTCCGTACCAGGGACATGCTCGCCGTCGCCCCGGTGGTGGCGCGCACGATGCCGCAACTGCTGTCACTGGAGTGCTGGGGCGGCGCCACCTACGACGTCGCGCTCCGCTTCCTCGCCGAGGACCCCTGGGAGCGCCTGGCCGCACTCCGCAAAGCCGTGCCGAACATCTGCCTGCAGATGCTGCTGCGCGGCCGCAACACCGTCGGCTACACGCCGTACCCGACCGAGGTGACCGACGCCTTCGTACGGGAGGCCGCGGCCACCGGTATCGACATCTTCCGGATCTTCGACGCACTGAACGACGTCGGGCAGATGCGGCCCGCCATCGACGCCGTACGGGAGACCGGAACGGCCGTCGCCGAGGTCGCCCTGTGCTACACCTCCGACCTGTCCGACCCGTCCGAGCGGCTCTACACCCTGGACTACTACCTCCGCCTGGCCGAGCAGATCGTGGCGGCCGGCGCCCAGGTCCTGGCCATCAAGGACATGGCAGGGCTGCTCCGGGCGCCGGCGGCCGAGACGCTCGTATCAGCCCTGCGCCGCGAGTTCGACCTGCCGGTGCACCTGCACACCCATGACACCGCGGGCGGCCAGCTGGCCACCTACCTCGCCGCGATCCGGGCCGGCGCGGACGCGGTGGACGGTGCGGTGGCGTCCATGGCCGGCACCACCTCGCAGCCTTCGCTGTCGGCCATCGTGGCCGCCACCGACCACTCCGCACGGCCCACCGGACTGGATCTGAAGGCGGTCGGGGACCTGGAGCCCTACTGGGAGAGCGTCCGCAGGATCTATGCACCGTTCGAGGCGGGCCTCGCCTCGCCGACCGGCCGTGTGTACCACCACGAGATCCCCGGCGGGCAGCTTTCCAACCTGCGTACCCAGGCAGTCGCGCTCGGCCTGGGGGACCGCTTCGAGGAGATCGAGGCGATGTACGCCGCCGCCGACCGGATTCTCGGCCGCCTGGTGAAGGTGACCCCGTCGTCCAAGGTGGTCGGGGACCTGGCTCTGCACCTGGTGGGCGCCGGGGTGGAACCGGAGGACTTCGAGGCGACGCCGAACGAGTTCGACATCCCCGATTCCGTCATCGGTTTCCTGCGCGGCGAGCTGGGCAACCCGCCCGGCGGGTGGCCGGAGCCGTTCCGCGCCAAGGCGCTGGAGGGCCGCGCCGAACCCAGGCCCGTACAGGAATTGACCGCGGATGACCGTGCGGGACTGGAGAGGGACCGGCGCGCGACGCTCAACCGGCTGTTGTTCCCCGGGCCGGCGCGCGATTTCGAGACACACCGTCAGGCCTACGGCGATACCAGCGTGCTGGACAGCAAGGACTTCTTCTACGGACTGCGTTCCGGAACGGAGTACGCCGTCGACCTAGAGCCGGGCGTACGGCTCCTGATCGAGCTGGAGGCCGTCGGAGAGGCCGACGAACGCGGTATGCGCACCGTGGTGTCCACCCTGAACGGACAGCTGCGGCCGATCCAGGTACGTGACACCGCGGCTGCCGCCGACGTACCGGTGACGGAGAAGGCCGACCGGGGTAACCCCGGCCACGTCGCCGCGCCGTTCGCCGGAGTGGTGACGCTCGCGGTGGCCGAGGGCGACGAGGTGACGGCCGGCACCACGGTGGCCACCGTCGAGGCGATGAAGATGGAAGCCGCGATCACCGCCCCGAAGGCCGGGCGGGTGGCCAGGCTGGCCATCAACCAGATCCAGCAGGTGGAGGGGGGCGACCTCCTCGTCGACATCGAGTGAATCGCCGCCGGCTTCGCCCCTTGCTCGGCCGGGATGAGGTGCTTCCCTGATGGCTTCCGACGAGGTGTGACGTACTGCCCCAACCCCCGTCGTCGGCTCGCTAACTGCCGTCGCCGGGTGGCTGGGGCAGCGACGCGGGTACGCGGGTGAGGTGGAAGAAGAAGTCCGCGGGGGCTCCCTTCTTGTCCATCACGCACAGCAGGACGTGGTCACTGAGCCGGCGGAAATGGTCGATGATGGGCAGCTGGTCATAGACCATCGCCGTGGACCGCTTGCCGCGGTACACGACCTCATGCAACCTGGCGAGGCCCATTTCCTCGTACGAGAAGACCGTCCCGTCCTCGTCGCGGCACAGCAGCGGTTCCACGTGATCGGCGTCGACGAACCGCTTGCCGTACCACCGCATCTGCGTCAGCAGCGCGGCGTTCTCACTGGTGTGCTCGAACCCGCCGCCCTGCCAGGTGCCGATGAGGAGATCGGCGTCGACCGGTTCGAGCCTGTCGAAGAGCTCCGCCAGCTTCGTGTTGTCGTACTGCCCTCCGGACGCGATGGCGTCCAGAACTTCCTGCTCGATGGTCATGGCCGGGGCCTCTCCAGGCTGGGGGACGAACGGTCTGTGCCGGGCGTACGCGGCGCTGCCCGGCCCGCCCGGCAGGGGTGAGGTGGTGGCCTGGCCGGGCCGTACGGGGTCGAAGCGGTGGTACATCCGCGCATGCCAGAGCGCCACCCGCTCCAGTGCCACCGCGGAACCGTACCCGGCAGCGGTGAGCGGAGCCAGAGCCCGCCGGCAGTTTTCGAGCCCTTCCTCGGCGCGCCGGTACACCTCCTGCTCGGTCAGGCCGATGGCGAGTGCGTCGGTCTTCCCCTCGGACTGTTCCCGTTGGTGGCCGCGCAGGTCGTTGAGCAGGCGAATGGCGGTCGCTGCCTGGCGCAGCGCCCCGAGCAGCACGGGAAGGCGCCGGGGCAGACCCGGCTCGTCCATGAGGGCCCACAGGGCGGTGACCTGCTGTTCGACGCCGATGGTCCAGGCGCCGTGCCGTAGATAGTCCGTCAGCCGGGGCGCGTCGCCGCCGGCGGCCGCTGTCCGGGCCGCCTCGCGTTCGCCTCGCATGCCGACGAGCGTCTGATGCATGCTTTTCCGCCAGACGGCAGTGAGTTCGGGGCGGCCGTCGCGATGCAGGGCTCGGGCGATCTCCGCCAGTGCGCCCGCCATGGGATCGTCGCTGCCGCCATCGCTGCCGCTATCACTGCCCTGCCCCGCGAGGACCCGGTGCCAGGCCCGGACGCGGGTCGGGGTCCCGTCCAGGCCCGCGGATTCCGGTGCGTCCGGTGCGTCCGGTGCGTCCAGAATATTGTCGATCGCCATCAGCCAGACGGTGAGCCGGGAGATCTGGTAACAGGTCTCCGGAGGCAGCCAAGGGGTGAAGAACGCCGTCTGAAGGCACATCAGGGGAACCAGGGCGGGGTCCACGGGCAACGCGAACTCTTTGAGCCAGATCTCCAGTCGTGGCATGCTCTGCAATGCGGCGGAGCATGTGTCCGCTATGGAGACGATCTCCCGGGGCGAGTGGTCGTGCGGTCGCGAAGTGTCCACACCTCAGGCTACGTCCCGCGCTCGTGCGGGTCCGGCGCTCGGTGCTTTTCGGCCCGCCCCGGGCCGGTGCGTACGCCCGCAGTCGAATCGCCTCGCCTGCCCCTGGCGAGCCGGCAGCGGGTCGGGCCGTCATCCACGCCGGTGAGCCACATCGGTGCGGCACGCCGACGAAGCGGAACGGAACTCGGAAAGACAGAGGTCAGATGCCAGCAGGACCTGCGATACCGTCCATACCGGCCGTGCGTTTATCGCCCACGCTCGCCACCCGGGTAAGCCGTGCGCTTGCCCTCGCCACCCGTCAAGCACTGTCCACCCAGCGGGACAACGGTTCATGGCTGGCCACCCCCGCCCCTCGTATCACTGAGACCGCACTGTGCACGCTGGCCCTGGCACACTCTCCGCACCCCGGCGCCGACCGAGCCGCCGAGCGGGGCAGGGCGTGGCTCGCCAACGGCGCCGCCCCGCAGAACCACCATCCGGTGGCCCATGCCATGGAGGCCGCGCTGCTGTCCCTGGCCCTGGACACCGGTGGCCCCATCGACGTGAGTCACCCCTCCTTCGCGGACCGGGCGCTGTCGGCCCGAGCCCGCCTTCTCCAGGCCATCGCCCTGTACACCGGCCGGGCGACCAGCGGCGGCACCGGCTCCGCCGCGCTGCGCACCCAGCTGGCCACCGCGGTCGCAGCCCAGGGGCAGCTCAAGCGCTGGACCCGGGTGGAACTCTGGTCCGCACACGCACTGGTGGAAACCCACTTCGGCGACCGGACATCCGCCCGGCACGCCGCCCGTATGGTCGCCGACCAGCAGTCCCCGTCGGGCGACTTCTTCGCCAATCCGGTCACCACCGCTCTCGCGGCGCTCGCGCTCCAGGCCGCCGACCCCGGCTCAGCCGCCGCCCGCCGCTGTGCGGAGTACCTTGCCACCAGCCAACTCCCCGACGGGACCTGGCGTTTTTCCACCAGTGATGTCTGGGACACCGCGCTGACCATGCGCACCTTCCACGGTGCGGCGGACTTCGACCGCCACGGGCTGCCGGCCGCCGTCTCGTTCCTGGTCGCGGCACAGAACCCGGACGGCGGCTGGCCCTACCGCTCGGGCGTCGAATCCGACAACGACACCACTGCGGCCGTCCTGATCGCTCTGGACGGTGCAAGGGGCGCGCCCGGCGAAACGGTACGGGCCGGGCTCAGCCACCTGGACCGGCAGCAGACGGCCGACGGTCTCTGGCGGACGTGGCAGTCCGCCGGGGACCCTCCGGTGGATGACGTGGTCGCCCATGTCGTCACCGCACTGGACCGCCACTCCGGCCGCCATCGCGTGCCACTGGCCGCGGCGCGTGGCTGGCTTGCCGAACGCCTCGGCGAACAGGGGCGCTGGCACGCCGGGTGGTACCGGGGGCTGTCGTACGCCACCGCCGAGGTCCTTCCCGCCCTCGACGCGGCGCTACCCGCGGGAGGCCACCCCGCCGCCCGGACCCTGGCCGAAACCCGTAACCCCGATGGTGGTTGGCCCGTCGAAGCGGCCGGCCCGAGCACTCCTGCCGCCACCGGACTGGCGCTCGCAGCTCTGGAACGTGGCGGTCTGCTCAGCGAGGAACTCTGGGCGCCGGCGCTCGGCTACCTTGTGGAGACCCAGCGCGACGACGGCATCTGGCCGGGCGTACCGCTCATGTACGGCCCACGACCGCTCCTCACGCACTACCCCACCCACACCCAGGCGTTTGCCGCCGACGGCCTCTTTGCCGGGCAGCGCCGCCTCCGAACCGCCGTTGGGGCCACTGCCTCCGCCGACCAGGAGGGCTGACATGCGGCCGGGCCCGAGAAGGATCGGCATGAGCAGAATCGGTGCACTACTGACCGGCGGACCGGGACGGACCGCCGCCGATGCACCCACCGAAGCCCCCGTCGCCCCCGGCCGCGTACCGCTGGCCGGCCACGCCCCATGGCTCCACCGTGCTCCGCTGCGCTTCATCCGCGAGCTGCGGCACCACGGACCGGTGACGAAGATCTACATCGGCCCCCGGCCGGTACACGTCATCAACTCTCATGAACTGGTACGGGAGTTGCTGACCGTGCAGGCCCGCGCCTTCGACAAGGGCGCGATGTTCGACGCCCTGCGCGTGCCTCTCGGCGACGGGCTGATCACCGCCGCCGGCGACCGCCACCTCCGCCACCGCCGGCTGATGCAACCCGCCTTCCACCGCGACCGGATCGCCGGCTACGCCCGCGTCATGTCCGAAAGATCCCTGGCGCGGGCCGCCGTCTGGGAGCCCGGTACCACTCTCGATCTGGTGCCGGAGATCCACCGTCTGACCCTCGACATCCTGCTGCGTACCCTCTTCGCGGACCCCCAGGACCCTGAGCTGCGCACCGCTGTCAAGGACTGGCTGGCCGTCAAGTACCACTCGATGCGCCTTGCCCTCTCCCCGCTGCACGCCTGGGCGGAACGCCTCCCGCTGCTGCCGGGATGGCGGCCGCCGCAGGCCGGCCCGCTGCGCCGGCTGGTGGCCGTCCAGCACCGCATCATCGAGACCTACCGTGCCGATGGCCGGGACCGCGGCGATCTGCTCTCGATGCTCCTGGCCACGGGTGGCCCGGACGGTGCCCTGACCGACGCCGAAGTGACCGACGAGCTGATCACCCTGTTCCTGGCCGGTACCGGCACCGTCAGCGCGTCTTTGGCCTGGGCGCTGCACGAGATCTCCCGCCGCCCCGACGTCCAACGGCGGATCCACGAAGAACTCGACACGGTCCTCGCCGGACGGCCCCCCGGCTTCGGGGATCTTCCGGCACTGGTCTACACCCGGCAGGTGCTGACCGAAGCGCTGCGGCTGCACCCGCCGTCGTGGCTGCTGATGCGCCGCGCGGTGCGGCCGGTCACCCTCGGTGGCGTACGTCTCTTTGCGGGGGCCGAGGTGTTCTTCAGCCCGTACGCCCTGCATCTCGATCCGCAACTGTACGAGAACCCGGACGACTTCGAGCCCGAGCGCTGGGCGCGCGACGATGCCGCAAAGGCGCCGCGGCACACCTATCTGCCCTTCGGGGCAGGCAGCCGGCTGTGCATCGGGGAAGACTTCGCCTGGACCGAACTGACCCTGGCGCTGGCCGCGTTCACCGCTCACCGGCGCCTGACACCGGCCGGCTCCACCCCCGTGCGGGCCCTGGTCGGCACCGTCCTGCGTCCGGACCGGCTGCCGCTCACGGCGCATGCCCGCCCGTCGTGATCCGCATGGGTCCTCCCATGCCCGCCTCCACCCACCTGCCCCTTCCCCTCGCCAGGAGCCGCACATGCCGGCGCACGCACAGATGTCAGGTAACGGACCACAGCCCGGCCGGCTGCGGGACCGGGTCGCCCTGGTGACCGGTGGCGCCTCCGGGATCGGCGCCTCGTGCGCGCGGCGACTGGCCGCGGAAGGCGCTGTGGTGATGGTCGCGGACCTCGACGAGGACGGTGCGACCCGTGTGGCCCGGCAGATCACCGCAGCCGGTGGCACCGCCCTGCCCCGCCGCATCGACGTCACCGACCCGGACAGCGTCACCCACGTCGTCACGGAAGCCGCCACCCTGCGCGACGGCCTGCGGATCGCGGTCAACAGCGCCGGAACCAGCGGCCCCCTCAGCCCACTGGCCGAACTCCCGCCCGCAGACTTCGACACCGTGATGAGGGTGAACCTGTACGGCGTCTTCCACGCGATGCGCTGCCAGCTCCCCGCGATGGCCGCCACGGGTGGCGTCATCGTCAACCTTGCCTCCATAGCGGCACATTCGGCCTTCCGGGGGCACGGCGCCTACGCCGCCGCCAAGCAGGGTGTCCTCGCCCTGACCCGGACCGCGGCGCGCGAATACGCCGCCCACGGCATCCGGGTCGTGTCGGTGTCACCAGGCATCGTCGACACCCCTATGGTCACCTCGCTGCCGCCCGGCGCCACCGACGGTCTCCTCACCGCCGTCCCCCTGCGGCGCACCGCGCAGCCGGCCGAAGTCGCCGCACTCATCGCGTTCCTGGTGTCCGACGACGCCTCGTACGTGACCGGCAGCGACCACGTCGTCGACGGCGGTTACCTGGCCAAGTAGCCGACCGGAACACCTGCGGGAGCTCCGCGGCAGCTGGTCGAGTCGTGCGGCGCCCAGGGTGCGCCGAGCTCCCGGCGCGGCCACCGCTGCTCCACTGCGCGCGACGCAGCCGGACCCCAGGTGGCCGCTCGTGGGGACACGGAGAGCCGCCGCGAACGTGTGAGCCGTCTTCATGCCGGCCGGCCTGCGTACCGTTTTGTGCCGGATGCCCCCGCCAAGCCGCTGCAGAGCCGGGTGACCGCCTGCGGGCGGCCGGCTCCACCGCGCCCGCCCTGACCTCCGGGCCGCCGCCGTTCCGCACTCGTCCGGTCCCCGCGGCCGGGGCGGCCGGGCGGCATGACGATGGTCATGTCCCGGACCCCACATACCCGGACCCCACCTACCCGGCCTCCCCACATACCCGGCCTCCGCACGTACCCGGGCTCCACGGCTGCCTTGATCGATGAGCGGATCTCGTCCGGCTGACGGTCGTTCGCTACGCACATCCAAGACATGTGCTATGAAACACCTGGCATTGCATGGCGTGGGGGCGAAATGATGGCTTCATCCGAAGGTTGGCTTGTGGGTCGTGCGGCTGAGCTGGCGGAGCTGTCCAGGCTGGCGGAGTCCACGCTCGCGGGCGAGGGGCAGGCCGCGTTCGTCGTGGGCGAGGCCGGTCTCGGGAAGACCGCGGTGCTCGAGCAGGCCGCGGCGGCCGCAGAGCGGAGGGGCCTGCGGGTGCTGCAGGCCAGTGCCCAGGAGCTGGAACAGGCATGTCCGTTCGCCTTCCTTTCAAGCTGCTTGGGGCTGGAGGAGTCTCCCTCGGATGCCCGGCGGGCCCGCGTCGCCGAGGTGCTGCGTGGCGATGCCCGCTACGGTCTGCCAGGCACCAAGAGTGAGACGGCGGGGGCGTATGCCGCGACGGCCGAGGCGATGATCGGGCTGGTCGAGGACTTGTGCGCACAGGGTCCGCTGGCGCTGTTCCTCGACGACCTCCAGTGGGCGGACTCGGCAAGCGTGGCCGTGCTGCACAAACTGGTGGGTTCGGTGCACCAATTGCCGCTTCTGGTGGTGGGTGCGCACCGGCCCGTGTCCGGAGTCGGGGAAGTCGACCACCTGTCACGGAGCCCGATCGCCGGAAATCGCACCCTGCTGGAGCTGTCACCCCTCGATACGGAGGCCGTGGCGGCCCTGCTGGCAGACCTGTGCGGCCGGTCGGCCGGTCCGCGACTGCGCCGTATGGCCGAGGGAGCCGCCGGCAACCCGTTGTACCTCACCGAGTTGATCGCCGCGCTGAGGCGCGAGCACGCCATCGAGACCGGTGAGGCCACGGCGGACATCGCCGCCGGCTGTTCGCTGCCGCCGCTGACCGCGCTGGTGACGCACCGGCTTCGCTATCTGCGTGATGATGCGCTGCAGGTGCTGCGCGTCGCCTCCGTACTGGGTGCCAGTTGCACCACCGCCGAACTCGCAGCGGTGGTGGACCTTCCGCTACGCGACCTGCTGGCCGTCATGGCGGAGGCCGAGGCATCCGGGGTGCTGAGGGACACCGGCCGGCGCCTGCGCTTCCGGCACGAGGTCATCCGGCACGCCTTGTACGACGCCGTGCCGGGGTCGGTCCGGGCCATGCTGCACATGAGAGCAGCGCAGTGTCTGGCCGACGCCGGGGCAGCTCCCGAACGCGTTGCCGAGCACCTCCTCAACGGGCTGCCGAGCCCGGACTTCCTGATCACCTGGCTGGAAGGATCCGCGGCACGGCTCACCACGCGGGCACCGGCCATGGCTCTGCGGCTGCTCACCACGGCGCTGGAACTCGGCGACCCCACGGATGCCGGGTACGCCGGCCTCCGTCTGCACCACGCCCTTGCGCAGCTTTCCTGCGGTCTCCTCGCCGAGGCGGAGGAAAGTGCCCGCTGCGCCCTGGCCAAGGCGCCTGACCCCGGGTGGGAATGCCTGATGCGCTGGATCGTCATCCAGGCCGCGTTCGCCCGTGGCCGGCCCGACCTGGCACTGGCGGAGGCGCGGGCCGGATACCGGAAGCCGGACGTACCGGCGATCGAGGCGGTCCGGCTCCAGGCGTTCGGCGCGGTATGTCTCTTCGCGCTGGGCGACCTCACCGAAGCCGGCGCGGTCGCCTCACGTGCCCGGCGCGCCGCCGACAAGGCCGGCGACAGTCACGCCCTGGCCGGCGCCCTGCACGTACTGGCAGCCAAACGATTCCTCGAAACGCCTGACGCCGAAGCGGTGGAACTTGCGCGGCAGGCGTCCCGCCTCACGCCCGACACGATGCACCCGGCGCAGTGGATGGGGCTGCAACTCGCCCTGGTGAACTACTACGTCGATCTCGATCTCGGGCACGACGCCCAGCGGGCCCTCGCCGCCATACGCATCCCGGCGGAGCACACCGGAGGGATGTTTCTGCCCTGGTACCACCTGTCCTGCGCGCTCCTCGCGTTCCACACGGGGCGCTGGGACGATGCGCTGGCGGAGATCGCATCAGGTCTCGACTGCGGAGGCCGGGACGCGCTGAACCGGGCGCTGCGGGCGGTGGCGGCGTTGATCGCCGTGCACAGAGGCAGCCGCCCCCTCGCCGAAGCACATCTGACCGCTCTGCCGCCCGAGGCTGACAACTCGACGGTCGCTGCCTTCTACGAGTATCTGCCGCTGTGCGCCGGCGCCCTTCTGGACGAAGCGCAGGGCGATGCCCAGCGTGCCTACTCCCGACTCGCCGAGGCGTTCGACAGCGGCGTCGGCCATCTGCCGGGCAAGCTGATCCTCAGCTTTCTGACACCTGATCTGGTCCGCCTGGCCCTGGCCCAGGGGGACCATGCGAACGCACAGCGATACGCTGCCGCCGCGCAACGGCGCGCCGACCACAGCGGCGGCCTCTACCACCTCGGTGACGCCTACCGCTGTCAAGGCCTGCTGAGCGGGGACCCCGATCTGCTCATGGAAGCGGTCCGCTGCTACCGCAACGCTCCGCGGCCGCTCAACGCGGCACATGCCCTTACCGATGCGGCAGAAATGCTGGCCCGCAGAGGGCGGCTGGACGACGCCCGCGCTCTGCTCGATCAGGCGCTGGACACGTTCACGCAGATGGGCGCGGTCCGGGACATGGCCCAGGCGACGTCCCGGCTGCGTGCGGTCGCCGTTCGCCGGGGCTCACACCGGACCCGAACCGGCTTTCGCGACGGCTGGGAAGCACTCACCCACACCGAACGCCTGGTTGCGGAGCACGTGGCCGAAGGGTGTTCCAATCCCGAGATCGCCGCTCGGCTGTCCATCGCCCGAAGCACCGTCAGCACCCATGTGTCCAGCATCCTCAGAAAGCTGGTGATGACCTCACGGGTCGAGATCGCCGCGGAGGTGACCCGCCGGCAGAAGTCCGGGCGGTCACCTTCGCAGGGCTGACCCCCTCGGCGCTCGACGCGTTGTTCCCCGGCTCCGTTCGCGGAGGCCGGGGAAAACGGTCCGACGGCGTGCCGTCAGATCACGCGACGGAGTGCACTCGGATCACGAGGGGAGTGCTCCGCACCGGTCACCGGTTGTTGACACACTCCGGAGCGGGGCTGTCGCTCGTGCACAGCACCAGGTTGCTGCTGAGACTGTCGGTGCCGTCCTTGGCGGGGACGGTGGCGGTGCCGTCGCCGGACCAGGTGTCACCGAGATCATTGGTGAACGTCCACTTACCCGTCACCGTCTTCATCAGCTGGCCTCGCATCGCCCAGCTGTAGTTGCCCGGCTTCACGGATATCTTGTTTGCGTCGCTCACGGTGTCGGTCTGGGTCCAGGAGTGCTCGTAGCGTGCGGTGAGCGCCGTACTGACCTTGGCCGTGACGAATTCGACGTTGACCCCGACCTCGCTCGTGACGGTGAGGGAGGTGCCCACCGTATTGGTCTGGGACGTGGTCTGCGTCCAGGTGATGGTCCGTTCCCCGGGGTCGGTGCTGTTGTTCCACACGTTGGAGCTGACCCGCTTCAGGTTCCCCACGGAAGCCACGCTGTCGCCGGTGACCGCGTAATCGCACGACTTGACGGTGCCGGCACCGTTGCTGCACTGCTTCAGGGCGTACGCGGTGGCCAGGTCCGAGAGGCTGGGGCCCGTGTAGTCCGGACCGGGCGTCGGGCCGATGGTCCACTCCTGATTGCCGGCACCGTTGCAGTCGTGGATACCCACGGTTGTGCCGTCGTTACTGCTTCCCCCGAACACATCCATGCACTTATTGGTGTTGACGTTCCGGATCAGGTAGTAGCCGTCACCACCGTTCGAGGGCTGCAGATACCAATTCTGCTTGCTGTTTGTCTGGTCGCAGTACTTCGGCTCGACGAGGTGGCCGTTGTCGGTGTTGAAGTCGACGCACTTCTGCGTCTTGTCGTTGCGGATCAGGAAACTCCCGTCCCCATGGGGGAGGATGCTCCAATTCGCCATCGGCGACTTGTTGATGACCATTTCGGTCCCGTAGTCCGGCGAGTCCTTCGCCAGGTCCAATGACGGCGCAAGACCGTCGCCCTGGGGCAGGCGCGGTGACAGGGACAGGCCGGTCATGGCGGGGGTTTCCGCGTGAGCCGTTCCGGTCGTGAGCGGAGAGACTGACGTGGCGAGAGTGGCGAAGGCGACCGCGGCAAATGCGGCCATCGTTCGCCGCACTGGCCCGTGGGGGGTCGGCTCGGTGGTCATGGATATTCGGTTCTCCTTGGGCAGTTCTTGCCTGATGGGGGCGGGCTTGGCAACCGGCCCTCTTGCCGTGGCAACGCCTCCCGGACAAGCGCGGAAGCCCTCATCCCGGGCTGTGGCCCTGCTGCGGCGGTGCCAACGTACGGGCGGCTGCCCGGCGTTACATCCACCAACTGACGGAGGACTTGGCCAAGCGGGCACCCGCTGCGGCGTTGCCCTCTCTGCCCGGCGGGGCCATGAACCGGCCCCGCGCCCGGTGGTGAAGTCCGCGAACCACGTGAGCATCTCGGGGTGGGTCGTGGCTCCTTCGGCACTGACGTCGGTGCGGCCGGCTCCTTGGAGCAGGCGCTTGACGGGAACTTCCAGTTCAGGTGCCGGAGCGTGGGCAACCCGTCCTCGATCTCGGCCACTTCCCTTGTCCGGTCGAACTTCTTGCCTCCGTAGCGGTAACCGACGGCGGGGTGTGGGTCATGGCTGGGACTCCGGGTTGCGGACCGCCGTGGGCAGCAGCCCCAGACGGTGCCGATCGTGGTCGTAGAAGCGCTTGCCGACGGCGAAGGCCGCACCGCTCGCGAGGGCGACGAGGGGGACGATCTGCAAGGCGTCGAGCAGGCCCACGCGATCGGCGAGCATGCCCGTGACGGCAGGCCCCGGTGCGAGGCCGAGCAGGCTGTTGGCGAGGGTGAGCGTGGCGAAGGCCGTCGCCGAGAGGGCGCCGGGGGTCAAGTTCGCCACCACGGCGGCGGTCGGCCCGGCCGTCGCGTTGCACAGCAGACTCCCGACGCCTATCAGCCCGAGCTGCAGGGGACCGGCCGGCAGGTGGAACCCGCCTCATGAAGTTTCCCCGTGATCCTGGACACTCTTCTTCTACGCTGCGAGTGTTTGGGCGTTACGGAACCGCTGACGCGTCTCGTGGGGTGTGAGGTACC
>NZ_JBSHBP010000104.1:0-19128 GCF_053612065.1 Streptomyces sp. NPDC054765 | reverse complement strand
CCACCCCCCAGGTCATGCCTTCGACAGGGGGCAACAGTCATGCCGGGCCCAGAGGCCAGCGGCCCCGTTGCGGAGCCGCGGAAAACATAACGGGGCACGGACGCCGGGGCCACAGACGCCGGAGGCACGAACGCCGGGTGCACGAACGCCGGGGCCACGGACACCGGGGCCACGGACACCGGGGACACGGGCACCGGGGGCACGGACGCCAAAGCCCCGGAGCGTCGCTGCGCTCCGGGGCTTTGGGTCAATCGTCGGCCGCCGCTCGCTCACCATGAGGTCACCGAGCGGCCGCCGTGTGTCACTGTGCGCCGAGCCTCACCGGCGCCGGCCAGATATCACCGGACGCCGGGCCCACCGGGCGCCAGGTGTCACTGAGCCGGGGTGCCGGCCTTCTTCTTACGGAGGAAGAACACCGCGCCGCCGCCGACCACGACGAGGACGACCGCGATGCCCGCGATCATCGGGGTGGCGTTGCTGGAACCGGTCTCGGCGAGGTCGCCGCCCTTGCCGCCGCCCGTGTTGCCGCCGACCGAGGCCGGGCTGGGCTGGGGGGAGGGCTTGCCGCTGCCGCTGCCGGCGGTCTTGCAGTCCAGGACCCCGGAGAAGGACTTCTTGAAGCCGCCCGCACCCGTGATCGTGATGTTGTACGGCTGGTCTTCGGCCACCGGGACGGTCACGGTCTGCGACTTGCCCGCGGCGATCTCGTAGTCCTTGCCGGACAGCTGGAAGTGGAACGCCTCGTCGCCCTTGTTGGTCGCCGTGACGTCCACGCCGCCCTTGGCGCAGTTCTTCTCGGCGGTGATCGCCGGGATGGCGCCCTGCTTCTTCCAGGAGACCGTGGCGGCCGCGGAGACCGTGGACTCGCTGGAGCCGGCCAGGATCTGGGTCTGGCTCTTGGCGTGCTCACCGATGCCGGTGAAGGCACGGCCGACCGGGACCTTGGTGGCGGCCTGCGCGGTCAGCGAGGTGCTGCCGTCCGCGGCGCCCTTCGGCACGTCGAAGAACAGCTGGGTGCCGTCGGCGGCGCTGGTGACCGGCTTGCCGTCCTTGCCGACGACCTTCACACCGGCCGGCGCACCGGCGGCGGGGGAGATCGTGACGCTGTCGGCGTTGGTGTGCACGGTGACCGGGCCGAGCTTGCTGCCGGACTTGCCGGAGACGGCCGGCGGGTCCAGCGTCAGCGACGCCTTGGGCTCGCCGACGTTCTGCGCACTCTTCTCAAGGTAGTCGGCGAGCTTCTCGGCCGCCGGGTCGACCGCGTCCACCTTGACGTGGTCGGAGAAGCGCCAGATCGCGACCTGGGTGCCGGCCGCGGCGGTCTTCTCGGTGAGGTTCCCGGCGCCGGCCTTGGAGGCGAGCGCGGCGAGGTCGTTCACCTGCGGGTACGAGTTCTGCAGAATCCAGCGGATCTTGCCCGCGTCCCCGTTGTTGTGCAGCGACGAGGCGCTCCAGGGCACTTCCTGGTACTTCGCCTGCTGCTGCGTCGGGTTGTGGATGTCGATGCAGTACGTCTGGAGCGTGCCGCCGTTGTCGACCGCCATCTCGAAGAGGCCGGCGCCTACGCGCTGGTCCCCTCCGTCGTTGTGCACGACCGCCTGGTCGAAGGTCTTCAGACCGCCGAGCGTGGCAGTGGCACCCCCCTGCGTGGGGGGCGTATCGTCCGCCGCGGCAGTCCCCGCGGTGGCTATCGCGCCCGCCGCGACCAGGCCCGAGGCCACGACCGCGGCGGCAAGGCGGGCTGCGCCCCGCCTCTTCATCGAAAGCATGAAATTCCCCTCTGGGCGAGGCGGTCGAGTGGGAGAGGATGCCTCGCCGGAAAGATCCCAAAGAACTCAACAGCCGAACACGTCAGCCCCCGTGAGTACTTGTCGGATCTTATGGAGCAGGCGCATCAGGGTCCCCAGTAATGGCATCCCATAAGCGATCCGAATCGTAATCGTTACCGACAACAGGCATCCTGGCCTGGCATTATCGACAAATCCCCAGGACTTTTCAGGGCATTACCACATTCCGTGACGAATCGGCTGCGACTGAGGGTGATATGGCAGGGGCATCCAGAGGCTCAGGGGGCAACGAAGTCGCGGCGGGAGCCGGGCTCTTGGCGAAGGCGTGGCTCTTGGTGGGGGTCTGACTCTTCGTAGAGGTCCGACTCTTCGTGGGGGTCTGACTCTTGGCGGAGGTCTGAACTCTTGGCGGAGGTCTGGTTCTTGGCCGAGGTCTGGTTCTTGGCCGAGGTCTGGCTCTTGGCCGAGGTCTGACTCTTGGCCGAGGTCTGACTCTTGGCCGGCACCGGGCTCCTGTCGAGTCTCGGTCTCTTGGCGGGTGTCGACCTCCTGGCAGGTGTTTCTCCGTTGGTCGGTGCCTGTCCCACGGCCGATGTCTGCCCCACGGCCGGTGTTTGCCCCACGGCGGGCGCCCGTGCATCCGTCGATGTCCGCGCGTCCGTCGATGTCCCCGCGTCCGCCGATGTCCGCGCGTCCCCGGCCGGCTGCGCGCCGCCGGCGGTTGGCGTCCTGCCGACGACCGGAGCCCTGCGGGCGGGCAACGTCTCTTTCCCGGCCCCTTGTTGATCCCGGGGCTCTTGTTGATCCCGGGGCTCTTGTCGGCCCCAGGCCCCCTGTTGTTCCCAGGTCTCTTGTGGCGACGGCTGTGACGGCCAGGGCGGCTCCGGGGGCTGCGCTGACTCCTTTGGCTCCTTTGGCTGCGTCGGCTCCGTTGGTTGCTTCGGCTCCGTTGGTTGCGTCGGCTCCGTTGGTTGCAGTGGTTGCGGTGGCTGCGGCGAGGGGGACGGTCCGGGGTCCGCTTCCGTACGCGCTGCTCGGGTGGCCCTTCGGAAGGCGGCGGTGCCACGCGCGAGATCGTGGCCGATCGCCACGGCGTCGACCTCCGCCGAGAACCAGCGCTGTCCGCCCCGTTCGGGAGGCTGCTCCCCTTCCCTCAGCCGCAAGCGCCCGTGGACGACGAGTGGTTCGCCCACCGCCACCGACGCCGCGACATTGTCGGCGAGCGCCCGCCACGACCGGACCGTATAGAAACTCGTCCCGCCGTCCGTCCAGCGCTCCTGCGTTCTGTCCCACCGGCGGGCCGTCGCCGCCAGCCGGAACCTCGCCACCGTCACGCCGGCCGTCGTCTGCCGGTGTTCCACCGCCGTCGCGGCGTTCCCCACCAGCGTCACCATCGTGTCGTTCACGGAACACGCCTCCCCCGCGTCATGCGCTCGCTCCCGTCATGTGCCGCTCGCGCTGCGTTGACCTCATGCTGCACGGATTCGGCGGGCGCCGGGGCGCCGTGTGGACAGGTGGCCGACTGTGGACAACTCGGCCACCCGGGAGAGTGAATCCGCCGCCGCACGCCCACCGTCAAGCGCCCGCCCCCGCCCCGCCCCCGTCTCGGCCCCGGCCCCGGCCCCAGCTCCGTCAAGCGCCCGCGTCCCGCACCCCGCGTCAGACACCCACGTCAGGCACCCGACGCCACGGCGTACTGCTCCCGCACCTCGCGATAGCGCAACAGCTCGGCAGCGACCGGCTCCAGCACCCGTGCCCGCCCGCACCCGGCCGCCGCGCTCCTCAGCCGCCGCTCGGCGTCCTGCCCGTAACGCCTGGCCGGGCCGCGTGCCACCACCCGGCACACCCACGTCAGCGCCGGCCCACCCACCGAACCGAGAACCGCGGGCAGCAGTCCGGAAAGCCACGCCGTCGCCTCACCCACGCCCGTGACCGCCCCCAGCATCCACAGCACACCGACGACCTGGAGTACGGACAACAGCCCCTGTAGCGAGGCGGCGACCGTCCACCAACGCGGTTTCACGGCCGGTCCGCCCCGTAGCGACTCCTCGGCATCCGCCGCCACCTTGTCCAACGCCTCCGGCAGCCCGTACGCGCCCCGGTCCGCAGCCTCCCGCACGGCCTGGCCCCACGGCGCCGGCAAGCCATGCGCCGCCTCACCCGCCACCGTCCGTACGGCCTGCTCCACCACGGGCCGCGCCGCCGCCCGGCCGTCCACCGCCGGCTCGCTCCCGCCACCGGCCGCAGCCCCGTTCGGCGGAAGGTGCCCTGACACGCCCAGGCGCCCCGCAACGCCCCGCCGCCCGCCCTTCAGCCAAGAAGCGCCCCGGACGCCACGGCTCTGGCCGGCGCCGGTGCGTCCGGCGCCGGCCGTCCCCGTATCGCAGCGGCCCGCGCAGATCTGTCCCACGTCGGCCCGTCCGCCGTTACCCCGCCCCACATCGGCCCGTCCGCCGTCGCCCCGCCCCGCCCCCGTCTGCCCCGTCTGCCCCGTACGGGCCCGCGGTGGGCCGGTCCGCCCCGCATCCGTCCGCCCGGTGCCCGTCGGCCCTCCCCTGGAATCCCCTACGTCCGTCGTGCCCACCCCGGAGCCGCCGGTCCCCCACCGGCCCCCCCGCCATCCCCGCATCCGCGCCCACGGTGACCCGCACGCGCGCTCCGCATACCGCAGCCAATCTCGTTCCGCCGCACGCCCGGTGGCCACCGCCCCGACCGCCTCCGCCAGCCGGTCGTCGAACTCCGCACGGGCCTGTTCGGTCAGCCCGACCCGGCTCTGCGCCACATACACCGACCGCAACCGCTCGGCCGCCGCGTCCACATCGGCCGCCAGCCGCCGGTCCGCCGCACCCCGCTCCGCGACGAACTGGCCGAGCGATTCACGCAGTTCGCCCACGCCCTTGCCGGTCGCGGCGGACAGCGCGAGCACGGCCGCCCCGGGCTCCCCGTGCTCGCCGAGCGCGAGGCCGTCCTCGTCCAGCAGCCGGCGCAGATCGTCCACCACCTGGTCGGCGGCGTCCCCGGGCAGCCGGTCCACCTGGTTGAGGACGACGAACATGACCTCGGCGTAGCCCGCCAACGGACGCAGATACCGCTCGTGCAACACCGCATCCGCGTACTTCTCCGGATCCACCACCCAGATCACCGCGTCCACCAGCTCCAGCATCCGGTCCACCTGAGCGCGGTGCTCGGTGGCCGAGGAGTCGTGGTCGGGCAGGTCGATCAGGATGAGTCCATGCAGCTCGGAGCTGCCGTCCGCCGGGGCGTGCCGCCGGTGCGCGGGCACGCCCAGCCGGTGCAGCAGTCCCTCGGCGCCCGGCCGGCTGCCGGGCCAGACGCAGGCCACCGGCTCCGCGGTCGTCGGCCGGCGCGGCCCGACCTGCGAACGGTTCGCCCCGGCAAGCGCGTTGAACAGCGACGACTTACCGCTGCCGGTTGCCCCGGCGATGGCGACGACGGTGTGCTCACCGGACAGCCGGTAACGCTCGTCCGCCGTCTCCAGTACCCGCCCCGCCCCCTCCAGCATCCGGCCGTCCAACCGGGTCCGGGACAGCGCGACCAACTCCCGCAACGCATCCAGCCGCCCGCGCAGCCCGCCGCCCGCGGCCCGAGGCCCCCCGTCCGCGACCCACCGGTACGCGCCCCCGCTCCCGGACTCCACACCCGCAGGCGACCGCGGCTGAACCAGCGCCTCGCCGCGCGACCGGGCCCGTGGGGCGCTGTACGCCCGCCCGCCCGACTCGGCACGGGCCCCGCCCGGCGCCCCCACCCCAGCCACCACAGCTGTCTCCGCCCGCTCCCCCCCGGTCCCTTGCCTCGCCGCCGGCCTGGGCACACCCACATCCCGCGCCCGCCGCGCAATCAACCCGTCGTCCCACGCTCCCCCCGCAACCACCGCCCGTACCACCGGCTCCATCCGCACCCCCGTCTCGCAGTCCCCCAAGGGCTCCACGGGCCCCACGGGCTGCACGGGCCGCCCCATGGACTCCACTGCCCCTCTGCCCTCTCTGCCCTCTCCGCCTCCTCCGGACTCCACAGGCTCTGCGCCCTCCACAGACCCGACCATCCCGCCGGGCAGGACCAATCCCGCAGACCCGCCGGACTCCTCCGCCCCCTTATGCGCCCTAGCCCCCGTAGACGCCATAGATGCCGTAGACACCCCGGACGCCACCGGCCCCACGGACCGAGCCGCCCCCTCACCCCCTACCGGCGTCTCGCACCCCGCCGGCACCTCGCGTCTCACCGACTCAACACGCTGCACAGGCGTCGCACACTCCACCAACACCACGCCCCGCTCTCGTGTCACGCACTCCACCGACGCCACGCCCCGCTCTGGTGTCGCACACTCCACCGGCCTCTCGCCGCTCTCTCCCTCCCCCATCCCCCGCCCACTCCCCAAGCCTTCCCCGGAACCGGCCGCCGCCTTGGAAACACTCACCCCGACACCTCCTCCTTCGCCATCGCCAACTCCCTCTCCTCCACATTCCGCTTCCGCATCTGCTCCTGCTTCCGCGCTTTCTCTTCCTCTTTCTCCTGCTCCTGCTCCTGCACCTGCACCTGCTTCCGCTTCTCCGTCTCCTTCTGCCGCTCCCGCTCCCGCTGCAATACGGACAGCGCGGCGATCAACTCCGCCTGCTGGTCCAGTGGCACGGTCAGCTGATCCAGCGGCGCCAGCCGCCGCTCGCGCTCACCGTCCAGGGCTCGCTCCAGATATGTGGCGAGCAACCGGGCGCCCCGGTCACAGAGCCGCAACGCGGTCTGGGCCCCCAGGAGGTCGGCGAGGTTCTCACCCGCCGTACGGGCACGGCGTCCGCCGAGCAAGGCAGTGGCCAACAGCGCCGCCGATTCCTCCGGCTCCACCGACCCCACCCGTTCACCGGCCTGCCCGGCACGCGCCTCACGGGTCTCCTCCTCGGCCAGCTCCTCCAGACAGCGCCGCCAGCGCCTGACGATCACGCCGAGCCGGCCGCCCGCACCCGTGGCACCCGCGGCGGCCGGCAACGAGATCTCGGCCGCCGCGGGATCCCGCCGCCAGGCATCCGCGGCCCGCTCATCGGCCTCCTCCACGGCGCAGGTCAGCAGCGAGGTGAGCCCGTGGGTCAGCGCGTCGAGCAGCTCGTCCGACCGCCCGTCGAGCCCATGGCCACGCCAGTGAGCGCGCGCGTCCCCGGACAGCACCTCACCGGCCGCGACCTCCTGCCGTACCCGCTCAGCGGCCCGCTCGTACGCCTCCTCGACCCGGCCGGCCAGCCGTAGCGCCGCGGCGTGCTGGGCGGCGGCGGCCCCGGCCAGCGCGGGCAGCCGGCTGCGCAGTGACGCGATGACCCCGGCGGCTGTGCGGTCCGCGGCGGCGGTGCGGGCTACGGGGTCCTGGGCATGCCGCTCCAGCCAGTCCCGCAGCGCCGCCACGGCCGTGGCGGGGAGCAGCCCGCTCCCGCCGCCGGCCGACTCGGGCAGCTCGGGAATGGTGAACCGCGGGACGTGGCCGAGGCCGGCCCGCTGGAGAAGTTCTGCGTACCGGCCGGAGATGTCCGGGGCGATCTGATGCGGCACCCGGTCCAGCACGGTCACCAGCGTGACGTCGTACTCCTTGGCCGTACGCAGCAGATGCCAGGGCACCGCATCCGCGTACCGGGCGGCCGTGGTGACCAGCACCCATACGTCCGCCGCACAGATCAGCTCCGCGGCCAGTTCCCGGTTGCGCGCGACCAGCGAATCGATGTCCGGGGCGTCCAGCAGCGCCAGCCCGCTGGGCAACGCCCGGTCCGTCTCGATCCGCACCGTGAACATCCCCGGCTCCCCCCCGCCCCCCACTGCACGCACGCCCGTGCCCCCGCCGAGGCCTACGCCACTGCCGCCGCCCAGGCCTACGCCACTGCCGCCACCCGCCCCGTCATACGCCCCACCTGCATACGCCTCACCGTCATCCGCCGCCCCATAGCCACCACCGACCGCACCACCACCGGCCGCCCGCCCCCCGACCGCATAGCCGTAGCCGTACGCGGCCCCCTGCGCGCCACCCCCGCGCGCCTCCTGCCGCGGTCCCGGTCCGTGTCCCTCGTCGAACCCATGAGGCGTACGGGGCCCATGCGCCATCCGGACGCCATGCCCGCCGGCGGCCCCACGCCCCGCGCCGGGCGTCACCCGGCCCCCGCCATGCATCCCGTAGGCACTGCGGCCCAGGCCGTCACCCGCCGCATACTCGTCCTCCCCGCCGTCGTCCTGCTCGGGGACCCACACCCGGGCGAGCTGCGGCAGGACCCGTGGTCCGGCGAACCAGTGGAGATCGTCGGGATGGCAGACCAGCACCGGCGTACGCGTCGTCGGACGCAACACCCCCGCCTCCGAGACCCGCCGCCCCACCAGCGAATTCACCAGCGTGGACTTGCCCGCTCCGGTCGATCCGCCGATCACTGCGAGCAGCGGGGCCTGAGGGGAGCGCAGGCGGGGAATCACATAGTCATCGAGCTGGGCGAGCAGCTCGGCCCGGTTGCGCCGGGCTCGGGCAGCGCCCCGCAGCGGCAGTGGAAAGCGTGCGGCGTCGACGCGGTTACGCAGAACGGACAGTGCGTCGATCAGCCGGGGTCGTACGTCCAAGGTCGCCACATGTGCAGAATGCCCAATTTCGTTGGGTTTTTGAAGCGTATAACCCCTCGTGCGCGCCGGAAGAACCCACACAGAACGGGATGAGTGACGCATGGGACGTTCGCGACAAGTGAGGCCCAGGCATAACGAGTGCACAACACCCGCCGCACGAGACGTCAAAAACGGTGCAGGATTCGCACCTGCCTGCGATTATCGGGACCGCTTCACCGAACCTCCACAACGTGCCACGGAGGTGAAGCAACCGGGACGAGGCACCCGGACCCCTATCCTTGTGCGCGGTCCGTGATCCACGTCCACACCCGGCCCCCGTAGCTCAGTGGATAGAGCAGGTGCCTTCTAAGCACTTGGCCGCAGGTTCGAGTCCTGCCGGGGGCGCTTTCCAAGACCCTTCCTTCGGGAGGGTCTTTTTGCTGGTCAGGTCACGTGTAGCCGCATACGCAAAAGAGTCAGACCCTCCCCTGGCGATCATGGGAGGGTCCGGCTCTGTCCGGCTGTCACCGGGTTTCTGCGGGTGGCTGCGTCGAATACGGGTCGAAGTTTTCGCGGCGGCCCTCAGCCCGCCGCGGGGACCTCCGGCAGGTCCCCGCCCGCGTCGATCTGCTTCTTCAGGTCCGAGAGCTGGCCCGAGATGCATCGTGCATAGGTGGCGAGCAGCACCGGGACCCTGTTGCCCGCCCACTCGGCGACCTGCGCAGGCGGAACACCATCGTTGAGCCAGTTGGTCAGGCAGGTGTGCCGCAGGTCGTAGACCCGCTTCCCGAGCGGCGAGGCGAAGTCCTCGTCGCTGAGCACCTTCAGCCTCGCGGTGCGCCATGCCCGTCGGATGACCGACCCTGCGAGCATGCCGCCTCCCTCGCCTTGGAACAGCCGGTCGCCGGGCTTCAGCTCCTCCGCACGGACGTGCTCGCGGAGGATCTTCGTCAAGGCTGGCCGGCAGGGGACGACGCGGGTGTCGTCGGAGGCCCTTGGCTCTCGACCAAATCATGAAGCGCCGGTGCACCGTCGACTTCGACACCCCGAAGCACGGCGGCAACGCCCGCCAGGTACAACCGCTGACCAGCACGAAGATGATCGCCGCGAAGAGCGTCTCATCAGGCGTGTTCTGCGTGCCGCCACCCTGCGGTCGCACCCGGTCCTCCGGAATCAGCGGCTTGGCGATCTCCCACAGCCCGTCCGGAACAATCCAACTCCACGCCCCCTGACTCATGTTGAGGAGTTCTACCCCGCCTCACCACATAGGACACGGTCTTACTGCGGCCGTTCACCACAGGGACGAGGTGTGGCAGAGGCGACCGGTGGCGGCTGTGTGTATCGGGTGGCCCCCACTGGGTGCAGAACCCGGTGGGGGCGATGGTGGTCAGGGCGATGGTTGATCGGTCATGGCGGAGGTGTCCCGAGTGGGTAGGGATCCGGACTCCGCATGGCGTTCCCTTGTTATTCGGTGTCCGTGGTGATGGCCTTGAGCATCGTTATTCGGTGTCCGTGGTGATGGCCTTGAGCATCGGGATTTTCGCGGCCTGGCGCCCCGGCCAGAGGGAGGCGAGGACGCCGATCGCGGTGGTGGCGAGGAAGAAGAGGAGCGTCCTGCCCCACGGGATGTCGAGGGGGACGCCTTCTTGGCTGAGGACGGCCGCCACGCCGATCGCGCTGCCGGCGATGAGGCCAAGTGCCGAGCCGAGGAGACAGATGGTCACCGACTCGAGGCGCAGGACGGAGCCGACGCGTCGGCGGTCCAGGCCGAGAGCCCGCAGTACGCCGATCTCCCGGACGCGTTCGAAGACGGCCATGCTCATGGTGTTGACCACCCCGAGGGCGCCGATCAGCACGGTGACGCTGAGCAACGCGTACAGGATGTTCAGGAACGGGGCGCTCTTCGCAGCGACGGCCGCCCTCACATCGGCACGGTCCTGGACGAGAAGCACCGGGTTGTCCAGGGTCCGCTGGATCTCCTTGTGGAGCGCGGCCGTCCGGCCGTGGGCGGCCTTGATCAGGATGGATGCGGTTCTTGGCCGGTCCTCGGAGTGGGAGGTGCGCGGCAGGGCCTTGTCGGAGATGAGGAACGGGGTCAGGTCGTCCGGGCCCTCGTAGAGCGCGACGATGGGCAGGCTGGTCTTCGTGCCCGCGCCTCTGAGGGTGCCGGTGACTCGGGAGCCGAGTCGCCAGCCGTGGGCGGCGGCCGTCCTTTCGGTGACCGCGATGCCGTGGTCGAGCCGGTCCAAAGAGCCCTTCCGGACGGTGATCGGTGCCAGGCGTTGCACCGTGGCGGGGTTGACGGCGGCCGTCGGCAGGGAGTCGGTGCCGGACAGGCCGAAGTAGGTGCGAATGATCGGCGTGACGGCCTCGGCGTCCGCAAGCCGTGCCACACGGGCGGCGGTGTCATCGCCGATCTCGGCGAAGTCGACGGCCGTGATGCGCAGGTCCGAGGTCATGGAACGGTCGGCGTCCTGCTCGTCCATGCGGTTGACCGAGGTGATGGTCACGGTGACGGCGGTGACCATCGCGAGGCCGACCATGAGGGTGGTCGCGGTGGCCGCCGTACGGCGTGGATTACGACGGGCGTTCTCCACGGCGAGCTTGCCGCGGATGCCTGCCAGCCGGGTCAACGGGGAGCGCAGCAGCCCGGTGGCCCCCAGGGCGAGCAGAGGTGTGAGGACGATCAGTCCGATCAGGAGGATGGGTACGGCGCCGAAGAGGAGGTTCTGGCTGCCGACGGCGGCAGCGACCAGCAGGGCTCCGAACGCGGTGACGGCCAGGCCGATGATGTTGCGGCGGCGCAGCGAGGCAGCGGTGGGGGGCTCGCTGGTGCGTAGCGCCGCCACGGGCGGAACGGCCGCCGCTCGACGGGCCGGGAGGTACGCCGACAGTACGGTGACGCCGATGCCGACCGCGAATGCGGCGACCACGGGTGTGACGGAGAGGAGCTGCAAAGCGGGCCTCGGTCCTGCGGTGACGCCGAACAGCCTGTTCAACAGCGTCGCGACCCCGATCCCCAGCACGTAGCCGGCGACCGAGGCGACCGTTCCGACGATGGCGGCTTCCGCCAGGACCAGGCGCATCACGTACTTCCTGGTGGCGCCGACCGCACGCAGCAGCGCGTGCTCGCGGGCGCGGGCCGCACTGAGCATGGTGAAGGTGTTGGCGACCAGGAACGTGGAGACGAACAGGGCGATGCCGGCGAAGCCCAGCAGTATGGTGGTGAGCTTCTGGTCGTCGTCCGCGGAGGCCGCCTCCAAGTCCAGGTCCGCTCGGGTCGCGGCGCGGAATCCGGGAGGCAGCAACCTCCGTGCCTGTTCGGCGAGTTGGGTTTCCGGTGTACCGTCGGCCGCGGTCAACGTGATCGCCGAGTAACTGCCCGGGGCGGAGGCGAACTGCCGTTGCGCGGTGCGGGTGTCGAAGGCGGTGAGGGTGCCGCCGGCCGCCGTGCGACTGTCCTGAGCGGTGAAGACGCCGACCAGCCGGGCTCTTTGGGCCGTGCCGTTGACGACGATGCGCACCCGGTCGCCCACCTGGTAACCGGCCCGTTCGGCGGCCTGCCGATCGACGGCGATCTCCCCGGTGGCACGGGGGCCGCGGCCCGCCGTGAGCGGGTAGCGAGGGTCCTTGCCCGTACGGTCGGGGACGTAGTTGACGCCCGCGGCTTGGTACAGGTCGCCGATCAGGGTGCCGTCGGATCCGACGAGGAAGGATCCGCCCTCGACCGTGCCACGGGCCGCGGAGGCGCCGGGCAGCCTGCGCAGCCGCCGCAGGAGCGAGTCGTCGAGTTGCGGGGTGCCGCCGGAGGAGGCCGCGGACGACGATCGGGCATAACGGTCCGGTGTGATCCTCACCGATACATCGGGTTGGGAGTTGGTCTGTGCACGGACCACGGCCGTGCTGACGGACTCGCTGTAGATCAGCGAGCCGGTCACGAACGCCACGCCCAGCAGCACAGCGAGGGCGGGCATCGCGAAACGGAGGCGGTGGGAGCTAAGGGTGCGGACAGCGGCGCGGAACATCGACGGCTTTCGGGAGGGGATCGCTCGGTGGGTCATCGCGGTCAGCCGACTCGCTGCGAGACGTCGAATGCCTTCATCTGTTCCAGCACCCCGGCCGCGGTCGGGTCCGGCATCTCATGGACAAGGCGTCCGTCGGCCAGGAAGAGGGCGCGGTCGGCGTAGGCCGCGGCGACCGGATCGTGGGTGACCATCACGATCGTCTGGCCCAACTCCTGTGCGGAGGACCGCAGGAAGGACAGGATTTCGGCCCCCGCCCGGGAGTCGAGGTTGCCGGTGGGCTCATCGGCGAAGACGATGGCCGGCCGGCCGGCCAGGGCCCTGGCGCAGGCGACCCGCTGCTGCTGGCCGCCGGACAGCTGGGCGGGACGGTGGTCGAGCCGGTTCGCCAGTCCCAGGAGGTCGATCAGGTCCGTCAGCCACGCCTGGTCAGGGGTGTGCCCGGCCAGCTGGCACGGCAGGGTGATGTTCTCCCAGGCGGTGAGGGTGGGCAGCAGGTTGAACGCCTGGAAGACGAAGCCGATGCGCTCGCGCCGCACCTTGGTCAGCTGTGCGTCGTTCAGCGAGCCCAAGTCGGTATCGCCGATCCGCGCCGTACCGGACGTGGGGGTGTCCAGTCCCGCCAGGCAGTGCATGAACGTGGACTTGCCGGAGCCGGAGGGCCCCATGATCGCGGTGAACTCGCCGCGCAGGAAGCGGGCCGACACCCCGGCCAGCGCCATGACGCGGGTCTCGCCCTCGCCGTAGATCTTGGTCAGGTCACCTGCGGCGGCGATCACCGCGCCGTCCCGCTCGGGGGACGAGAGGGCATCCGTCCTCTGGTTCATCTCATTGCTCCTGCACAGCTGCTTGTGGAGTGGTGGACTGGCCGAATGGGATCGGCCGAATGCGGCGAGGGCGTGGCCGGCGGTCACCGGGGCGTCCCTGGTGTCGATCCTTCGGCGTGGTGCGGGGCGGCGGATCCACCGGAATGCCGAAGCGGCCGCCCTCTGTCTCGGCCGAATGACTGATACGGCGTGTGCGGCGCTGCCGTAGCGTGACCTGCCATGATCTCCGCTTTCCAGGCTCTTTCCCGTACCCGGCAAGCCCTGCTGTGCCTCGTCGGCGCTGCACTGGTCGTCCTCGTGGTGCTGGAGGGGCTCAACGCGCCGTACCTGCCGGTGGCTGCGGCCACGGCAGTCTCCGGGGTTCTGTGCCTGGCCGCCCTGGTCGCGCCCGAACGCCTGCTCGCACGGCAGATCGCCCTTGCCACGGCCGCCTCGGGCGCCCTGTCCGTGGTGGAGGCGCAACTGCAACTGGCCCACCGTCCCGAAAACTCCCCGGGCATGGTGGAGTTGTGCGCATTGCTGCTGCTGATCACTCGCGTCGTGCGGCGTTGCCCGGCATCAAAAGCGGTCGTCTACGCGGCGGGACCGGCTCTCTCCGCCACACTGCTCTTCCTGCGGCTCGCCAACCGGCAGGACATCCAATTCCTGATCCCCCTGATCGCTGTGGTTGCGGTGCCGTTCATGGTGGCGCTCGGGCTGTGCCTGCGGCGGTACGACACTCTGCGCGCCCGGGAACGCAAGGTCATCCAGCAGGCCCAACGCATGGAACACGCCTGGGAGTTGCATGACTTCGTGGCGCACCACGTCACGGCGATCGTCGCCCAGACCAAGGCCGCACGCTTCACGGCCTCGGCCGGCCACAGCCAGTCCCCGGAAAACCTGGACCGGATGCTCGCCGAGATCGAACGTGCCGGATCTCAGGCGATGGGGGCGATGCGCACCATGGTCTCCGCCCTGCGGGACACCACCACACCCGCCACCACGCGTCCCACGGCCGATCTGAGCATGCTGCGGGACCTCACGCGGGAGTTCTCCGTCCTGGGCCCGCCGACTGCCCTGACCCTGGACCCGCAGCTCACCGAACGCGGTCTCCCGCCCGAGACCATCACCACGGTCCACCGCGTGGTGCAGGAGTCACTGACCAATGTCCGCAAGCACGCCACCGGAGCCGACCGGGTCGAGGTGCGGGTCGCCGTGCAACCCGGCTCCCCGGACCGGCTGGAGGTGTCCGTGACCGACGACGGTCGCGGCGGCACCCCGGCCGCCCGTGGGAAGGCGGACGGGAGCGGCTATGGCCTGGTCGGTCTGGCCGAGCGGGTCGAGGCGATCGGCGGGCATCTCACCGCCGGTCCACAGGGCGGAAGCGGCTGGCACGTTCTGGCGGTTCTCTCCCTGGACGCCGCGTCCTCCTCCGACTGACGGAGAGCGCACCACCTGCGATCCTGTCCGGCATGACGATCCGGGTACTCCTCGCCGACGACCAGCAACTGGTCCGCTCGGCGTTCCGCATGATCCTCGACTCCCAGCCGGACATACAGGTCGTCGCCGAGGCGGCGGACGGGGTCACGGCGGTCGAGCAGGCCCGGCGGCTACGGCCCGACGTCTGCCTCCTGGACATCCGCATGCCGGGGCTGGACGGCCTGGAAATCACCCGCCTCCTCGCGGGGCCAGATGTCCCAGCCCCCGTGAACGTCGTCATCGCCACCACCTTCGACCTGGACGAATACGTCTACAGCGCCCTCCGTAACGGCGCCTGCGGCTTCCTCCTCAAGGACGGCGCTCCCGGCCTGCTCACCGAAGCGGTGCGAGCCGCGTCCATGGGGGACTCGCTGATCTCTCCTTCGGTGACCGTCCGCCTGCTCGCGCACATGGCGCCACATCGCAGCCGGCGGCCGGCCACCTCTCGGGCCCGCCCGGTCCGTACGGCGAAAGCCGGGCCGGACGCGCTGGTCGAGCCCCTGACGCAGCGTGAACTCGACGTCATACGCCTCGTCGCGCGAGGCCGTACCAATGAGGAGCTGGCCGCCGAGCTTTACGTCACCCTGTCCACGGTCAAGACCCATCTCGGCAACGTCCAGCGCAAGCTCGCAACCCGCAACCGCGTCGAGATCGCCGCCTGGGCCTGGGAGAACGGAATCTGCACCGGCGACCAGGGCTGACGGACAGGGCCACCCCCTGCACGCAGCCGCGTCAGATCACCGCCACCCCAGTCCTCGCTCACCGACCGAAGTCACCGGCTCCGCAGGGGCAGCACAGCCATCGTCGCGCAGTTCCTCCGCATCCCGGCACGCACGGTTCAGCAAGTGCTGAAGCCCGTCCGGCGTGTGGTGACCTGCGAATCCAGCGAGTTGCCAGTCGTTCTTGCGGGCCCACCGTCCCCAGCGAGCCGCGCGCATGGCCCCGCATCCGCCACCGAAGATCCGCTCGGCTGAACCGCTGTCCCACCCGCAGCAGCAGCCCTTTCAGCTCGGCCGCCCACCCCGCCGCCGGCCCCCTCTCCTGCACGACCAGGGCAAGGGCCACGCCGCACCGCCGGTCACGAGCCGCCGCCACATGACGAACCGTCAGCCAGCTCCACTTATCACCAGCCCCTGACCAGCGACGATAGCGAAACTACCGCTTAGTATTAATCCCGCTTTGATATCACTTGATCACACACCGCAGCGTTTGTATATGATGATGCCTCAGGAAACCCCAGCGAAAGGCCAGGTGGTCCCTTGTGGCGATTCCTTCAGAAACTCCGGGATTCATTGATGAGCATCGGGCCCGAATCGATGAGATAGATCAACAGCTGATCGATCTGATCAAAATCCGAAAGGGAATATCCCGCAATATTCAGCAGCATCGCTTAGGAGCCGGAGGGACGAAGTCTGACATATCCCGCGAGAACAGCATCCTGCAGAAGTACCGTGAAGGCATAGGGGATCAACAGGGTGTGGCTCTCGCCATGAAGGTGCTGGAGATTTGCCGAGGCTAGTTTCTCGTCGACGAAATCACCTCTCCATCCCGCTATTCCCTCAATTGGAGGTCTTTCCGTGAAGACAATCGAAGACATGATCAAGCAGCACGAATCTGCACGCTTAGACTCACTGAATCTCATAGTGAGCGAAAATCGCATGACCGAGCGGGCGATGTCCCCCTTGGGATCGGACATATCTCAGCGCTATGCGGCCGATTTCTATTACGGCACGGCAGCTGCTCAAGAAATTACCGAATATACCACCAATCTCGCCAGCGAAGTATTCAACGCACGGTACGCGAACCTATCGCCGATCTCGGGCAATATGAGCCTGCTGGCGGTCGTCTTCGCTCTCTCCGAAGTGAATGATCACGTGGGACGAATTCCCCCGTTCTTCCCTGGAGGGGGCTACCCTCTTGATTATGCAGTATTCGACCGCCAGCCCCTGCCGCTACCCTTCTCGGACAAGAACTGGCAGGTAGACCTTGATGCCACGGTCTCCCTTCTCAGGGAAGTAAATCCGCCCCTGGTCGTTCTGGGTTCCTCCATCGTCACCTATCCTATGCCCGTTCGGGAAATCAGCGATATTGTCCACTCGTACGGAGGTCTGGTCGCGTACGACGGGTCGCACAGTCTTGGCCTCATTGCAGGTGGCCAATACCAGGATCCGCTGCGCGAGGGTGCAGATCTGCTGCTGGGGTCGACGCACAAAACATTCCCTGGACCGCAAGGTGGTGTGATCCTCACCAACAGCGAAGAAGTTCACAAGCGAGTGGAAGTTCTTTCAAACTTCCGTCCGCTGAACGGGCCAACCCTTATTTGCAACCCGCACCTCGCTCGGATCGCGTCGACCGGAATAGTCCTCGAAGAGACCGACTGGAAGAAATACGCAGGGCGGATTGTCGAGAATGCGCGGGCTATCGCCGCATCTTTGCAGGAAGAGGGCATACCTCTGCGGGGAGTTACCGCCGAAAACTTTCCCGAGCTGACGTACTGCCACCAGGTCCTCATGGACATCCCTCTGGAAGACACGCCGAGGCTTCGCGATCACCTCGGGCGGCACCGGATCAATGTGGATGGATTTCTTCGCCTCGGGGTTTCGGAGATAACTCGCCTCGGCTTCACGGTTGAAGAATGCAAGGAATTGGGGAGTCTCATCGCGACCCTCCTCAGGAACGAAAATGAAGTTTCGGTCGATGTTGACCTGCGAATCCAAGATCTGATTGAAACGCACCGGGAAGTTGTCCTCTGACGAGAACAACAGGGCGAATCTCTATTACGTGATGGCGATACCCGCTCCCGCCACCGAACGGTGGCGGGAGCGGGTACGGCCGGAAAACCCGGGCCGTGGCCGTGGCAGTCTCGATGCTCGCGGTGATCCGTCTGACTGCCCTGCCGCCTGCCGCCTGCCGCAGTCGGCAGGCGGCGCCCAGAGGGTGGCGGTCGGCAGACCGTCCTGCGCCGCCGCCGCTGTGGGGCTCGATGGCCACCGACCGTCAGCGTCCTGCGCCGCTGACGAGACCCGTACACGCCTACACGGCTTGCGTGTCGGCGCTCCAGCTCGCCTCCTTCGAGGGCTGGGGTGCTTCGTCGGGGGCGCGGGCCGTATGGCGACTTCGGCCGCGCCCTGCCGGGTCGCGTGACTTCTGAGTGTCCTGACCGTTCCGACCGTGGGGGGCGGGACGCCTGTGGCGATGGCCTGACCTGTCGGATGCCCTTGGTTCCGGCACGCAGCCGCGCGCTTCCCCACCAGGCGGACGCACCTGGTTCTTCGGTTTCTCCTCGGCGTCCTTCCCCTGCTCACACCCTTGTTAGCCGGACGTTAGCGGAGCGGCAGGCTTGCGATAGCGGCCCCGATCAGAGTGGGTGACGTACCGAGGAAACAACGGCTCCGACTGCCCCCGGGGGACCCGAAATGAGCTCCAGCGCCACCGTCCGCACCGCTCGTCGCCGCACTCTGCGCATTGCCGTCGCGGCCCTGACCGCAGCCGCCGGCCTCAGCCTGACCGCCTGCTCCGGCTCGGACGCCACCGCCGCGAAGCCCGCGGGCCACACGAGCACCAGCTCGGCCGCCGCCAACTCCGCGGCCTCGGGCTCGTCCGGAGTGGAGAGCTCCGATGGCAAGGCGAGCCCCGATGCCAAGAGCGGCACCAAGCCGGACGCTGCGGGCAAGCAGTCGGGCGGCGCCGAGTCCGCCACGACCAAGGCGGCATCCCCGGTCCGCACCCAGCGCCTGGCGGACGGCATCAGCAAGGCCGAGATCTACAAGCTCGGTGGCCAGCGCTACCGTGCCAAGATCGTCGCTCGCGGTTCGGTTCTGGCCACGATGGAGACGACGGGGCAGGACGCCGACGCCGGGCTCGACGCCAACGACATGTTCATCGTGCTCACGATGGGCGGCGAGGTTCATTCCTGGATGGGCGGCGGGCACCAGGGACCGGGCACCTTCAAGCTCGCGGGCGGCTGGAAGGCCAAGGTCACGAAGGTCGGCGAGCTGCGGTACCGCGCGCAGATCATCGGCTTCGAGGGCGTGGCCGCCACGCTGGAGACGAAGGGGCACGACGTCGGGGTCGACGCCAACGGCGTGTACATCGTGCTCAGCAGCGGCGGTGTGATCAGCGCCCACAAGTAAAGGACCCGCCCGGCTGCGGCGGTGGAGCCACCTCCGGCGGAGCGGCCACCACCACCGCAGTGACGGAAGCGTTCGGCGGGCCCCGGGGCCCGCTCGTCGACCAGACCGGCCCCCCATCCGGCCACCTTCGTCAACCCCAGCGGCTGACCACCGCGGCGCCGCCCTGGACATGAGCCGAGAACATCTCTGAGCGGGACCAGCTCAGAACGCGAAAGACAACCAAGGAGATCACTATGAAGTCGTGGCGTTCCCGTATCGGTGTCGGTCTCGCAGTCGGTGCCGCAGCAGTCGCCATTCCGCTGTCCGCCACCGCCGCCTTCGCCGCCCC
>NZ_JBSHBP010000103.1:0-19187 GCF_053612065.1 Streptomyces sp. NPDC054765 | reverse complement strand
TGGGCCGTGCTCAAGGAAGAGATCGGCACCCGGATCTGGCCCGACCGGGCGACCGCCCGCGCCGACGTGTTCACGTTCATTGAGACCTTCTACAAACCGCGCCGCCTGCGCAAACACGCTGTGTTCGGGTACCTCACACCCCACGAGACGCGTCAGCGGTTCCGTAACGCCCAAACACTCGCAGCGTAGAAGAAGAGTGTCCAGGATCACGGGGAAACTTCACCGACGCCAAAACGCTCGTAGCTGCGGGCTGCGGCGAACCCGACGACCCCGAGCTGACCCAGGCGCTGGCCGACATGGCCGAGCACCAGGCCCACGCCCGCATCCAGGACGCCTGCGACAAGGCCGACGCCGCAGGCGCCAGCGCGACCATGATCGCGCTGGCCGCGAAGATGAAGGCCCAGGACATCGTCGACGAATACCGCACCACCGCACTGCGCACGCTCGGCCGCGAGATCCAGGTCGAAGCCGAAGCCCGCAACGCCCACGCCGCGCAGATGCGCCGCCGCCACCTCCACCCCTCCATCGAGGACGCCAAGCAGGCCGCCACACAGGCCGCGGGGGAGGCCCGCCGCCGCACCGCCGAACACCTCCTCACCCAGCGCAGCAACGCCTGGCTCGCCACTCACGCACCCACCCCAGTGCTGGTGGAACCGGCCTGCGATGACCTGCCCACTGTCTACGAGGTCGGCGCCGCCCAGGCCCGCGCGGCCGTGGCTGCACACCCGGCCCAGGACAACCATGCCGGCGAGCGGGTGTCCGCCGGGCGCAGCAGGCGCCTGCTGCGCCCAGAGCCCGACGCGCTGCAGGCCGCCGCAGACGCCGAGGAAGCCGCACGGCTGCGAGCGCAGATCACCGCTGAGATGCCCGACCTGGCCGCCATCACCGCCGCCCACCATGGAGCCACCTACGACATGCCGTTCCGAGCAGGCGTCGGTACCCACTCGTGACACGATGGAGCGCAAGCGACGACGGAGTGCTGAACCGGCGGCACCGGAGCACCTCGAACGCAGGAGCAGCAGCGCGCTTCATTGCAGACACGAGCGGGCCGCAGCTGAGAGGTAAGACTGCATGGCCCTTGGCCGGACGGTGGGTGGGCCGGACTCTGCAACAGCGGCACCACGGCTTTCGAAGGAAACCCAATCCAGGTCGACTTTCGGTACCGTGAGACACGGGATTAGCAAGCTGGGCCGCCAACCGGTCGCCAGTCCCTCTGCCCCCTGGACTGTCGATCCAGGTCCTGTTTTCCGCCCGCCAGGAGACCGACATGAACGCTCAGACTCCGAACACCAACGGACGTGAACTGCGCATCAGCGTCACAGACGACGTCTACGACGAGCTCCAAATCCTCGCGGCCAGCGAGCACGTACCTGCCGAGGAGTACGCTGCCCGCATGCTCGCCGACGAGGTGGCTCGTGCACGATTCCTCGCCGGCGCAGAGGAGTTCATCAGCGAGCACGCCGCCGGATTCGCTGAGCGCTTCGGCTCGCACACCACTGGAGACAAGGCCGCGTGATCTTAACCGTCGACCTGAGCTGGCTCCTGCAGGCCGCCCAGGAGCAGCTCCCCGGGGATCCCGCCGTACTCGATTACGGAGCTCTGGAAGCCGCCCGAGCCCGGCATTGCGCCGTCGTGATGGGCACCACTGTCTACCCAGAGCCGCACCACCGGGCTGCAGCGCTCTTGCACTCCCTCGCCCGGCTTCCCGCGCTGGAGCATTCCAACGAGCTGTTCGCGGCTACCGTCGCCGCCGGGTACCTCCGGGCCAGTGGCCGACCCGTGAAGGTGACCACAGAACAGGCCGCAGATCTCGTCGCCCAGAGCGCGTCCGGTCAGCTATGCGTACGCGACATCGCAGCAGCCCTGCGCACATGGACCCACGACGGCTGAAACTCACGTCTTCCTGGTGGGCCCCGACTGCTGCGCCGGATTCGGCCGCCGCGTACGCCGCCAGAAGCAGATGCCCTTCGCCTACAAGACGGCTCAGGAGGCAACACGATGGGACGGAGCAAGGCCCGGAAGACGCGCCGTACACCCGGTGTAACCCCCGCAGAGCGCTTGGCCTGGGAGAAGTTCATGGCCGCCGTCCAGGAAGCGGTCCTCGTCAGCAGCAACATCGAACGACTGCAGGCCGACACCGTCATGGAAGTGGTCGACCAGCTCATCCCCTACAGCGGTGGGCGGCTCGCGATCTGCAGTGGCTCCCTCAACCGCGAACGCCTATCGCGCATCGCCCGCGAGTACGGCATGGGCTACGCCAGGTTCACCCTGCTCACAGCCCTGTTCTATGCCCAGGAAATCGGCGGGTTTCCTTTCCAGGTCAAGGCGATCGAGGAGATCGCCGGAGGCTCCCGCTTGCCCGATGAGCCTCCGCGGCTCTCCTCCGACCTAGCCCTAGACCACTGTGCCGACGCCTCGATGGTCTGCTGCCGGCGATCGAGCCGGCCGCCGTACGGATGCGGGCACTGCCGGTGGAACAGATTCTGGCCCGCCTTGATGACCGATATGAGCTGCTGGCACGCGGGCGCCCGGCTCCGTCGTCCCTGCACCAGTCGTTGCGGGCGGCCATGGAGTGGAGCTACGAGCTGTGTTACGAGCTGTGTTCGGAGCACGAGCGCGTGATACGGGCGGCGGTTGTCGGTGTTCGCTGGAGGGGTCAGACCGAGAGCCGGGCCGTCAGCGAGACCCGCGGCGAGCGCCGGCTACTGTCCTGGAGTCTTGTGTGGCTCGCCCCTGGCGGGGTGGCTTCAGGGGCATCACCCACAGGCGACTGCCTGTCTGCGCGACGCGCTGCGGCACAAACACGGGTACGCCGGGCTGGGCGCGCTCTCGGAGAACTGGTCGCCGAGCGGTGGCACGCCGCAGGCGGAGAGGAGACGGGGTAGCGATCGGCCCGAAGCGACCCGGGTGAGCTCGTCGATGAGCGCCTCCTGGACCAGGGCGCGGGCGAAGCAGGTCCAGGGAGGCGGTGTTCGTCAGGCCCCGGGGCGTGTGCCGTTGATGGCCACGCGCCGGCCGTAGCGGGTGTGCGGGAAGTAGTCCCAGACGGCGTGGTGCTGCACGCAGCGGTTGTCCCAGAACACCAGGGTGCGCGGCTGCCAGCGGACCCGGCAGTGCAGCAGGGGGGTGCGGGCCAGGTGGGCGTAGAGCATCTGCAGCAGCGCGTCGCTCTCGGGCCTGGACAGCTGGGTTATGTGGGAGGTGTACGGGCCGTTGACGAAGAGCAGCTTGCGGCCGGTCTCCGGATGCCGGACCACCACGGGGTGCTCGTTGCGGGGGACGTCGTACTCCGGTGGCGGGGTCTGCCCGGCGGCGTTCCAGGGCAGGGCGCCGTCGTGCAGGGCGGTCAGGCCGTCGAGGAAGGACCGCATGGCCGGGGAGAGCAGCTCGTAGGCCAGATGCATATTGGCGAAGAGGGTGTCGCCACCGCTGCCGCCCTCGGGAACCTCCGTGATGTGCAGCATGGAACCGAGCGAGGGCTCTGCGTCGGCGGTGCCGTCGGCGTGCCAGCCGTTGCCCGCGACCGCTCGGGACTCCTTCGTGGCCTTGATCTCCAGGATGTACGGATCGGAGTTCTCGGCCGCGATGGCCACCGGGTGCAGCTCACCGAAGAGGGCGGCGAACCGCTTGTGCTGCTCGGGCGTGATGTCCTGGTCACGGAAGACCAGGACATGGTGGGTGAGGAACGCGTGCTTGAGCTCCTTCTCCTGCTGCGGCGTCAGCTCACGTGACAGGTCCAGGCCCGCCACCTCCGCGCCCAGCAGGGGAGTCACCGGGTCGACGGAGATCGTCGCATACGGTTCGGCCGGCCGAGTGGTCAGGCGCTCGACGGCCTGCAGTGCGTACTCCTCCATGGAGGTACCTCTTCCGTGAATGGGTGGGATGGGTCGGTCGGACTGTGGGCGGACGGGGCGTTCACCGTCCGCGGCCGAAGGCGAGGTCTGCCTCGATGACCTCGGCGACGGACCGTACGTGGGGCGGGGCGACGAGTGCGTAGTGGTCCGCGTCGACGCGGTGGGTGCGGACGGGCAGCGGCAGGTGGGCGTGCCATCGCTCGGCCGCGGCGGGTTCGGGGGCGAGGGAGGGGACGTCCTGGACGACGCGCTCGGCGAGCCACAGGGTGGTGGGGGTGTGGGCCAGCCGCGGCAGCCGGTGTTCGGCCATGGCCGCCAGGTTGGCCCGGCAGCAGCGGGCGAGGCGCTCGGCGTAGTCGCGTCCGCGTGCGCTCAGAGGGCCGGTGCGGTTACCGCTCAGCTCGCGGGTGAAGACGGCGTCCACCTGCCCGTCGTCGTAGGCGGCCAGGCCGGCGCCGGCGCCGGGCGGCGGCGGGTCCAGCAGGTACAGGCCGTGCACGGGCCGGCCGTTCTCCTCTGCGAGAGCCGCCATCGACAGCGCCGTCCAGGCGCCGAACGACCAGCCGGCCAGGCTCAGTCGTCCTTCGGGGCCGGGAAACTCGCCGCGTAGGGCCTCCAGGTACTGCGCGGCGCGCTCCGCGATCGAGTGCGCGGGCCGGTGCGGGTCGCTCAGCGCCGGGTCGGCGATCAGGCACACCGTCAGCCGGTCGTCGAGCGCCGACACGAGCGGCCGGTAGGCATGGATGTCGCCGCCGACCGGGTGGACGAGGCAGAGCACGTCGCGGCCCTCGCCGCGCTGCCACACCTCGACGTCCACCGGAGCGCCCGGGTCGTCGGTCCGCCTGGCAGCGGCGTCGACGTGGCCGAGGATCTCGGTGAGGCTGACCCGGTGACTGAGCCGGGACAGGTCGATCTCGGTGCCGTAGCGCCGCTTCACCTCATCGACGAGTTCCAGCAACGCCAGCGAGTCCGCGCCGAGGTCGTACAGGGACGCCTCGGCGTCGACCTCGTCCACGCCGAGCAGTTGAGCGACGGCTTCGGCCAGTTCGGCGGTGAGGTCCTCGGGCCCGGAGGCCGGGCCCAGGGCGTGCACGGCCTGGGCCGGGCCGTCGGCCCGCTCCGCGACGGCCGGCCTTTGTTCGTAGAAGCGCCGGGCCTCGGGCAGGGGCGTGGTGTTCACCATCAGGTGCGGCAGTTGCAGGCGCACGGCCTGCTCGAACACCGCCATGCCCTCCCCGGGCGAGAGCCCGACCGCCAAGTGCTCCTGGTGCCGGGCGTCGCGGCTCAGCGCGTCCTGCGCCATGCCGACCTCCCGCCAGATGTCCCAGCCGATGCCCAGGCGGACCGTGCGGCCGCAGTCGTTGTCGGGCACGTACTGGGCGAAGGCGTCCAGGCAGCCGTTGGCCGCCGCGTAGTCGAACTGGCCGACGCCGCCGAACACAGCCGCCATCGACGAGCAGTAGACAGCGTGCGACGGGCGGTGTGCGACGATCAGCCGCTCCATGAGCAGGGCGCCGCGCAGCTTGGCCGCGCTCGCCCGGCGAGCGGCTTCGGCGTCGCGCCGCGCGAGCAGCGTGCCGGCGGCCGTGCCGGCCGCGTGCACGATGCCGGTGAAGCCGTCCAGGTGCGGGGCGAGACGGTCGGCGATCTGGCGGAGATCCTCCGTGGCGAGGTCCGCCTGCACCAGGGTGACGCGGTCCCCCCACCGCTCCAGGGTCGCCGGCGGATCGCCGCGGCGGGCCAGCAGGACGACGCGGTTGTCCGGATGCCGCAGCAGCCGGGCGGCGATGCTGCTGCCGATGCCGCCGGTGCCGCCGAGGATCAGGTGGGTGCCGGGGGTTTGCGCCCAGGGCTGCGGTGCGCACGTCCCGGGCCCGGCGGCGCGGGCGGCCGGCGCGGGGACGGGGTGGACCACGCGGTGCCACCAGAAGCCCTCGCGCAGGGCGAGGGCCGGCTGGGTGATCGTGTGGTCGAGGAGGAGGTCGGGCAGGTACGCGGACCAGGCGGCCGGGTCCGGGCTGTGCAGGTCGGCCCAGCGCAGCGTCGTCCGCAGTTCCTGCCGCGGGACCTCGGTCGCCGCGGCCAGCAGTCCGGCTTCCGGCCGCCGGACGGCGCCGGTGACCGGCTGCGCCTGCGAGGACAGCAGCCACACCCGCGGCCTGTTCCCGGCATCGCCCTCCGGGGTGTCCGCCAGAGCCCGGCACAGGGCGGCTACGGTGTCGAGGCAGGCCCACTGGGCGATGCCCAGCGACTCTTCGCCGACCTCGCCGTCGATCGCGAGGGGCAGCGCGTGCAACCAGTCGACCCCGGCCGCCGCGGCGGTCACGTCGCTCAGCAGGGCCATGAGGTGCCCGGTGTCGGCGGGGTCCGCCTCATAGTGGTCGTCGCCGAGGCGGGCGAGGACCTTCCCGGCCCGTACCCGCACCACCCGCGCATAGTGCTGCTCCAGCGCCCGCCATGCGGCGGGATGCGTCCCGGCATCGGCCACGACCACGGCGGTGCGCCCGGGTGCGGGCGCACCGGTCCGTGCCCTGCGCAGCCGCGTCCACTGCGGCTGGTGCAACCACCGGTCGGCGGGGAGCCGTTGAAGCCGGGCAGCGTCCGGTTCTGCCGCCGATGCGTGAGCGGCCCCGGAGCCCGCCGCCTGCGCGCCGCGGGGGAAGTCGTACTCGGCCATCTCGAAGGCGGGCGGCGGGAAGTCCCAGGGGGCGGTCGCCGGGCCGGCGGGCCACCCGATGGTGTGCCCGGCCGTCCACGCCCCGGCGAGTTCGGCGGCGTCGAGGCCGGTCGCCGGGACCCCGGTCGGCGACACCGGCGTGGCCGACGGCACGTGGCTGCGCAGCCACGTCACGGCCGACTCCACGTCGGGGCAGGCGGCACCAGCCCGGTGTGCGAGCACGGGCCGGCCCGCTTGGAGGTGGCGCAGTACCTGCGGATAGCGGTCCGGGTTGGCGGCAAGGTAGTCGGCGATGCGGCGGGCGTCCGCGCGCAGGGCAGCCGGCGAGCTGCCGGACAGCACCAGGCAGGGCACCGGGCGTTGATTCGCCCCGTCGCTCACGTTCCCCACCCGGACATCGGCGGGCTTCTCCAGCAGCAGGTGGGCGTTGGTGCCGCCGATGCCGAAGCTGCTCACGCCGGCGACCCGCGGGGTGCCCTGCGGCCAGGGTTCGGCCGTGGCCGGTATGCGGAACGGCCCCTTGTCGATCTCGGGGTTGAGACGGTCGAAGTCGGCGGTGGGCGGGATGGTGCCATGGTGGACGGCGAGCACCGCCCGCACCAGCCCGACGATGCCCGCCGCCGCGCCGAGATGCCCGATCTGGCTTTTGACGGAGGACAGCGCGAGCCGTGCGTCGCCGGGCAGGTCGTAGGCCTGGCGCAGCGCCGCGGCCTCGACCGGGTCGCCGAGACGGGTGCCGGTGCCGTGGGCCTCCACGTAGCCGACTTCCGCCGCGGTACGGCCGCTGCGCCGCAGGGCGCAGCTCAGCGCGGCGCGCTGCCCGGCCAGCGAAGGGGCGCTGTAACTCAGTTTGTCAGAGCCGTCGTTGTTCACTGCGGAGCCGGTGACCACGGCGTAGACAGCGTCCCCGTCGCGGCGGGCGGCAAAGAGCGGTTTGAGGACGACGACGCCCACGCCGCTGGCGCCTACCGTGCCGGCGGCGTCCGCGCTGAAGGGCCGGCAGTGGCCGTCCGGGGAGAAGATGTGCTGCGGCCGGTAGGTGTATCCCTCGGTCAGGTCGCAGTCCACGAGGACGCCGCCTGCGAGCATCAGATCGGCGTCGCCCTGGCGTAGCAGTCCGGCGGCGAGGTGGACGCCGACGAGCGAACTGGAGCAGGCCGCCTGCACGGTGAACCCGGGCCCCGTCAGGCCGAGATGGTAGGCGGCCTTGGTGGCGAGGAAGTCCTTCTCGTGGTGCAGAGCCAGCCGGAAGGAGTCGGGCAGCGCCGCGGCGTCGGCCTTGCGCAGCAGGTTCTGGAAGTACGTGTTCTCGCCACAGGCGGCGACGAGTCCCACCCGCCGGGTCCCGGGGTCGGCGACACCGGCGTGCGCGAGCGCCTCCACACAGGCCATCAGCAGGTGACGCTGCTGGGGGTCCATCAGCCGGGCCTCGTACGGGCTGATGCCGAAGTGCCCCGGGTCGAAGGCCAGCAGGCCGTCCATCTGGCTGCGGGCCCCCACCCGGCCGCCGGTCGCCGGGAAGTGCTCGATACTGCGCCCGCCGGAGGTGACCAGGTCCCAAAAGGAGGCCAGGTCGGGGGCACCGGGCAGGCGTACGGCCATGCCGATGACGGCGATGGGTTCACCGGTGGGTTCGGTGCCCGCGCGTCCGCGGTCCCGGATGGTGGGGGACTGGGCAAACGGCCCGCCCGGTACCCGAGGGCCGGGCACGGTGCCGGGCTCCTGTGCGGTCTCGGCACCCGGTCGGCCGGGCCCGCGCACGGTGCCGGCGCAGGACGGTATCGCCTGCGGGGCGGCTGGCCGCGTGGTGTCGGGCGCCGGGCCCGCTGCCCGCCGCTCGTCGAGGAGACCGGCCAGGGCACGGATCGTGACGTGCTCGAACAGCTCCGGCATGCGGAAGGGGAGGTCGTCCTCGCCGGCGCAGCGCAGCTGGAAGCGCATCAGGTCCAGGCTGGTCGCGCCCGCGTCGAAGAAACGCTGCTCCACCGCGATCGTCTTGTCGGTCACTGTCGTGAACAGTTCAGTGAGGCGTTGCTCCAGCGGCGAAAGGGGCACGGCGGGCACGGCGGAGGACCGCAAGTCATACCCGGCAGCGGTGAGCGCCGCCCGGCGGTCCAGCTTGCCGCTGGGCGTGCGCGGCAGCGAGGTCAGGCGCCGGAAGCGGCCGATGCGCACATGGGCCGGCAGCAGTCCGGTCAGATGGCGGGTGAGGTCCGCGAGGTCCGGGTCGTCGCCTCCTACTTGCAGGCAGGCCACGAGTGAGGCGTCCGCCACGGCGACGACCGCGTTGGCGACGCCCGGGTACTGCAGCAACGCGGCCTCGACCTGTCCCAGTTCCAGCCGGTGTCCGCTGAGTTTGATCTGGGTGTCCTCGCGGCCGGCGTAGTGCAGCAGGCCCTGCCGGTCGAACCTGGCGAGGTCGCCGGTGCGGTAGAGCGTGCCGAGTTCGGAGTCGTCGGCGAAGCGGGTGCGGTTGAGGCCGGTGTCGCCCAGGTAGCAGCGCTCGGCCATGAAGCCGCCGATTAGCAGGTGGCCCGTGACGCCGGGCGGAACGGGGTGACCGCCGTCGTCGACCACCCGCAGCACCGCGCCGGCCACCGGCCGCCCGATGGCCGGGCGGAGCGGCCACTCGGCGGGGTCACCCGCCAGGCACAGGCTGCTGACGACATGGGTCTCGGTGGGGCCGTAGTGGTTGAACAGACGGGCCCCGGGCAGCCCGGCGAACCAGCGGCGGATGGCGTCGGTGCACACCAACTGCTCGCCCGCGGTGATCACTTCACGCAGCCGCGACGGGTGGCGGCCGGTGCGCACGCCGTGCTCGGCAAGCAGTTGCAAGGCCACGTACGGCAGGAAGAGGCGCTCCACTCCCCCGGTCTCCAACTGGTCCAGCAGGGCGGGCATGTCCTGCCGCCATGAGTGGTCCACCAGACGCAGCAGTCCGCCGGAGCAGAGGGTGGTGAAGATCTCCTGGAAGGAGACGTCGAAGGACAGCATCGAGAACTGCTGGGTGACGGCGGGCGAGGACAGCCCGCCGTGCTCCCGCTGCCAGGTCAGCAGATTGCACAGGGTCCGGTCGGGCACCTGCACGCCCTTGGGGGTGCCGGTGGAGCCGGAGGTGAACAACGTGTAGAGCGGGCGCAGCGCCCGGTGCGCGGGCGTGGCCGGGGGCGGGACCTGGGGGGCTTCGGTGCACAGCAGCGGATGGCGCGACAGATGGGGCGGCGCGATCACGTCCAGCACCTCGGTACGGTCCGGGGTGACCAGGACGCACACCGGCTCGACCTGGACGAGTACGTGCCGCAGCAGGGCCGGCGGATAGGCGGGATCGAGAGGGACGACGGTCAGGTTGAGGCGGGCTGCGGCCAAGAGCGCCACGACGTGCTCGACCGAGGGCTCCAGATACAGGGCGACGGCGGCCGGGGCCGCGGGGTCGGCAGGCAGGCGGTGGCGCAGAGCCGCGGCCAGGGCGGCGGCCCGCGCGTCGAGTTCGGCGTAGGTCAGGACGGTCCGCCCGGTGGCCACGGCCGAGGCGTCGGGAGTGCGCCGGACCTGCTGGGCGAACCCCTCGGCGACGGTGGCGAAGGCCGGGGCCGGCTCGGGTCCCCGGCCGTGCTCGGGCAGGGTGCGGCGGTATTGCGCCACCAGTTCGTGCAGGGTGACGTCGTCACCGCCGGTCAGCCGGTCGAGGGCCTGCCGGAAGAGGCGGGCCGCGGCCTGGACCCGGTCCGCGCCCAGGTCGTCGCGGTACTCCCACAGACAGTCGAGGCCCGATTCATGCTCCGTCACCGAGAGCGTGAGCAGGCACTTGGCGCCGAGCGGGCGCGGCCAGACCGGCCGGACGGCGCAGCCGGGCAGCCGCAGCGCCGAGAACTCGGTGTTCTCCTGGACGAACAGGAAGTCGAACAGGGGGCCCTGCTCGCGGAACGTGTGGTCCGCCAGGACGTCGGCGAGGGCGACCTCCTGCCCGTCCAGCACCGCGCGGGCCACGGTGGCGTGCCGGTCCAGGTGCGCGTGCAGCGAGTCCTGCGGGTCCATGGACAGGGGCAACAGCACGGTGTTGGCGAACATGCCGACCGCGTCGGCGAATTCGGGCCGGGGCCGGTTCACCACCGGCGCGGCGACGAGCGGCTGCGTCTGGCCGGTCACGCCGTACAGACTCCAGACGAACGCGGACAGCAGCAGCTGAAACCGGGTCTGTCCGCGCTCCGCGGCGAGCCGGTCCAGTGCACCGCGACCGACCAGGTCCAGTGAGGTGCGAAGCAGCCGGGCCGCGGGCCGGGCGGGGGCTTCGGGTGCCTCCAGGCCGGGCGAGGATGCGCCGGTCTGCTCGTAGTGGGTGCGCAGACGCACGCGGTGCCGCTCGTAGGCGGGGCTCGAATGCCAGGCCCGCTGCCAGTGGGCGAAGTCCAGGGGGGTGATGGCGGGGGGCTGGGGGACGGCCGCTTCCCGGCCCTCCCGCTCGGCGGTGTAGGCGTCGGTGAGGTCGCGGAAGAGGATGCCGAGCGACCAGCCGTCCACGGCAACGTGGTGCAGGTGCAGCAGCAGGAGTCCGCCGTCGTCGTCCTGCGGGCCGGGGCCGTCCCGCAGGTCGTCGTACCCAAGTCCCCCGTCCCGGCCTGCGTCGCCCGAGGTGTCGCCCGGGTTGCGGTTGCCGGCCGGCAGCCAGGTCACCCGCAGCATGCGCGCGGTCCGCAGATCGAAGCGGTGGGCGAAGAAGCGGTCGGCGGCGGCGTCCCAGGGTTCGCCGTCGCCGGCTTCGCACGGCTGCCACGGATCGTAGGGGGCGTCCACCTCCTGTAGGAGGCCCTGCGGAGTGGGGACCAGCCGGGTGCGCAGCGCCGGGTGCCGCTCCACCAGCGCGCGCAGGGCGCGGCGGAGGGCCGGAAGGTGCACGGTGCCGCGCACCCGGAAGGCGAGCGGCACGTCGTAGGCCCCGTCCTCGGGATCACGCTCGTGCAGCAGCCACAGCCGCTCCTGCTCGCTGGTGGCCGGGGCGGTGGGTTCCGGTGTGGCAGCAGGGACGGGCGGGTGGTCGCCGCCTGCCGCGTCCGGGGCGTGGACGGCGTCCGTGAGCGCCGCGAAGTCGGCCCGCAGCACAAGGTCCGGTGGCAGGTCCACGGCGAATCGGCGCAGGATCTCGAAGCGGAAGCGCAATGCCTTCAGCGAGTCGCCGCCGCTCGGTATCCAGCGGTCGTCCGGGCGCAGCCCGGTGACCGCGAGCACCTCCTCGGCAAGGTCCAGGATCTCCCGCTGGGCTGCGGTGACGGGCAGGTCGCCCCGGTGCTCGCCGCGCCAGGGGGTGTGGGCGGCGCCGAGCAGGGCGGCCTCGTCCACCTTGCCGTTGGCGTTCAGGGGGAGTTCGTCGACGAGATGGGTGCGGTGCGGCCGCATGTACGACGGCAGCACGGCGGCGAGGTGCCGGTCGTAGGCGTCGAAGGAGAGCTCGTCGCCCAGCAGGAGGAAAGCGAAGAGCTCGTGGCGGTCCGCGTCGTCGCGGCGGGTGCACACACACGCCTGACGCACGGCGGGGTGCGTCAGGATGCGGCGTTCCACCTCGCCCGGCTCGATGCGGAAGCCGCGCACCTTGACCTGACGGTCGGCGCGTCCGACGTAGGTCACGCGGCCCTCGGCGTCCTGGCGCACCAGATCACCGGTGCGGTACCAGCGCTCCTCGCCGCCTCCGTCGCGCGGCAGCCGAACGAAGCGCTGCTCCGTCTCCGCGGGCCGGTTGCGGTAGCCGAGGGCCAGCGCGGGCCCGGACAGCAGCAGTTCGGCCACCTCTCCCGGTTCGGCGGTGCGCCCGTCCTCGGTGCGCAGCAGGAGGTTGGTGCCGGGCAGCGCGGTGCCGATGGGGACGACATCGCCGTCGAAGTCCCGCGGGATGGCCTGGCACAGGGCGAACGTCGTGGCCTCGGTCGGGCCGTAGCCGTTGTACAGCACGGTGGTGGTGCCGGGGTTGGCTTCGTACCAGCGCCGGACGACGCGTGCGTTGAGCTGTTCGCCGCCGATCAGGACCTGATCGGTGGTGGCGAAGCAGTCGGGCACCTTGTCGACGACGGCGTTGAACAGGGACACGGTGATGAACAGCGTGCCGATGCGGCGCTCGCGCAGAGCGGCGGCCAGCAGACGGGGGCTTTGCACCTCGGAGTCGTCGAGGACCACGCAGGTCCCGCCGGTCAGCAGGGGTACCCAGACCTCGAAACTCAGCGCGTCGAAGGCGGGGTTGGACAGGCAGGCGTAGCGGCCGTCCGGGCGCAGCGTCAGATAGCCGGGCCGGGCCAGCCGCAGCACGCCCTCGTCGGTGACTTCGACACCCTTGGGGCGGCCCGTGGTGCCGGAGGTGTAGAAGACGAAGGCGGCACCGCCACGGGCGGGGTGGGGGAATCCCGGGACGCCGGGCGCCGGGACGCCGGCCCGGTCGTCCTCGGCCACCAGCAGGCCGACGTCCATGGCGGAGAGGTGGTCGGGCACGACGAGCCCGTCCGCGGCGTCGTGGACGACGGCTACGGCTCCACAGTCGTCGAGGATGTGCCGTTGGCGCTCGTCGGGGCTGAGCCGGTCGAGCGGCACGACGGTCGCGCCGGCCCGGCGGATGCCGAGCATGACGCACACCAGCCGCCACGACCTGGGCAGGTGTACGGCGACCGGCTGCCCGGGGCGTACGCCGCTCGCGCGCAGCCTGGCCGCCACCAGGCCGCTGACCCGGTCCAGCCGCGCGTAGTCGAGGACAACGGTGCCGTCCTCGACGGCGGGAGCCTCAGGGCTGCGCCGGGCCTGGGCGAGCACGGACTCGGCGAGCGGGGAAGGCGTCTGGTCCGTCGTCGTGGGGGTGCCGCTGTCCGCCGTGTGCGAAGGGGACGGTGCGATCGCCGCGCCGGTTTCGGTGTGCGGGTGCGGGAAGAGACGGTCGTCCATCATGCCCCCCGGGGCGAGAAGGCGTCGATGGGCGAGTCGGCTGCGACCGGCCGGGCGCCGTGGTGGGCGAGTTCGGCGGCGATGATGTCGGCGACACGGGCCGCCTGGGCGTTCTCCAGCATTTCCCAGTGGTCGCAGTCCATGGGCTCGACGCGGAAGCCACCCGTGCAGCGGCGCTGCCAAAAGGCGCGCACCTCCGCGTGAAGCGACGTATCAGCCCCCTCGGGCACGGCCTGGGCGAGCACAAGTCGCGCCGGAGAACTGTCCGGGACATGGTCGCGGGCGGTCATGCGGTTGTGGTTGTAGATGCGGAAGTACCGCTCGACCTGTGCATCGTCGATGCCGGGATACATTCCGTTGAACCTCACGAGCTTGTCGCGGAACTCCGCCATGTCCACCGTGGTGATCGCGGCGCGCGCCGTGGGGTCGTCGGTGGCCTGGGTGTCGAGCAGGACGACGCTGACGTCGGTACGGCCCCTGCGGGCGAGCCGTTGCCCCATCGCGTGGGCGACGAGCCCGCCGTAGGACAGGCCGGTCAACACCAGCGGCCCGGAGCCCAGGGGCTCCAGGAGCTCCAGATAGGCGTCGGCCATCGCCTCGACGGTGGGCAGGGGGGCTTCACCGGGGTTTATGCCCGGGGACTGGATGCCGTACAGGGCGACCGTCTCGGGCAGGAATCCGGCCAGTGGCAGATAGCAGAAGGCCGTGCCTCCGGCCGGGTGGACGCAGACGACGCGCGCACCCGTACCGCCCCGGAACTTGATGACGTTACCCGCGGCACGGTACGCCCCGCCCTCGCGCAGCAGTGCGCCGAGGGCCTCGATGGTCGGCCTGAGCATGATCTCGGCCACGGGGACGGACCGGCCGAACGCCTCGGCGACACCGTGCGCCATTTTGATCGCGGACAGCGAGGTGCCACCGATCTCGAAGAAGTTGTCACCGATGCCGATGTCCGTGTGGAGCAGGACCTCCTGCCATATTCGGTACAGGCCGTGCTCGATGTGGTCGCGCGGGCTCGCCGTGTTGACCTGCTGGGAGGACTGGGCGCGGGCAAGTTTGAGCAGCGCCGAACGGTCGAGCTTGCCGCTGCGGTTGAGCGGGAGGGCAGGCAGGTCGACGAAGACGGCCGGGATCATGTAGTCGGGCAGCCGCTGCCCCAGGGCGGTGCGCCAGTCGTGGACGGTGCGCGCCGGTGCCGCGCCCCGGCCGATTCCGGCGACCAGCCGGGACTGCCCGGTTCCGTCGCGGTCGACCAGGACGACGGCCTCGCGGACGTCGGGCAGGGCACTCAGCGCCGCCGTGATCTCCGCCGGCTCGATCCGGAATCCGCGCAGTTTGACCTGGTCGTCGGCGCGCCCGACGTAGTGGGCCTGGCCGTCCGGCAGGCGCCGGGCCAGGTCTCCGGTGCGGTAGACGCGTTCGCCGGGCAGGAAGGGGTCGGGCAGGAAGCGTTCCTCGGTCAGGTCGGGGCGGTTGAGGTAGCCGCGGGCGAGACAGGCTCCACCGAGGTAGACCTCGCCGACCACACCGGGCGGGACCGGCTGCCTGCGGGAGTCGAGAACATACAGGCGGGTGTTGCCCAGCGGACGCCCGATCGGGCACTGCCGCTCCAGCGGGCGGGGCTGGTAGTAAGCGGTGCTGTACAGCGTGGCCTCGGTGGGACCGTAGCCGAAGCAGATCCTCAGGTCCGGCAGCTGCCGCGTCAGGCGATGCAGCGCGGACTCGGTGAGCGACTCGATCCCGGTGAGCAGGGTCCGCAGCGACAGCCCGCGCAGCCGCCGGGCGGGGTCCTCGTCGATCCACTTCACGTACGCGGGCGGCAGGAAGGCCTGCACGATGCCGTGCTCGCGCATCCAGTCCATCAGTGCTTCCGGGTCGCCGCGCAGGTCCTCGGGGACGATGTGCAGCACGCCGCCGGTGGTCAGCGGCAGCAACAGTTCGTGCACCGAGGCGTCGAAGCCGATGCTGGACCAGGCGGAACCGGCCTCGCCGGGGTGGGAGCCCATACGAGCCTGCCAGTTGGCGAAGAGGTTGAGTACGCTGCTGTGCTCGACCGCGACGCCCTTGGGCCGTCCGGTGGAGCCGGAGGTGAAGATCACGTAGGCCAGCCGGTCCGGCGCGTGTCCGATGCCGCAGGGCGGGTGCGCACTGGCTGCCCCCTCCGACTCGATGGCCGCCAGGCTCAGCCACTGTTCGGGGCGCTGCCCGGCGTCGTGATCGCTCAGCACCAGCGGGCAAGCCGCGTCCTCCACCATGCCGGCGAGCCGGTCGCGCGGTTGGCCCGGGTCGAGCGGGAGAACGGCAGCACCCGCCTTGAGGATGCCGAGGATGCCGACGGCCAGGGCGCGCGAGCGCGTCACGTGCAGTCCGATCACCTCACCGGGGCGTACGGACCTGGCGATGAGTGCGTGGGCGAGGTGGTTGGCCCGGCGCTCGAGCGTCGCGTAGTCCAGGGCACCGTCCCGGCAGACGACGGCCGTCTCGTGGGGGCGTTCGCGGACCTGCGCCTCGAACAGCTCGACGAGTCCGCTCGCCGCCAGGAAGGCCCGCGGAGTCGGAGCGGCGGCGGGCGCAGACCGGGCGGGCTCCCTCGGGGCGGCGGGCTCCAGGACGCCTCCCGTCGCGTCCCAGTCCCTCAGCAGGTGCAGGCGTTCGTCCTCGGCCATCAGCTCCAAGGCGGCGATATCGCGGTCGGGGTGCCGTGCCATGTCCCGCAGAAGGTGCTGGAGGTGGTCCGCCCAGCGCTGCGCCGTCGCCTGGTCGTACAACGACGTGGCGTAGTCCAGGTGTCCCACGACGCCGTCCGCGGACTCGACCGCCACCAGCGAGAGGTCGAACTTGGCGGGAGCGTGCGGTATCGGCAGGGGCTCCGCCCGCACCCCGGGCAGGTCCAGGAGGTTCTGCCGGTCCGGCTGCCAGGCGAACATCGTCTGGAACAGGGGGGTGTGAGCCGCGCTCCGCGGCGGGTTGACCAGCTCCACCACCCGTTCGAAGGGGAGGTCCTGGTGTGTCAGGGCCTCGCGGACGACGGCGCGGGCCCGGGTGAGGGCCCCGGCCGCCGTGGGCGAGCCGGACAGGTCGACACGCAGGGCGAGGGAGTTGACGAGGAAGCCGATCAGACCTGCGGCTGCGGGTCCACGCCGGTTGGCGACCGGGCTGCCGACAACGATGTCTGAACGTCCGGAAAGCCGCGACAGCAGGATCGCCCATCCGGTCAGGACGGCAACGAAGAGCGTGGACTTGTGCCGGCGGGCCAGGGCGCGCAGGGCGGCCGTCGTCTCGGCGTCGAGCCCGAACTCGACCCGTCCGCCCTCGTGCCGCTGTTCCGGTGGCCGCGGGCGGTCGGTGGGCAGTTCAAGCACGGGCGGCACCCCCTCCAGCGTGCGACGCCAGTAGCTTTCCTGGTCCGCCAGCTCACCGCCGAGGACAGCCTCGCGCTGGGCCTGCGCGTGGTCGGCGTACTGCCTCGTGAGCGGCGCCAGCGGGTTGTCGCCGCCGTGCAGCGGCGCCTCGTAGAGCAGGCCGAGCTCTCTCATCATGACGTTCATCGACTGGCCGTCGTAGATGGTGTGGTGGAACGTCAACAGCAGCACGTGGCGCTCGGCGCCCAAGGTGATCAGGCGGCCGCGTCCCAGCGGTCCGGCGGCCAGGTCGAAGGCGGCGCCGGCCTCCTCCTCCTGGAGCGCGGCGAGGCGTGCAGCGGAGTCCGGGGCATGGGTGAAGTCGTCGAAGGCGAGGGCGAATCCGGCACCGGGCGGGTCGATGCACTGGAGCACCTCCCCGCTCCGCTCGATCAGGCGGGTCCGCAGCGTCTCGTGCCGCATGGTCAGGGCGTCCAGGCTGCGCGCCAGGACGTCCCGGTCCAGTGGACCGTCGAGCGCGAAGGCCAGCGGTTCGTTGTACGCCGCGTTCGCGCCCGGCAATTGGGCCAGGAACCACAGGCGTTGCTGGGCGAAGGAGGCCGGCCGGGTGGGTCCCGCCGGACCGCAGCCATCCGGCCCGGCGTCCCCGGGAGCGGGCGGCGTGGTGGCAGCGAGGGCTTGGGGCGTGTGGGGCACCGGCATTACCTGGCTTTCCCGTCGGTGTGACTGTCTGGGGTCGAGGAGGGGAGCTCGTCGGCCTCGGCACCGGTGGATCAACCGCATGGCGAGGCGGAGGGACGGATGCCGTCGGGAGCCTGCCGACGACGCGGTCGCGGTGGCCGGAAACAGAGGGAACGCACGGCTTCATTGCTCCGACCCCGGTACAGTGATACGACTTTGGTACACCCTTCAGCTGTGGATTCCGGCTGCTCTTCGACTCCTGGATCTGCCGGTGAATCGTTACTCGGCTTCCGGGAACCGCGGACACCGCGCAACATGGTTCACGCCCCACCACTCCATGGCCGAAGGGCGAGCGAACGGCAGACGTGTACGCGTTTTCGCGACCTCTGAGACACCGCCGCGATCATTGATCAGCACGATAGGTGCTGTCAACACCCAATTTTCACGGGAGTGCTCCCCAAGGTTACTGCCCCACCAGGAAGTTCTGCGCCCGACCGGCGGATGAGGCAGCGGTTGCCCTCACACCTGCTCGACACGGGACAAGGGGGTGCCATCCACCGTGACGGCCCGCTTTCGCGTCACCGGCCGCAGGCTGTACGCCATAGCCCAGTCGTTGGACTTCGACACCAAAGGCATGTCCAACGGCGGTCCCGAAGCCATCAACGGCGTCATTGAGACGACCTGCCGACTCGCCCACGGCTTTCGCTACTTCACCAACTACAGGATCCGGGTCCTCACCCTCGGCGTTCTCCTGCGAGCGCGGCCCGGGAGCGAGACCGGCCCGCGCATTGCGTGATACGTCCGGCTGGGGTTCTCTGGCCGGGTGAGACGCAGATCCCCGCTTCCTCCTGCCCCGCTCCCCCAGCGTGCCGGTATCGATCCCGTACGGGTGCGGCTGCCCGCCGATCCGGACGGGGTGTGGGACACGGTCCGGGATCATCTGGTGGACCGGTTCCAGGGGGCGATCGGGGCGCGGCGGGTGGACGAGATGCTGGGTGCGGGGCGGTTCGTCGGGGCGGGCGGGGCGCTGAGCGGGGGCGAGCCGTACGAGCCGGGGCGGTACGTCTGGTTCCACCGGGACTTTGCGCCGGAGGTGCCGGTGCCGTTCGAGGTGGCGACCAGGCCCAGCGCGCCAAGCTTGGCCCCTACCCATCGCGGTGCACCTGGGCCACCACGCCCGCGTCGGTAAAAGCACCACACCTAATTGCCACCACTACGACCGCTCCACCGGTGCTGAGCTGCACCAAGCCACCATCACTCTGCTCACGCCACATCGCCTGCCCCAGAGAACCCCCTGTGCATCGCGTGCCTGACGGAAGTCCGCCAGAAACAGAAGCCGGCCTCAGCCGCCTGAGCTGTCCTGGTCGCCGGGGCGCGACTCGGCGGTGATTGCTGCACTGCCGAGAGCTGGCGACGACCTCGACATCCCGGGCCGCGCAGGAGACACGGTCCGCCGGCCAGGTGACCCCCAAGGGGCCGGGCCCCCGCCGGACGGGATGACGGTGGTCTGGCGGACGCTCGATGTCTGGAGTCTCCCCGTAACAGCCCCTCGGCGGCCGCGGGTGGCGCGATGCCCGCGCGGCCGCCGAGCACAGCACCGTGTTAGGGCCTGTGTGTGGTTGTGATCAATCAGTTGCCTGCAGGAGGTCATTGACCCAGATCATCGAGGCGCGGAGGTGGAGGCCGGCGAGGTAGCTC
>NZ_JBSHBP010000102.1:0-19207 GCF_053612065.1 Streptomyces sp. NPDC054765 | reverse complement strand
CCGCCTCGTCCCCCGCGCCCCCGCGTCCCGCGGGGGGCCCCCCCCCGCGGGGGGGCCGCGGGGGGCCCCCCCCCCCCCCACCGAGCGGGGTTCGCACCTCTCCCGCCACCCCAACGCCCGCTGCCGTACGGCGCGCGTTCGGGACGGCGGCCGGCGTGCGTCGCGGGTGATCGGCGTACGTCGCAGGCGATCGGCGTAGGTCGGGACCGACGCGGCGCATCGTTCCGGCGAACGGAACACGATCATGCGGAGCGGGAAATACCGGCAGGCCCGGTTGCCGCCACCGGGCCACCCGACTGCGGCGGTCAGCGGGAGCATGACCGGGGTATGGGCATACGGTGTATATGTCCTGAAGAGGAATATTTTTATAGATGTGATGGATACGACAGATATACCGATGCGCTCCATGCGCGTTTCCTGCAGATGACGTAGTCGGCCCGCTCTCCATAACAGCAGGTGAGAGGGCCTACGGGGCGTCCGCGGGGCCACTCGGGCAGTTCGGTCCGGCCTCTGCGTCCGGCCTGCGCCGGCCAGGGCCTGCGGGCGTCGGATCCCGATGCCGGGCGGTGCCGCTCCGGGAGCCGGCCGCAAGACGAGGAGAAGACCATGGCACGTGCAGTGGGTATTGACCTTGGTACGACGAACTCGGTGGTCAGTGTGCTGGAGGCCGGTGAGCCCACGGTCATCACCAACGCCGAGGGGGCCCGTACCACCCCGTCGGTGGTCGGCTTCGCCAAGGGCGGCGATGTACTGGTGGGCGAGGTCGCCAAGCGGCAGGCCGTGACCAACGTCGACCGGACCGCGCGGTCGGTCAAGCGCCACATGGGCGAGGCACAGTGGCGTTTCCCGGACAGCGGTGACATCGACGGCAAGCGCTACACCGCGCAGGAGATCTCCGCGCGGGTGCTGCAGAAGCTCAAGCGCGATGCCGAGGAATACCTGGGCGAGGATGTCACGGATGCCGTGGTCACCGTTCCGGCGTACTTCAATGACGCCCAGCGCACCGCGACCAAGGAGGCCGGCGAGATCGCCGGCCTGAAGGTGCTGCGGATCGTGAATGAGCCGACCGCCGCCGCGCTGGCCTACGGCCTCGACAAGGAGAACGACCAGACGATCCTGGTCTTCGACCTCGGCGGCGGCACCTTCGACGTCTCGCTGCTGGAGATCGGCGACGGCGTCGTCGAGGTGAAGGCCACCAACGGCGACACCCACTTGGGCGGCGACGACTGGGACCAGCGGATCGTCGATCACCTGACCAAACAGTTCAAGAACGCCTACGGCGTCGACCTCTCCCGGGACAAGATGGCCACCCAGCGGCTGCGGGAGGCCGCCGAGAAAGCCAAGATCGAACTGTCCGCTGCCACCGAGACCACGATCAATCTGCCGTATGTGAGCGCGTCGGCCGACGGGCCGCTGCACCTGGACGAGAAGCTCACCCGCTCGCAGTTCGAGCAGCTGACCGCCGACCTTCTGGAACGGTGCAAGACCCCGTTCCACAACGCGGTGAAGGACGCCGGGATCAAGGTCTCCGACATCGATCATGTGATCCTGGTCGGTGGCTCGACCCGGATGCCCGCGGTGACCGAGCTGGTCAAGGAGCTGACCGGCAAGGATCCGCACAAGGGCGTCAACCCGGACGAGGTCGTGGCGGTCGGCGCCGCCCTCCAGGCCGGCGTCCTCAAGGGTGAGGTCAAGGACGTCCTCCTGCTGGACGTCACCCCGCTGTCCCTCGGTATCGAGACCAAGGGCGGCATCATGACCAAGCTCCTGGAACGCAACACCACGATCCCGACCAAGCGCTCCGAGATCTTCACGACGGCCGAGGACAACCAGCCGTCCGTGCAGATCCAGGTCTACCAGGGCGAACGTGAGATCGCGGCGTACAACAAGAAGCTCGGGATGTTCCAGCTGACCGGTCTGCCGCCGGCCCCGCGAGGCGTCCCGCAGATCGAGGTCTCCTTCGACATCGACGCCAACGGCATCATGCACGTGACCGCGAAGGACCTGGGCACGGGCAAGGAGCAGAAGATGACCGTCACCGGCGGCTCCTCACTGCCGAAGGACGACATCGACCGGATGGTGCGGGATGCCGAGCACCACGCCGAGGAAGACCGCCGCAAGCGCGAGACCGCGGAGACCCGCAACCAGGCCGAGCAGCTCGTCTACCAGACCGAGAAGTTCCTCAAGGACAACGAGGCCAAGGTCCCCGGTGAGATCAAGACCGAGGTCGAGACCGCCATCGGCGACGTGAAGGAGAAGCTCAAGGCCGAGCCCGCGGACGACGACCACACCGCGGAGCTCCGTACCGCCACCGAGAAGCTCGCGACCGTCTCCCAGAAGCTGGGCCAGGCCATGTACGCGGACGCCCAGGCGCAGGCCCAGGCACAGGGCTCCGACGCGGCCGCCGGCGGCTCCGGCGAAGGGGGACCGGGCGCGGCCACCGGCGACCAGGACGATGTCGTCGATGCGGAGATCATCGACGACGACAGGCAGGAGGGAGGCTCACGATGAACCGTCCGACCAACGTGCGTGGCCTGTCTCAGCCGCCGCTGGCCATCGTCGGACACGGGCCGGAGGCAAGCCCCGGCACGGCCCCGTCCCGGGCGACCCCGGCGGAGGAGGAGACTGCGCAGAGCACGGGGCAGCCGCCCGGGGACAGCCGGGCCCCTGGTGGGGCGCCCGGCCGGGGGGACCAGGACAGCGAGGCCGAAGGAACGCCCGGTCACGAGCGGGACGTCGACCGGCCGGCCGGCCATGCCCAGCCCTCCGCGCGGTCCGTGCCGCCGGAAGCGGTGCTGTGCGCCGAGCTCCGGGAGCGTACGGCCGATCTGCAGCGGCTGAAGGCCGAGTACGACAACTACCGCAAGCGGGTCCACCGCGACCGCCTGGCGGTCGGCGAGATCGCCGTGGCCAATGTGCTGAGCCGGTTGCTGCCGGTGCTCGACTCCCTTGCCGAGGCCAGGGAGCAGGGCGAGGTCACCGGTGGTTTCCAGCGCGTCGCCCAGGCGCTGGAAACCGAGCTGGGGGCACTGGGTCTCCAGACCTTCGGCGCGGCGGGCGCCCCCTTCGACCCGCTGATCCACGAGGCCGTCACCTACACCCCCGACGACCAGCTGGAAGTCGCCACCTGCACCGCGGTCCTCCGCCAGGGCTACCGCGTCGGCGACCGTCTGTTGCGCCCCGCGCAGGTGACCGTGGCCGGCGAACCGCCCGCCGGCCCGTGAGATCAGCGCGGTCCGATCCGCCATTCTTCCGTGGTGATTGTTCCGTGGTGACTGCTCCGTGGTGATTGCTCCGTGGCTTGATCTGTGGCTCGATCTGCGCGGGTGGCCGGCGCGGCCGCTGGTACCGCTGGCACCGCTGGCACCGCTGGTAGATGCCGGTCCCGAGCCACTCGACGTCTCCGTCCGGCCGCTCCCCGGCCCGCCGGGCAACGGTATTCCAGGCAGCCATTGCAACTGATGGCCCGTCACCTTACTCTTCCGGCACACCCCCACCGCACCGGGGCGCTCGTACGGTCTCACCCCTACGATCCGTGCGCGGTGCAGCGGGGCCGGCGCGCCGCGTGCCGGAAGGACAGCCATGTCCGACGACAGCGCTCGAAGAGCATCCTTCACCCGCCGCACGCTGCTGACCGGGGCCGCCGCCGCGGGGCTCGCCGCGGCGGCCGGGCTACAGCCCGCCCACCGCATCCCCGCGGGCAGCGCCGCTGCCACCCTCACTCCTCCACCCGGCTTTCCCCCGGACATCCCGCTCTCCCAACAGGCCTTCCGGAACTGGTCGTTGGAGATCATCGTCGAGGGCGTCTGGACGGCCTCCGCCCGGACCCCGGACGATGTGGTCACCCTCGCCAACTGGGCTCATGAGCAGGGCTACCGGCTACGGGCCCGGGGCAAGGGCCACACCTGGTCACCGCTGGTGGTGCCCGCCGGTGCCGACACCAACCGGACGGTCATCGTCGACACCACCTCCCACCTCACCGCGGTCAGCGTGCGCGGCGGCGGCCCCGGGAGCGTCACGGCGCAGACGGGCGCGACCCTCGACACCATCCTCGCCCGCCTGGAGGAGGCAGGTCTCGGCCTCGCGACCACCACCGCGCCCGGCGACCTCACCATCGGCGGGGTGCTCGCCATCGGCGGCCACGGCACGGGGCTGCCCACCGCCACCGAACATCCGCCCGCAGGCTCCGGCTTCGGCACCCTGAGTTCCCTGGTCACCTCCCTCACCGCCGTGGTGTGGAGCGCGACGGAGGGCCGCTATGCGCTCAAGACCTTCACCCGCTCCGACCCGGACATCCGCGCCTTCCTGGTCCATCTGGGCCGCGCATTCGTCACCGAGGTGACCATGACCGCGGCGGCCAACACCCGCCTGCGCTGCCAGAATTGGTTCGATGTGAACGTGGGCACCGTCTTCGGTCCGCCCGGCACGGGCGGCCGCACGATCAGCTCCTACCTGGAGAGCACCGGACGTATCGAGGCGATCTGGTTCCCGTTCACCGATGTGCCCTGGCTGAAGGTGTGGAGCACGGCACCGGCCAAGCCGCTGCTCGCCAAGCAGATCGACGCCCCGTACGCCTACACCTTCGCCAACCGGGTCACCGAAGAGATGTCGGGGCTGCTCGGGGAGATCGCCGCGGGCGGGGGCGACAAGACGCCCGCCTTCACCAAACTCGCCATGTCGATCGTCGGATCCGGGCTGATCGTCACCGGCACCTGGGACGTCTGGGGCTGGTCGAAGAACACCCTGCTGTATGTCGAGCCGACGACGCTGCGGATCGTCGAAGCGGGGTGGGCGGTGCTGACGTCCCGGGCGAATGTGCAGCGTGTGGTGGGTGACTTCTACGCCCGCTACCAGAGTGTGCTGACCGCTCATCAGGGCCGGGGTTCCTATCCGGTCAACGGCCCGATCGAGCTGCGTATCACCGGCACGGACCCCCTCGACGGCCCCCTTCTCTCCCCGGCGCGGGCCCGCGCCGACCACCCCGAGTGGGACACCGTCGTGTGGCTCGACTTCGCCACCTACCCCGGCACCCCCGGGGCGGCCCCCTTCTTCCGCGAGCTGGAGCAGTGGATCTGGCAGACGTACACCGGCTCGTATGCGACCGTGCGACCCGAGTGGTCCAAGGGCTGGGCCTACACGGACGGCGGCCCGTGGACGGACCCCGCCACGCTGGGCGGCACCGTGCCGACCGCGTTCGAGGACTGGCACACGGCCCGGGACACCCTGAACTCCTACGACCCGGCACGGGTGTTCTCCAACGTCTTCCTGGACACTCTGCTGCCCTGAGAGGCTCCCCCACCGCTCCTTGAGCAGACGTCCGGCCATACTTCGCGCCGTCCGGCGCCGCCGGCTGTGGTGACCGTCCGGCAGCAGGCGGCACCTACGGCTTCGGGTCCGGGTCCGGGTCCGGGGTGCCGGGCGGCGCCTGGTCGAGTGCGGCGGCCCAGCCCATGGCTCACGTACCGACCCCTGCTGGACGGCCGAAGGCGACCGGCTTCTCCTGGACATCGCCGACGCCCTGCACACCGGCCACGACATCGACGACGCGCTCTGGGCCCGGCTCGGCGCCGAGTTCGGCCAGGCGGCCTACGAAGGGCGGAGGATGAGTGTGCCCTCCGGCGTGGCGGCACAAGGGCAAAAGCCGGCCGTGATCCGGTCGAGGAGTGCCCGCAGCCACCGGGAGTCCTGCTGCGAGGCGTGCCACAGCCGCAGCCGCCGGGCCTGCAGCGGGATGATCCGCACCTCGTGGAGCCGGCCGGTGTCCGGGTCCACCGAGACGAGACAGAGCAGCCGCAGGTCGTCCCGGTACCGTTCGTAGCCGGTGATGCCCTCGTAGTCATCGATGAAGTCACCGCACCCGTACATCACGAGCTTCCCCCGGTACGTCTCCAGGGCGCGGGGATGGTGCGAGGAGTGGCCGTGGAGGACATCCACCCCGCCGTCGAGAAGGGCGTGCGCGAAGGCGGCCTCGGCACGGGACACGCGGTAGCCCCAGTTGGCACCCCAGTGGACGGAGACCACCGCGACATCGCCCGGCCGTTTCCGCTGGCGTACCCGGCCGGCGATCCCGGCCGCGGCGGCAGGCGAGGGCCCGGTCACCAGGTTGACGCCGGCCCGGTCCCCGCTCGCGGCCCATTCCCTCGGGATGCCACTGGACGGCATCCCGAGGGCGAAGACCAGGATCCGGCGGCCGTCCGCGAGAGGAAGGACGGCCGGCCGGCCCGCCGCGTCGGCGTCCGCGCCCGCCCCGGCCGTGCGCAGCCCCGCCCCCGCCAGAGCATCGAGGGTGTCGGTCAGTCCGCGGCGGCCGAAGTCCAGGACGTGGTTGTTGGCCAGTACGCAGACGTCGGGGCGGGCCGCGGTCAGACAGGGAAGGTTCGCGGGGTGCATCCGGTAGTGGATTCCCTTGCCGGGGGCGAATTCCGCGTGTGCTGTGACGCCGGTTTCCAGATTGAGCACCCGGGCGGCGGGCGCGGCGTCATCGAGCACCTTCAGCGCGTCCCCCCAGGGCCAGGCGAACCCGGCCGGACGGGGAACGGGACCGTTCGCCGCCTCCGCCAGCTCGACATAGAACCGGGCGTCCCGGACGTAGTCCTCGCGCAGCGCCGGGTCCACGGGGTACGGAAGGATCTGGTCGATGCCACGTCCGAGCATGACATCGCCGCAGAGGAACAGGGTGAGCAAGTCACCGCCCATCCCTCCAGGTTAGAACCCATCGGCGGAAGTTTCACGTGGTGGTGGCCGCCGCTCCGTCCGGCGGCGGTCCCGGACCGGGAGGAGCGCCAGGGAAGCGAGGTGAGCTGTCTGCGGAGCTTCTTCCGAAGCCGGGATGGAGCAATTGTCAACCCCTGTGGATCATGGGGTGGTTCAGGCTGCATGCGGATCGGAGCCGTCCGGGCGGCCGGAGTGAAACCACAGCGCGGCCGGGCTCCGCCGCAACGCCCGCGACCCCCGCCGCCCCCTCGCGCTCCTCGGCTTCGGCTTTGGCTTCGGCCTCGACCTCGGCCTCGGCCTCGGATGATCACAAACCGGACGTCACGCGACCACTCCGAAGCCCTGGGTTACGGGGACGGGCGGGGGTACGCGGACGGTTGCGCCGCTCAGCAGGTGTCATACCGCGGCGCCGAGCCGGTCCGTCGGCCGGGCGACGCCACGGGATCAGCCACCGCGGCACTCGCTGCCGCCACGGCGGAGTCGGAGGAGGCGACCAGCACCGAGCCGCGGTCGCCGGGTGGGGCCGGGGTGCGCGAGCCGGAAGCCAGGATGCTGACGGTGTTGGCCAGCACGATGGCCGCGATGGCCAGCCAGTCGACCGCTTGCAGCGTCTGGCCCAGGACGACGAGGCCGACCAGCGCCGCGAGGACCGGGTTGACGCTCATGAAGATGCCGAAGAAGCGGGCGGGGACCCGGCGCAGCGCGAGCAGGTCGGCGAGGAAGGGGACGGCGGAGGAGAGGATGCCGGCGACGGCCGCGTATCCCACGGCGTTCGCGGTCGGCGGGTGGTGGGCGAGCACGGTGATGCCGACGGGCAGGTACAGCAGGGCGGAGACGCCGGCAGCCGTGGCGGAGCCTTCGACGCCCGGCAGGCGGGCGCCGACGAGGCGGTTGAGCAGGATGTAGCACGCCCAGCACACGGCGGCGAGCAGGCCCAGCGCGATGCCGGCGTAATCGGTGGCCGGCTGCGGGCGGGTCAGCAGGACCACCGCCGCTCCGGCGACAAGGGCGCACAGCAGGTCCGCCAGGCGGCGGGAGGCGGCCAGGGCCACCGCCAGCGGCCCGAGGAACTCCAGGGTCACCGCCAGGCCCAGGCCGATGCGGTCGATCGCCGTGTAGAGGGACAGGTTCATCGTGGCGAACACCGCCGCCAGGCACAGCACCGGCCACCACTGCCGCCAGGTGAAGGAGCGCAGCCGCGGCCGGCCCACCGCCATGAGGACGAGCCCGGCCACCCACTGCCGTACGGCCACCACCCCCGCCGGTCCGATCACCGCAAACGCCAGCGCTCCGGTGGCGGCGCCGATCTGGTTGGAGAGCCCGCTCCCGAACATCATCGCCACCCCCGCCGCGCGGGCCGGGCGCGCCGCCGGTCCCCCCTGAGCGGTCGCGGGGGACGAACGGCCTTCCGTGCTCCTTCTCATGCACGGCAGCATCCGCCCGCGGGTATCCATACGTAAAATGCATGCACGTACCCATCAATGCGCTGTAGTTATGGATCTGCCCATGGAACTGCGACATCTGCGTTGTCTGGTGGCGATCGTCGATGCCGGTGGCTTCACCGATGCCGCCATCGACCTCGGGATCTCCCAGGCTGCGGTGTCCCGCACGCTCAGTTCGCTCGAAGACTCCCTGGGGGTGCGGCTGTTGCACCGCACCAGCCGGAACGTCATCCCCACCACCGCCGGTGTCCAGGTGCTGGCGCGGGCCCGGAAGGTGCTGGCCGAGGCCGACAACCTCATCCGCGAGGCCACCACCGGCCATACCCGGCTGCGCATCGGGCACGCATGGTCGGCCATGGGACGGCACACCGCCGAGTACCAGCGCCGTTGGGCGGCCCGCTGTCCCGACGTCGAGCTGCATCTGATCCGTACCAACTCGGCCACCGGCGGGCTGGCGGAGGGCCTGTGCGACCTCGCCGTGGTCCGTACCGCCTTCGATGACGCGCGTTTCGCCAGCGCCGTCGTCGGCCATGAACGCCGCTATTGCGCCATGGCCGCCGACGACCCCTGGGCCAGGCGCCGCGCCATCCCCCTGGCCGACATCCGCGAGCGCACTGTCCTCATCGACCGGCGTACCGGCACCACCACGGCCGACCTGTGGCCCGCAGCAGCGCGCCCCGTCGTCGAACACACCCAGGACATCGATGACTGGCTCACGCTGATCGCCACCGGACGCACCGTCGGCATCACGCCCGAGAGCACCGCCAACCAGTACCGGCGCGACGGGATCGTCTTCCGCCGGCTGCGTGACGCCGCGCCCATCGCGGTCCACCTCATCTGGCGACGCCATGATCCGCATCCGGCGACGCATGCCGCCGTCGCGCTGCTGACCGATCTCTACCGCCAGGGGAGGTGAACCGCGCTCCGCCCCGTACCGCGCCGCCCCGGCAGCGCCCGGATGCCGGGCAGCCGGCTCCGCCCGCCCCCGCACCACCGGAAACAGACAGGCACGTCATGACGGAATCCACTGCCGCGTTGCAGGAACAGGTCTCGGCTCTCGGGCCGTTCTTCGCCTTCGGAATGCACGACGCGGAGTCGGAACTCGTGCCGCCCTGGCGGAGGTTGAGCGAGGTGGCGCAGGAGGGGAGCGGCGTCCTGCGGGAGCGGATCACCTCGGTGCGTGCCTCGCTCGCCGCCGGCAGCGGCAGACCGGCCGAGACCGTCGAGGTGCGGGTGGCCGCATCGGTGGCGCACCTGGGGCTGGTGGCGCGGGCCGTCTCGCCGCTGCTCGGCCTGGCCGCGCTGAGCGGCGCGCTGCCGCCGCGGACGCCCGCGCTGGGCGATCTGCGGTGGCGGTCCGGCCTGGGCGGGGCGTTCGCCCTGTCACTGCCGCGCGAGACGGTGGCCGCCGTCGCCACGGGCGGCGCGCTCGCCGGTACCGGTACCGGTGCCGCCGGGGGCCTGCTGGACGGGCCGGTCCGCGAACTGGTCGACGCCGTCGCGGCGTTCTCGGTCTCCCGGCACGTTCTGTGGGGCAATGTGGCCTCGGCCGTGCACGGCGCGGCCGCGGGCATCGCGTCGGCGGCACCGGCCCTGGCCCGGCCCGCCCGTACCGCGGCCCTGCGGTTGCTGCACCAACCGCGGCTCAGGGATGCCCACACCCTGGAGGACGGCAACGGGCGCTTCCGGCGGCGGAGTTGCTGCTTGATCTACCGGGCCGCACCGGACGCGGCGGGCGCCGTGTGCGGCGATTGCGTCCTCGTGCGCTGAGGCGTGCCTGCCGGGTCCAGCCGTACCGGGTACCGGCCGGCGGACCGCAGCGGTGTCCGGTCAGCCGACGTGGACGCGGGGGCGGCGGTCGCGGTCGGGTTCGGCCTCGCGCAGGACCTCGCGGGTGACGGGGGCGACTTCGCCCTGGCCGAAGAGGAAGAAGCGGAGGAACTGCGCGAAGGGGTTTCCCTCGGTCCACTCGAAGTAGATGTGCGGCCGTGCCCCGGTGGTGTCGCGAACGTGCAGCAGCAGCGCGGCCAGCGCGTTGGAGATGGTGGAGCTCTCCAGGACGAGGACCCGGTAGCGGCCGTGCAGCACCTCGCCCCGTACCCGTAGTTCGCTCTCGAATTCGGACGGGTCGCTGACGGTGACCTCGGCGAAGATGAAGTCGTCGTCGGCCGGGAGGTCGTTGTCCGTGCGGATCTGCTGGAGTTTGTCGCGGTACTCGAACAGATCACGCCGGTCGGGCTCGTTGGCGATGAACCGGATCTTGCGATGGGCGGCGTCGCGGATGAACCGCTCGGCCATCCGGTCGAGCACGACACTGGTCACCCGCAGCTCGAAGGCGCGGGCGAGGCGGGAGAGGAACGACAGCAGGATGATCCCGGCGATGAAGCAGGCACCGATCTTCACCCCGTCGGGGCGTTCGATGACGTTCGCCACGGTGGTGTAGAGGAAGACCACGGAGATCACGGCGAAGCCGATCGTCCAGCCGCGCTCGCGGGCACGCCGTGCGGTGATGGTCACGGCGATCGCGGCGGAGCTGATCAGGACCAGGACACCGGTGGCGTAGGCGCCGCCCTGGGCGTCCACATCGGCGTTGAAGAGCCAGGTCACGAGGAAGGCAACCAGGGTGAAGACCAGCACCATCGGGCGGACCGCCCGCGCCCAGTGGGGCGCCATCCCGTAGCGCGGCAGGTATTGGGGCATCAGGTTCAGCAGGCCGGCCATGGCCGAGGCGCCGGCGAACCAGAGGATGGCGATGGTGGAGGCGTCGTAGACCGTGCCGAAGACGGAGCCCAGGTATTCATGGGCCAGATAGGCCAGGGCGCGCCCGTTGGCCGGCCCGCCGGGCCGGAACGCGTCCTCCGGGATGAGCAGGGTCGTGACGAAGCTGGTGATGATGAGGAAGACGCTCATGATCGCGGCGGCGGTGGTGAGCAGTTTCTTCGCACCGCGGATCCGGCCCGTGGGGCGCTCCTCGGTGTCGTCGGGGTCGCCCTCGATATGGGGCATGACGGCCACCCCGGTCTCGAACCCGGACAGGCCCAGCGCCAGCTTCGGGAAGACGAGCAGCGCCACCCCGACCATCGCCAGGACGCTGCCGTGCTCGGTGGTCAGCGCATGGGACCAGTCCGTGACGACATGCGCCGCGGTGACCACGTGCCACAGTCCGACGACGACCACGACCGCGTTGAGCAGCAGATAGAGGCCCACCAGCACGACCGCCACGCCGATCGCCTCCAGGAAGCCCTTGAGGAACACCGCGCCGAGCAGCGCGACGAGGATCAGCGTGATCACCAGCTGGCTGTTGTGCAGGGTGCTGGTGAGATGCGGGTTCTCCACCAGATGGGTGGCCGCGTCGGCGGCCGACAGCGTGATGGTGATGAGGAAGTCGGTGGCGGCGAAGCCCAGCAGTGTCAGTACGAACAGCTTGCCCTGCCAGAAGGACAGCAGCCGCTCCAGCATCGCGATCGAGCCCTGGCCGTGCGGGCTCTCCCTGGCCACCCGGCGGTAGACCGGCAGCGCGCCGGCCAGCGTCACCAGGACGAGGACGAGGGTGGCGACCGGCGACAACGCGCCGGCGGCCAGCGCGGCGATGCCCGGCTGATAACCGAGTGTCGAGAAGTAGTCCACGCCCGTCAGGCACATCACCCGCCACCAGCGCTGTCCACGGTGGGAGCTCTCGGGCGCGGCGTGCGGCCCCGGGTGCTGCTTGGCCATGTCGGCCAGGCCCTCCAGCATCCATGCGCGCAAGCGCTGCCGTGCTGCGTCCTCGGGAGGAGAACCGGCGGAGGCGGCCATCGTGTGCTCCTGTCGTACCGCGAAAGCATCCGGCCATCGGCGAGACGGCCACGTCAGCGTACGGAGTCCGGGCGTCGTCGCCGTGGTGTTCGGCGGTGTGGCGTGGCGTGTCCCCGGGGACGCGGCGGCAGGGGGGCGTTCAGACGGGGAGCCCCGCGTCCCGGCGGGCCGGCTTTCCGGTGAGGTGGTGCACATACTCGTGCGCCAGGCGGAATCCCGCGGTCCAGGCGAGGAGCCGGCTGCGGCGGTTGTCGCGGGAGCAGGTCCAGCTCGGGGTGCGGCCGCGGGTGGCGATGTCCCGGCACAGGGCGGTCACACAGGCCAGGGCCAGGTGCTGACGGCGGTGCTCGGGGACCGTGAAACAGGCGATGTCCTCGTACCTGGTGCCACGGAAGTAGGTACAGGCAACAGCGCGGACGGCGTCGTTGCGGACGGCCGCCCAGCCGAGTCCGGAGGCGGCGAGATGGGCCGGTCCGCCCCAGCTGGCGTGGACCCACCCCGCGTCCGGGGCGAGAGCCGCGGCCAGCGCCGGTGCGTCCCCCGGTACCAGCCGACGCACCGTCACACCGTCCGGGATGCGCGGCACCGGTACGGGCACCCGGTGCAGATACAGCATCCGCTCCCAGGGCACGACCAGGTCGAAGGCGCTGCCCAGGGCCGGCAGGAAGCGGGCGGGGGCCTGCACATGGTGCGCGCCGAAGACGGCGAGGGCATCCGGGGCCAGGGCCCTGGGGTCGCCGCGGAGGAGTACGTGGTCCGCGCAGGCCACGGCCAGGGCACGGGGACCGGTGACGCGGTCGGCCCACCAGCGGCCGGTGCCGCAGGCCCGTACGTGTTCGGCCAGCGCCGCCGTCCCCGGGGCTCCGGCGGTGAACCAGCGGGTGAGCGGGGGGAGTTGGTCCGGGGCGAGTTCGAGCACAAGGGGTCCTCGGGTGGTCGCGGCCTGCGGCGGGGCGGTGGCGCCGGGGCGGCGGGCGGTGGCGCCGGGGCGGCGGGCGGTGGCGGCGGGGCGGCTGAGCGGAAGGTCACCGGCGCCGGGACCGGCGGGCTGCCGGGCGGCTCGGGGCGCCACCGGCCGGCGCCGGAGGCGCACCGGCCACCAGGACCGTACGGGAGTAAAGGGACATCTCGGGCGTCAACCCTTCCGAGACCGGGGAACGGGTACACCGAACGGCCCCGTCAGCCGCCGGGACGAACCGCGGCACAAAGCCGGGACGAACCGCGGCACAGAGGACGGCCGGGGGCTTCAGCGCGTTGCCGGGCCGATCCGCTCGGTGACCCTGACCGCCGTGGCCTGGAATCCTCGGAGCGGTGTGCCAGAGTGGGAGGTGGACGGGCGCCGCGGTCGGTGCGCACGAGAGAGGGCGGCCTGTCATGTCCCTACAGCCGGATCGCCTCGGCACGGTCACCGCACATCCCAGGCCCACGTCCCGGCGGAGCGAGGAATACGAGGACCTGTTCGATCAGGCTCCGGTGATCTTCGCTGCGCTCAGCGGCCCGTCGCACCTGCTGGAGGCGGCGAATCCGGCGTTCTTCGAGGCATTCGGCGGCGACCGTACGCGGGCCGGCCTGCCGCTCGCGGAGCTGATTCCGGAGCTGGCGCCGCAGGGCGTCATCGACCGGCTCGACGGGGTGTACCGCACCGGCACCGCGTTCCGGGCCCGCGGCGCGCGACTGGTGCTGGGTGCGCCGGGGGCGGAACGGGAGGGGTTCTTCGACTTCGCCTACGAGCCCCGCCGGGACGCGGCGGGCGAGGTCGACGGGGTGGTCGTGATCGCGGTGGAAACCACCGTCTACCACCACGCCCAGCTCCTCGCGGCCGAACAGCGCATCCTGCTGGAGCAGATCGCGCGTGACGCCCCGCTGGGCGACATCCTGACCGGCATGGCGCGGGCGATCGAGGAACTGTCGCCGGAGCTGATCGTCTCGGTGCTGCTGGCCGACCCCGACGGCCGGCATCTGCGGCACGGCACCGGCCCGGGGCTGCCCGCCTTCTACAACGAGGCGATCGACGGGATAGCCATCGGTCCCGACATGGGCTCGTGCGGCACAGCCGCACATCTGCGCGTCCCGGTGATCGTCACCGATATCGCCACCGATCACCGGTGGGAGGACTTCCGGGAGCTGGCCGCGCGGGCCGGGCTCGCGGCGTGCTGGTCCACCCCGATCCTGGGGGCGGACGACCGGCTGCTGGGCACCTTTGCGATGTACCACCGCACCCCCAAGGCCCCCGAGAACAAGGACGTGGCCCTCAGTGCCGCGTTCGCCCGTATCGCCGCGCTGGCCATCGAGCGCCACCAGGCCATGGAGGCCGGCCGCGCCGCCCGGAAGCGGGAGCAGGAGGCCCGTGAGGACCTGGCCTTCGTACTGGACGCCAGCACGGCCATCACCCGCGAGCTGCACTACACCGACTGTCTGCAGCGCCTGGCCCGGCTGACCGTGCCGACCCTCGCGCCGCTGTGCAGCGTCCATGCGATCGAGGACGGCCGGACGCAGCAGATCGCCGTGGCCGCCGCCTCCCGGGCCGACGAGGCCCTGCTCGCCTCCCCCGTGCTGCGCGACCGGGTCGACGCGGCGGTCGCCCGTGTCCTGTCCTGCGGCGTCACGGAGACGGACCGCTCCGGCGCCTCGCCCGGCGGCCGCCCCGCGCTGCCCGGCGTCACCGGCTATGTCTGCGTCCCGCTGGCCACCCGTGGCCGTACCTTCGGCGCCCTGACCCTCCTGGCCACCGCCCGGCCGCTGGACGGCCATGTCATCGCCCTCGCCGAGGAGCTGGCCCGCCGGGCCGCCTCCAGCGCCGACAACGCCCACCAGTTCAGCGACCGCGTGCAGCTGGCCCGCGACCTCCAGGCCGGGCTGCTGCCACCGGAGCTGCCCAGGATTCCCGGCGCCGATCTGGCGGCGTCCTACCACCCCGCAGGCGAGGGGCTCGACGTCGGCGGCGACTTCTACGACGTCTTCCCGCTCCCCGACGACCGCTGGGCGTTCATGATCGGCGATGTGTGCGGGCGCGGCGCGCTGGCCGCCACCACCACCGGCATGGTCCGCCACACCGCACGCGCCGCCGCGCGGCTGCTGCACGACCCCGCGGCCGTGGTCGCCGCCATCGACACCGCACTGACCGGGAGCGCCCTCCACGAGGACTACTTCGTCTCACTCGTCTACGGCGAACTGCGGCACACCGCATCCCACCTCGCACTGGAGCTGATCCGCGCCGGCCACGTCCCGCCGCTCGTCCGCCGCACCGACGGCACGGTCGAACAACTCGTCCAGTCGGGCCTGCTCCTGGGGATCGGCCCCGCATTCGACGGCGCGCCCTGCCGGCTCGACCTCTCCCCGGGCGACAGCCTGGTACTGGTCACCGACGGCATCACCGAGGCCCGCTCCGCCACCGGCGAGTTCTTCGACGAACAGCGTCTGGCCGAGACCCTCCTCGCCCTCCCCGCCACGACGTCCGGCGCGGCCGCGCTGATCGAGGCCGTCCACACCGCGGTGACCGCGTTCGCGGGCCGTGCCACACCCGATGACCAGGCCGCGCTGGTCCTCACCGCGACCTGACCGCTGCCCCGCGCCCACGGGGATGCGCAGCCCCGGCACGCACCGCCCGACCGCGGGTCCGGGCCCCGGTGACCACAGCCCCGCCGACGACGACGGCCGTTCCCCTCTGCCCTTCGCCGGCAACCTGTCTATTTTGGCCTCATGGAACCCGTGGCGCGTGCCGTCCCCGACGACACCAGCCCCCTGCGCCGGCTCTCCCTCGACGCACTGCGTCTGCGGACGAGCTTGAAGTGGCGCGCCTACCCGGACGATGTGCTGCCGCTGTGGGTGGCGGAGATGGATGCGCCGCTCGCCCCGCCGGTCGTACAGGCGATCACGGATGCGCTTGCGCTCGGCGACACGGGCTACCCGGCGGGGACGGCGTACGCGCAGGCCCTGGCCGGCTTCGCACGGGCGCGCTGGGACTGGGACGGGCTCGTCGTGGAGCACACGGCGATCGTGCCCGATGTGATGCTGGGCATCGTCGAGGTGCTCAAGCTGCTCACCGGCCCGGGGGACCCGGTGGTCGTCAACTGCCCCGTCTATCCGCCGTTCTACCAGTTCGTGACGCATATGGACCGGCGGGTGGTGGAAGCGCCGCTGGGCGAGGATCTGCGGATCGATACCGCCTCGCTGGAGGCGGCGTTCCGGCACGCCGTCGCGGGCGGGGGCCGGGCCGCGTACCTGCTGTGCAGCCCGCACAACCCCACCGGCACGGTGCACGGCGCCGGGGAACTGGCCGCCGTCGCCGCACTGGCGGACAGATACGGCGTACGGGTCGTCGCCGACGAGATCCACGCCCCCGTGACGGCCCTTGACACCGCGTTCGTGCCCTATCTGAGCGTCCCCGGGGCGGAGAACGGACTGTCGCTGATGTCGGCCTCCAAAGCGTGGAACCTGGCCGGTATCAAGGCCGCGCTCGCCGTCGCCGGCCCCGCCGCGGCCGGCGATCTGGCCCGCCTCCCGGAAGAGGTCAGCCACGGCCCCAGCCACCTCGGCATCATCGCCCACACCGCCGCCCTGCGGGACGGCGGCGACTGGCTCGACGCGGTGCGCAGCGGCCTCGACGACAACCGCCGGCTGCTCGCCGGCCTGCTGGCGGAGCGGCTACCCGGGGTCCGCTACCGGCCCGCCGCCGGCACCTATCTCGCCTGGCTCGACTGCCGCCCGCTCGGCCTCGGTGACGACCCCGCCGCGGTCTTTCTCGCCCGCGGGAGGGTAGCCCTCAGCCCCGGCACCAGCTTCGGCACCGGCGGCGCCGGTCACGTCCGGCTCAACCTGGCGACCTCACCCGAGCTGGTCACCGAGGCCGTACGGCGGATGGCTGCGGCAGTGACCTGAGCGGGGCACCCGGCGGCGCCTGCCATGCCCGTCCCCCGCCGCTCAGGGGAAAGCCCTACGGAAACCGGCCGCCGTCCCGCGCCGCCGGCCACCCCGCCACCGGCCGTTCCCCGTACCGCAGTTGGGGACCGTTTTGGACTGCGGGGAGTTTCTCCATACGATCCGTCGATGATCACAAGAAAACGGCTGGCGGCCGGGGTGTGCGGCCTGCTGGCCGCGATGACCGTCGCGCTTGCCCCCACACCTGCCGCCGCCGGTGAACCGGATGCGAAGTCTTCCCCCAAGGTCGAGTTGACGCTCGATGTCAGTGGCTCGATGCGGGCCCGGGACATCGACGGGCAGAGCCGGATGGCCGCGGCGAAACAGGCGTTCAACGAGGTACTGGACGCGGTGCCGGACGAGGTCCAGCTCGGCATACGCACCCTCGGGGCCAACTACCGCGGCGAGGACCGGAAAGTCGGCTGCAAGGACACCCGGCAGCTCTACCCGGTCGGACCGCTGAACCGGACCGAGGCGAAGACCGCGGTGGCCACGCTCACCCCCACCGGCTGGACGCCGATCGGGCCGGCCCTGCTGGGCGCGGCCGACGATCTCAAGGGCGGCGACGCGAGCCGCAGGATCGTCCTCATCACGGACGGCGAGGACACCTGCGCCCCGCTCGACCCCTGCCAGGTGGCCCGTGACATCGCCGCCAAGGGCATCCATCTCACCGTCGACACCCTCGGGCTGCTGCCGGACGCCAAGACCCGCAACCAGCTGAGCTGTATCGCCGAGGCGACCGGCGGGACCTATACCTCGGTACAGCACACCAAGGAACTTCGTGACCGCGTACACCAGTTGGTGGACCGTGCCGCCCATCCCGTGGTCACTCCGGTGGCGACCGAGGGGGCCGGGCAGTGCGCCGACGCCCCCGAGCTCAAGGCCGGTCTCTACAGCGACCGCGAGAAGTTCGCCGAGCACCGCTGGTACCGGGTGGCCGTCCGGCCCGGCCAGGAACTGCGCGCTTCGGTGAGCGTCGCCGCCGACCGCGCGGTGAACAACGATTACGGGGTCCTGCTGCAGGCCTCGACCGTGCACGGCCGGGAGATCGTCCGCGGCTCGGAGGCCGGCAACGGCCGTACGGATGTGATCTCCTCCGGGCTGCGTTACCCGAAGGCGCCGCTCACCTCCTCTCACGATGACGCACCTGCGGCGGAGACCATCTGTCTGCAGGTCAGCAACTCCTTCTCGGCACCGGCCTCGGTCAAGACCGACCCGGGCCTGCCCGTCGAGCTGACCGTCGACCTGGTGGACGGGCCCGATGACGCCTCCGACGCGGCCTTCTTCGGCCTCGGACACGGCTGGTGGCTGCTGGTCTCACTGGCTCTCAGCGGACTGGTCGCCGGTCTGCTGTGGGGCTGGATCTCCCGTTGGCGCGTCACCGTCTGGAGGACCAACTGATGCGCACCGTACGCACCCTGATGACCGCAGTGCTGGCCGGCGCCGGCCTCTTCGCCCTGGCGGGACCGGCCGTCGCCAACAGCCCGTCCCCCGGTCCGAGCACCGGTGCGGACGCGGAACCGGCCGCCCCGACCGAGGCCGGCACCTCCTTCCGTACGGCAACCGTCATCAAGCCGGATCAGCGGGCCACGGCCGACGCCTCCACCGGCGACTACCTCTACTGGGTACTGCCCGTGGACGCGGGCCGGCGCGCCACCGTCAAGGCCAAGGTGACACTCCCGCAGAGCGCCCGGCACGGTGCGGCCACCTGGCAGCTCGATGTCTATGACGGGCTGCGCCGCCGTCAGGCGTGCATGTACGGCGCCCAGACCAGGGCCGCGGCCCAGGATGCGGGATCCGTCGAGCTGTCCTGCACGCTGCGCACCGTCCGCGCCTGGGCGGAGCCGTGGGCGAACGATCCGCTGCCGGGCAGCTACTACGTACGCCTGACGGTCGTCGACCTGCCCAAGGACGATCTCGGGCTGCCGGTACACGCCGAGGTCGACGCCACCACGGCCGACACGGGCGGCGCCCACGCCGTGGACGGCACGCTCGCCGCGCCCCTGGTGCCCGGCGCCGCCACCGCAACCCCGCAGGCCCAGGAGAGCGCCGCTCCCGGGAAGCCCTCGGCCCTGGTCGAGCCGGACGGCGGCTGGTCCTCCGGTGGCTGGTCCGACCGCTGGCTCTGGACCGCGGCGGGCGGGGTGCTCGCGGCCCTGGCCGGTATCGCCGGCTACCGCTTCACCCGGGGCTCCGGCCGCCCGTCCCGGGTGCCGCCGGGCGCCTGACCTGCCGGGGCGGCCACGGCACGGGCCGGGGGGCGCCCCCCCCCCGGGCGCGGGGGGGGCCGAGGGGCGCGGGCCGCGGTCGGTAAAAAAAAAAAAGCAGGAGCGGCGCGA
>NZ_JBSHBP010000101.1:0-19513 GCF_053612065.1 Streptomyces sp. NPDC054765 | reverse complement strand
TGTGGGGGGGGTGGGGCTTGTTGTGGGTATTTAAAGCTATCCAGTCCCCACACCAGGCCCCTCCGGCCCGGCACCGCACCCACAGCCCCGCGCAGCGGACCCGGCCCGCCGCAGGCGTAACGGCGGGAAAGCCCCACGGCGGGAACGCCGACAACGTGGGCCGGAGGCAAAACGCAGCGGACCCGGCCCGCCGCAGGCGCAACGGCGAAAAACCACCACGGCGGGAAAGCCGAAAACGTGGGGCGAAGACAAAGCGCAGCCTAGGACTCCGGTCCGATCCGGCTGCGCACGGCCGTCTGGACCTCGGCCTCCTCGGCCGGGTCGGCGGCGAGGCGGCGGAGCTGTTCGACGACCCGGTCGTCGCCGGTGGCGGCGTACCGGGCGGCCAGTTCCCGGGTGGTCTCCTCGCAGTCCCACAGGCACTCGACGGCGAAGCCGGCCGCGAACCCGGGGTCGGTGGCGGCGAGCGCACCGGCGGCCCGGCCGCGGAGGTGGGAGGAGGAGGTTTCCCGATAGATGTGCCGCAGGACGGGGGCGGCGCAGCCGACACCGAGCCGGCCCGTGCCGTCGACCAGCTCCCACAGGCCGTCCGCGTCCGGCCCCTCCTCACGGACGGTCCGGCGCAGCGCGGCCAGCACCCGTTCCGCGTCCTGCCGCCCGCCGCGGCGGGCGAGCACGGCGGCGGCGCACGCGCCCAGCCGGTCCGTACGCGGCGCCCAGACCCGGGCCCGCTCGACGGCCGCCACACTGCGCATCCGCGCGAAGGCGGCGAGCGCGGCCGAGGCCAGCCGTGCGGAGGAGAAGGGGTCGATGACCGCGTCCTCGATCAGATCGAGGGCGTTCGCCTCGCCGCGCTCGGCGAGGTGGTGGAGAACGGCGGCGCGGGCCGCGTCCGGTGCGCTGCGCGCGGCGCGCAGCAGCTCGGGGCGGTCCTCGGGACCGACGACGGCGGCCAGACAGCGGGCGGCAGCGATGTGCCGGTGTTCCCCGGACTCCGGCGTCATGTCCTGCTCGGCCCACCGGAGCACCTCGCTCACGCTCCAGCCGGGGCGCGGCCCGCTGGGCCGCAGCTGCCGCTGCCAGCGGTCGAAGGAGCCCTGTTCCCCGGCGGCGGCCAGCCGTGCCCCGTACCGGGGGTCCTCGGCCCACAGGCGCCAGGGCCGGGGCTCGAAGGCGTCACGGACGGCGGTGGCCAGCGCGGCCCGGCCCTCGCCGGTCTCCGGGAAGCGGGCGAGGACGGCGGGGGCCAGGGTCATCAGCCCGGCGTCGTCGTCACGCAGCGCAAGCTCGTCCAGGGCCCAGCGCCAGTTGCTGCCCGCCGCGGCGTAGCTGCGCAGCAGCAGGCGGGCGGCGTCCCTGCCGTACGCGGCGAGGTGGCCGAGGACGGCGAGGGCGAGGCCGGTGCGCTCCTCGCCGGTGTCGATGAGGTCGTCGGGGTGGAAGAGGTGACGTTCGATCTCCTCCAGCCCGCCGTCGAGCTGCATGTAGAGGCGCGCGTAGTAGAGCGAGCGGTTCTCGACCTGCCAGTCACGGCGGGGGTCGCGCAGCACACTGTCGTTCAGTGCCGCGAGCGCCTCGGCCCGCGGCGCCGCGAGGGCATGCAGGGTCCCGTCGCCGCGGCCTCGCTGCAGGAGGCCGAGCAGGGTGCCACTGGGCGCTATGTCTGGATCGAACATGAGGTCAGCATCCGGTGCGGGGGGCAGGCTGGCAACGGGATTTCCGCTGACCGGCATTCTTGCCGGTGGCTGCGGGCCGTAAGCCTCGTTCCCACCATGGATCGGCGGAAGCGCCTGCTGTACGGCGGCCGAAGCCTAGCCTGGAAGCTGTGATTCCGCCGATTCGCGCCGGGTATGCCCCAGAAGGCCGGTGGCATATGCCAGATGCACCACCGTATCGGGTAGTGCCAAATCCCTTACGCACGGTCGCCGCCTGTGCAAGAGTCGTTACCGGCCCTCAGCCCGGCGCCGCCTGATCACGGAGTACGTCATGCCGTCCCCTCTCTTCGCGGATCACCCAGCCGACCGGCCCCCCGAGCGCGACACGGTCGAGTCACTCATCACGCAGGCCCGCCGCCTGCGCGGTGACCTCGACGCGGTGCGCCGGGAGTCCTCGGTGGACACCGGCCTCGACGCCGACCCGCAGCTGCGCTGGCAGCGGGCGCTGTGCGACCTCGCCGTGCACCACCTCGACGACCTCGGGGGCCATCTCGACCAGCTGAGAGAGGGCCTGCCCGCCGAGAGCGAGGACGATCCGGCGACGGCGGCCGGGCTGCCGTCGGCCCCGCCGGAGCCCGGACCGCACGAGCCCGGACCGCACGAGCGCGGCGCACTGCTGCGCCGGGTAGGCAGCGCCGAGTGGAATCTGCTCACCGACGAGGTCAGCTGGTCCGACGAACTGTTCGCCATGTTCGGCCGGGCCCCTTCCGACGGCCCGCTCACCCTCGACGAACTTCCCTCCCTGGTCCACCCCGACGACCAGGAGGGGCTGGCCACCATGGTCACCGACTGTCTGGTCGACGGCCGGCCGATCGACGGCGAATTCCGCATCGTGCGCCCGGACGCGAGTCTGCGCACGGTGCACATGGTGGGCGAGCCGGTGCTCGACGCCGACGGCAGCACCGCCTGCATGTGGGCCGTGCTGCGGGACGTCAGCGAGCTGCGCCGCAGCCAGCAGGCGGTACGCGAGACCCGTGAATCGCTGCACCGCGAGCGGCATATCGCGCAGACCGAGCACCGGCTTGCGGTCGAGCTGCAGGAGGCCGTGCTCCCCCCGTGGCGCGGCTCCCTGCGGTTCCCGCAGGGCGGTCCGGTCGCCCTCGACCTCGCCGGGCGCTATCTGCCGTCCGGCACCCGCGACCTGATCGGCGGAGGCTGGTACGACGCACTGCAACTCCCGGACGGGACGACGCTGTTGAGCGTCGGCGATCTCACCGGACACGGCGTCACCGCGACGTCCGGTATGGCCATGGTGCTGGGCGCGCTGCGCGGTATGGCGGTCGCCGGAAACCGGCCGGGACCCCTGATGGGCTTCCTCAACCAGCTGCTGGACACCGCCGCTCAGCCGGCGCTGGGCAGCGCGGTGTGCGGCCGGTTCGACGCCGCCGCGCGGACGCTGGAGTGGGCCCAGGCCGGGCACCCCGCACCGCTGTTGTTCCGCGGCGGCACGGGGCGCGCGCTGGACCCGCCCGAGGGTGTCCTGCTCGGGGCGACCTCGGGTGCGGCCTACACCCAGCACACCGAGCAACTGGAGCCCGGTGACCTGCTCGTCCTGCACACCGACGGCCTCGTCCCCCGCCGTACACATGGCGTGGACGCCTCACATGAGGGCACCGAGCGGCTCCTCTCCCTGGCGCCGCGGTTCGCCGCGGCCCGCAGTGCGCAGGACAGCATCCGCGTCGTCGTCGAGGAATTCGGCAGCGCCGAGCGCGAGGACGACGCCTGTGTACTGATCGCCAGGGTCGGCGACTGACACAGCACGCGGCAGCCGGGGGCGGAACAGCACGTCCGGAGCCGGCCGCCCCGAAGGAGTCGGCGGGCGGACCCTCGGTTGACGGACGAGTTGACGGATGAGGTGGCGGATGAAGTGGCGGAGCCGTGAAGGGCGCTGCCGCTACAGATGACACACCGTCACACTCCCGGTGTCCGTCCGCCTCAGGCCGAGAAGTTCGCTCCGACTCCCGATCCGATACCGGGACCGAGACCCGATCCCTTGGGCTTCGCCTTCGGCAGGACATGCTGGATCTCCTCGCGCAGGTCCTGGATCTTGGCGCAGTCCGCATACTGTCCCGTGAGCCGGAACATTTCGCGGAGCCGGTCCCAGGTGCGATGCGAGGAGTTCTCCCCGATGGACACCAGTGCCAACCGGGCGTAGCGGTCGGCCTGTTCGGGGTCGTTGCCGAGGAAACAGGCCGAGGCCATCGAGATGTAGTCGAAGATCTGCGACCGCTGGCGGCCGTCCTCCCGCAGCCTCAGCGCCCGCTTGGCGTGGTCCTGGGCGATCCTGGCGGCCGACGGATCATGATCGGCGAGGGTACGGAACGCCAGCGCCTGCATGCCGTGCAGATCCGCCTCGTCGAACATCTGCATCCAGCTCGGCGGCGGCACATCGCCCCGGTCCGAGACGAACAGGTCCTCCGCCTCGCCCAGGGTGCGGCGCATGGCCTGGCCCTGGCCCTTGGACGCCTGCGCCCAGGCCTCGATGGTCTGCAGCATGGCGCGGGTGCGCGGCAGGGTTTCCTCGCCGGAGCCGGACTTGGCCAGCTTCATCAGATCCAGCGCGTCATCGGGGCGGCCCAGATGGACCATCTGCCGGGCGGCACGGGAGAGCGCCTCGCCGGCGCGGGGGCGGTCGCCGCCCTCGCGAGCCGCATGCGCGGCGATGATGAAGTACTTCTGGGCGGTGGGCTCCAGGCCCACGTCATGGGACATCCAGCCGGCCAGCACCGCCAGATTGGCGGCCACCCCCCACAGCCTGCGCTGCAGATGGTCGGGGTGGCGGTAGGCGAGCATCCCGCCGACCTCGTTGAGCTGGCCCACCACTGCCTTGCGCTGCAGCCCGCCCCCGCGGGCCGCGTCCCAGGCACGGAACACCTCGACCGAGCGCTCCAGCGCATCGATCTCCTGCGACCCCACGGGGGCCGCCTCGTAACGGTCGAGGCCGATCTGGTCGAGTTCGTCGAAGGAGTCGGAGGCGAACGGGTGGGGTGGGGCGCCGGCCGGGGCCGGGTCGGTGTGCAGCCAGTCGTACATGGCGCCGGTGAGTGCGGAGCCCGCGGCGAGTGCGGCGCCCGCACCCACCAAGCCGCGTCGGTTGAGCATGAGGTCCATTCCCGTGAATTCCGTGAGGACCGCAGCGGTCCGTTCGGGAGCCCACGGCAGACCGTCCATGGCCTGCCGCTTCCCCGAGCGACCGGTTCTTGCGAACCCGAGGTCCTCGATGGTTACGACACGGCCGAGGCGCTCGGTGAACAGGGAAGCCAGGACCTTGGGCACCGGATCGCGCGGGGTCTCCCCCATGTCGATCCAGCGCCGCACTCGTGAGGTGTCGGTCGCCAGCTGCGGATGGCCCATGGCCGCCGCCTGCCGGTTGACCAGTCTCGCCAGCTCTCCTTTGGACCAGCCGGCCAGGCCGAAAAGGTCCGCAAGACGGGTGTTCGGCTGCCTGTCCACGTCAAGCCCCCAGGTTCCTCGACTGAGTTGACAGTAACGGCCGGTGACAGGGGCTGTGGGCATTCGCCAGGGTTCGCCAGGGTGCGCCAGATGGTCTGCCACCCGTAGCCACGTGTTCTGTAGATATGCCGCCTCCGGCCTGGTGGCGGGACCGCATTCCCCAGGGTGCGCGCCCCTTCACAGGGGCCCTGGACCGGCCTCCTGCACGGGGCCCGTTCACGGGTTCCCACCACCGGGCCGGGGAGCGCACGCAACTCGCCGGCGCACGAAGGGATCTGTCTCACCCATGTATGCAGCATCGTCCGCCGTGACCGCTCCCACCCGGCCGTACCGCCCACACCCCACAGGAAACGGGCCGTATCTCGACCCTGCCCCTTCCGCGGGGACGGTCACCGGTCTCCCCGGCGGCCGTGCCCGGCGGATGCAGGGGATGAGCGCCCAGCCGCTCAGCGGGAGACTCGACCTGTCCGGCCCCCAGGGCGCCCAGTTGCGCGCCGCCGTCGCCTCGGTGCACCGCATCTGCCCGGAGTTCAACCCGGTGCAGGTGCTGCGGCGCAGCGGCAAGTCCGTCCTTCTCGTCGGCACGACCGGCCGGATGACCGCAGTGGCCAAGTGTTTACTGGACCAGTCCCCCGCATCGGCGGAACGCTTCCGGCAGGAAATAAGCGCATACCGCGCATTCGTCCGGCATCGTCCGCCGGTTCGGGTGCCGCGGCTGGTGGCGGCCGATCCCGACAACTGCACGCTGATCGTGGAGCGGATGCCCGGCCGGGTCGCGGCGCTGACCCGGCACCCGTCCGAGGCACCGCCCCGCGCGGACGTACGCGCCGCACTCAGCGCGATCTGCCGGATCAACCTCTGGCGTCCGCCGGCCGGGCTGTTCGACGCCCCGCTGGACTACGCGGGCCGGATCGGCCGCTACCACGACCTGGGGCTGCTCACCGACCGGGACATGGGCGATCTGCAGAAGCTGCTGCACGGTCTGTCGCACACCCAGGGCCAGTTCTGTCACGGCGATGCGCTGCTCAACAATGTGCTGCTGTCCCCCGCGGGGCCGGTCCTGCTGGACTGGGACAGCGCGGGATGGTATCTGCCGGGCTACGACCTGGCGACACTGTGGTCGGTGCTCGGCGACGCGCCGGTGGCCCGCCGGCACATCAGCCAACTGGCCCAGAACGCGGGACCGGCCGCGCGGGACGCCTTCCTGGTGAATCTGATGCTGGTGCTCACCCGCGAGATCCGGCGTTATGAAACCGCGGTCCAGCGCACCATGCGCGAACCCACGCCGACGGGGGCACCGGGTCCGGGACAACCCGGCGTGCCCGCGGCGGGCGAGGAGCAGCGGCTGCTCCTGCGCCGGCTGCACGACGACTGCCAGATGGCCCGTCGTGCGGTGCGGGCGGCGGTCGGCACCCGCTGACCGCCGAGGGGCGCCGGACAGCACCGGCGCCCGCAAGGGGGGACCATGAGCGGCGCACCCGGGCACGGGGTGCGCCGCTCACCCATGTGCGCCGCTCCCCTCACCCCTCCCGTTCACCCCTGGCCTTCGCCCCTCCCGTTCGCGCCTCTCCTTCGGCCGTCCGTCCGTACGGCCGTCGTCCATGCGGTCGTCGTTCGCTTCCGGTGATTGGTCCATTCCACTGACGCCCCGCAGGCCGGGCGCAGGTCCGGGAAGGCTCCTCCGGAGAGGCCCTGACATGCGAAATCCCGAAGCGGCACGGTGATTGACGGACCCTCGGCAAACGTATAGCTCTAAGCCGACGGGGGCTCTAGTCTCGGGTCCCGCCCGTGCGGCCGTTTGCGCACCCACCGTCACACCGCCCCGGCTCGGGCCGGCTCGAGGAGGTTGCTTTGCGAGGATCCGCCCCGGAAGACGACAAGAGAATCCACCGCCCCGCCCTGCGCAGATCCGCCACCGCCGTCGCGGCGGCGGTGCTGCTGCTGCCGCTCTCGGGAGCGCCGTCCGCACACGCCGGCCAGCCCCGGACGGGCGATCTGCAGCGGGCCTTCACCGACGCCGCCGCCCGCTTCCATGTGCCGCGCAGCGTGCTGCTCGGCGTCTCGTACCTGGAGTCCCGCTGGGACACCCATGGCGGCGCCCCCAGCGTCTCCGGCGGCTACGGGCCGATGCATCTGACCGACGCCCGCACGGCCCTGGCGCGCGCCCCGGAGTTCAGCGAGGACGACGAGGACGCCCGCGGCGACGACGCACGGCCCCGTAAGAAGGTACCGGCCGGTGCGGCCAAGCGGGCCGCGCTGCCCGCCGAACTCCCCGCGCGGCTGCGGACGTTGACGACGGCCGCCACACTGGCCGGCCTGCCGGCCGGGAGGCTGCGCACCGACCCCGCGGCGAATGTGCTCGGCGGGGCGGCGCTGCTCGCCGCGGAGCAGCGCACGCTGGGGCACACGGCAGGCAAGGACCCGGCGCAGTGGTACGCGGCGGTGGCACGCTACGGGGGCCAGGACGATCTGCGCGGCGGTCAGGCCTTCGCGGACGAGGTCTACGAGGTGATGCGCCAGGGCCAGACCCGTACGACCGACGCGGGGCAGCGGGTCACACTGCCGGCCGCGCCGGGGCTGACGCCCGCCGCCGCCCAGAAAAAACGTCTCGGCACGCCGGCCGGCCGGGCACCGGGGGCACCGGGGGCACCGGGGGCACCGGGGGCACCGGCCGCTCGCGCGCCGGAGTGCCCACGGAAGGTCGCCTGCGAGTCGGTACCGGCGCCGTACGAGGAGTTCGGCGACGGTGACTACGGCAACCACGACAAGGCGGACCGGCCCGAGGACCAGCGGGTCAGCACCATCGTCATCCATGACACCGAGGGGTCCTGGGAGACGACGCTGAAGCTGATCAAGGACCCCACCTATGTGTCCTGGAACTACACGATCCGCTCCTCGGACGGGCTGATCGCCCAGCATGTGCCGACCAAGGACGTCGCCTGGCACGCGGGCAACTGGTACCTCAACTCGCACTCCGTCGGCATCGAGCACGAGGGCTTCCTCGCCGCGCCGGACGCCTGGTACACGGAGGCGATGTACCGCACATCGGCCCGGCTGGTGAAGTATCTGAGCCGCAAGTACGACGTGCCGCTCGACCGGCAGCACATCCTGGGCCACGACAATGTCCCCGGCACGACCACGGCCACCATCCCCGGTATGCACACCGACCCCGGCCCCTACTGGGACTGGGCGCACTACTTCGCCCTGCTGGGCAAGCCGTTCAAGGCCACCGCGGGCGCGCACGGCGGGCTGGTCACCATCCGCCCCGGCTATGACCGGAACAAGCCGGTCTACACCAGCTGTGAGAAGTCCGGTGACACCTGCGCGCCGCACGGCTCCACAGCGGTCCGGCTGTACACCGCGCCGAGCGAGAGCGCACCGCTGGTCAAGGACGTCGGGCTGCATCCGGACGGCAGTGACTCGACAAACGGTGTGAACGACACCGGTGCCCGTGCCTCCACGGGCCAGCGGTTCGCGGTGGCGGGCCGGTCCGGCGACTGGACGGCGATCTGGTACCTCGGGCAGAAGGCCTGGTTCCGCAATCCGCACCGCGCGCCGACGGCAGTGAACGCCAAGGGGCTGATCGCCACGCCGAAGGACGGCCGGGAGGAGATCCCGGTCTACGGCCGCGCGTACCCGGAGAAGGACGCCTATCCGGCCGGGGTGCCCTACCAGGCGGTCTCCCCGCTGCCGTACAAGCTCGCGGCGGGCCAGAAGTACGCCGTCGGGGGCCGGGTGAGGGGCGACTACTTCTACGCCCCGACCTTCGATCTGTCTCAGCACGCCATCGTGCGCGGCGAGGACGTCTACTACGAGATCCAGGTCGGGCACCGGGTCGGCTATGTGCGGGCGGCCGATGTCGAGGTGCGGCGCTCGGGTTCCTAGCAGCGCTCGCCCACCGGTGGGGTGAGCGTGTCGCGGCCCGGGGGGGGGGGGGGCCGCCCCCCCGCGCGGCGGGGGGCGGGGCCGGGGCGGCGGGGGCGCCTGTGGGGGGGGGGGGGGGGGGGGCTCCCCCCCCCCCCGCCCCCGGGGGGGGGGGGCGGGGGCGGCCGCGGGGGGCGGGGGCCCCCCCCCCCCGCCCGCGACGGTGTCCGCTCCGGAGCTGCCGGGGCTCAGCCCTGCTGGAAGAGCTCCGCCGGCAGCGGCTTGAGCAGCGCGTAGAGGTCGTCGGTGATCGGCCGGTCCCAGCTGGCGATGGTGACCAGCACACCGTCGCTGCGGTCGAACTGGGCGCAGGAGATCCGGCTCTCGGAGCACTTGATGCGCTTGACGATCAGCAGGTTGTCCTCGTGCATCACGGGGGTGTCCTCGCTCTCGACGACCGTCACCGGCTCGTCGTTGCCGAGCGCCGCGAGCAGCTGTGCCACCTCGAAGGGCACCTGGTCGTCCTCCAGCTCACGGGCCGGGGAGCCCTCCGGCAGATTGCCGATGACCATCGCGGGGCCACGGCCGCCGAACAGGTCGTAGCGGAGAAAGACACCCTGGCAGCTCCCGTCGGGCGCGGGCAGCAGCCCGGCTCCGAGATTGCCGGGCCAGTCCCCGGGGTCCATGGCGAGGACGTCGAAGTCAGGCCCGGCGGGCGTGGCTGCGCTGCGGCGGCGGAGGAAGGACATGCCGCCATCGTACGTGGCCCGGCCGGGCACGCGGCGCGGGCGTCGGGGTGGACGACGCCCCGCGCGCGGAGCCGCCGTCTCGTCCTTCGGCTGGTCGTTATGCCTGGTCGGCCAGCGCGCGAAGCCGGCGCAGCGCCTCGTCGGTGGCGGCATACGGCACGAAGAGGTGATCGTGATGGAAGCCGGCGACGACATTGCAGCTGAGGCCGGCCTGGGCGAGGGCGGTGGCGACCGCGGCGGTCAGTCCGACGGCGTCCAGCGCGGAGTGCACCCGCAGGGTGATCCAGCCGGCGACATAGTCGTAGGCCAGGCCCGCGCGGTCGGCCTCATCCTGGTGGACGACGAGGGTGCGGCCCTCGGGCTCGGTGACGGTGACCAGCGGCGTCAGCCCGTCGGGGACGGCGCCGGGCACGCTCGTAAAGACAAAGCGGCCCTCGTTCTGCTCGGGACGCATCCCGCTCAGCAGGGCCCGGAGATCACGTTCGCCCGTCATGCCACCCACCCTACGGGGCGCCGCCCGGTCCTTCCCTGCGTCGCTCGTGGTGGCGCGCGACCCGGGCGCGGTTGCCGCAGGAGGGGGTGCACCACTCCTGGCGGGCGTGGTCCTTGACGAAGTAGCGCACACAGCGCGGGGCGGGGCAGGCCCGCAGCAGCGCACGGTCGGGGCCGGCGAGGAAAGCGAGGGCGGCGCGGGCCAGCGCGGCGACGATCCGGTCGGCGGGCGGCGGGGAGCCGGCCGGGTGCTGCCGCACGGCGGGCGGCGCGCCCGGCTCCCAGCTGAGCCGGGGCGCCGTGGGGACCAGCGCCGCGGCGGCGTTCAGCCGGCGGACCGCCTCTTCTTCCGGGAGCAGCCGGTGGGCGTCGGCGGAGCTGGGCGGTCCCGGCCGGACGGCGCGGGCGAACAGCGACCGGACCGCGGCCCGCAGCTCGCGCACGGCGGCGTGCAGCGCCTCGTCCGGGACGGCCTGGCCGGCCGCGCAGTCCAGCAGCGCGGCCCGCTCGCGCACCCAGACCGCAAGCCCTTCCGGACCGGCCAGGTCATCGGCGACGCCACCGTGCCCGTCATGGCGCAGGGTGACGGCGAGTTCGAGGGCGAGCCGTGTTGCGGTCATGGCGCTAACGGTAACGTCGCCGCCAGGCATTAACCAGCCGGGGCGGTAGGGCTGACGTACGTCAACTGATGCGCGATCAGCCGGCATTCTCGGGCGGCCTTCCGGCCTTCGCCCCGCGGGACACACCTGACGAGCCGGTGGAACCGTTCACCGCCTGACCGCTCGGCGCCGTACGGGCGCAGGTTCCCGGACCGCACGCCAGACGGTCTCGACCGGCGGCGCGCCGACGGCAATCCGTCGGCCCGCACACCGATCCTCAAGGACATCCCACTCGGCGCGCCCGCCCCCGCGAGGTGTCAGCCGGCCGGCGCGTCGGCGCCGACCAGCCACATCGAGAAGAACTGGGAGCCGCCGCCGTAGGCATGCCCCAAGGCGGTCCGGGCGCCGTCGACTTGGTGCTCGCCGGCCTGGCCGCGCACCTGGAGGGCGGCCTCCGCGAAGCGGATCATGCCGGAGGCGCCGATGGGGTTGGTGGACAGCACGCCGCCGGAAGGGTTGACGGGGAGGTCGCCGTCGAGTGCGGTGACACCCGACTCGGTGAGCTTCCAGCCCTCACCCTCCGCGGCGAAGCCCAGGTTCTCCAGCCACATCGGCTCGTACCAGCTGAAGGGGACGTACATCTCGACCGCGTCGATCTGCCGGCGCGGATCGGTGATGCCGGCCTGCCGGTAGACGTCGGCGGCGCAGTCCTTGCCGGCCTGCGGGGAGACGAAGTCCTTGCCGGCGAAGAGGGTGGGCTCGGTGCGCATCGCCCCGCCGTGCACCCAGGCCGCCGGATGCGGTGCGCGGGCGGCCCCGGTGCGGTCGGTGAGGATCATCGCGCAGGCGCCGTCGGAGGACGGGCAGGTCTCGGAGTAGCGGATCGGGTCCCAGAGCATCGGCGAGGCCTGGACCTTTTCGAGGGTGAGGTCGTGTTCGTGGAGGTGGGCGTAGGGGTTCTTGAGGGCGTTGCGGCGGTCCTTGTAGGCAACGAGGGAGCCGACGGTGTCCGGGGCACCGGAGCGCCGCATGTACGCACGGACGTGCGGGGCGAAGAAGCCGCCGGCGCCGGCCAGCAGGGGCTGCTGGAAGGGGACCGGCAGGGACAGGCCCCACATGGCGTTGGACTCGGACTGTTTTTCGAAGGCGAGGGTGAGGACGGTGCGGTGGACCCGGGCGGCGACGAGGTTCGCGGCGACCAGGGCGGTGGAGCCGCCGACCGAGCCGGCGGTGTGCACCCGCAGCATCGGTTTGCCGACGGCCCCCAGCGCGTCGGCGAGATACAGCTCGGGCATCATCACGCCCTCGAAGAAGTCGGGGGCCTTGCCGATCACCACGGCGTCGAGGTCCGCCCACGTCAACCGGGCGTCCTCCAGGGCACGCAGGGCTGCCTCGCGGACGAGTCCGGCGAGGGAGACATCGCGGCGGGCGGCGACGTGTGCGGTCTGGCCGATGCCGACGACGGCCACGGGCTCCTTGCTCATCACTCACCCTCCAGGACGGCGACCAGGTTCTGCTGCAGGCACGGCCCCGAGGTGGCGTGCGCGAGGGCGCGGTCGGATGCGCCGCGCTGGATGCGGGCGGCGGCCTCGCCGAGCCGGATCAGGCCGGCGGCCATGACGGGGTTGGCGGCCAGTGCGCCGCCGGACGGGTTGATGCACACCGTGGTGTCCGGCGCGTCGAGTTTCAGGGCGCGGCGCAGTACGACTTCCTGGGAGGCGAAGGGGGCGTGCAGCTCGGCCGTGTCGACGATGGGGGCACCTCCCCTGCCCTTGAGGCCATGGGGGACTTCGAAAGCACCGGCCCGCTCGGCGGCGAGCCGGGTGGACGGTGAGTCGGTGAGATCGCGAACGCCCAGGCTGTGTGCCTCGATGCGGTGGTCGAGGCCACGGATCCAGGCGGGGCGGTCGGCGAGCCGGCGGGCGGTGTCGCCGGCGGCGAGCACGACGGCGGCCGCGCCGTCGCCGATGGGCGGGCAGTCGCCGGTGCGCAGCGGGGCGACGAGCAGCTCGCCCGCGGGTATCCCGCCGCGCAGCTGGGCGTGCGGGTTGGACCCTGCGGCGGCACGGCTGCGGGCGGCTATTGCGGCCAGTTCCCGCTCATCGGTCAGCCCCGCGTCGATCAGGGCCTGCGCCTGGAGGGCGGCGAGCGCGACGGAGTCGGGCCAGAGCGGGGCGACGTAGTACGGGTCGAGCTGCCGGGTGAGGACCTCGCGGACGTCGCCGGGCGAGGACTTGCCGTAGGCGTAGACGAGCGCGGTCTCGGCCTCACCGGTGAGGATCTTCACCCAGGCCTCGTACAGCGCCCAGGCGCCGTCCGTCTCGACATGGGATTCGGAGATCGGCGGCCAGGCGCCGACGCCGTCCAGGGCCATGGTGAAGGAGAAGGCCCGGCCGGCGAGGTAGTCGGAGGAGCCGGAGCAGGTGAAGTCGATGTCCCGGGCCGCCAGACCGGTCTGCGCCAGGACGTCGTGGAGTACCGGCATCAGCATCTCGACCTCGGAGGTCTCCGCGCTGTCGCGGACGTGATCGCTCTGCCCGAAGGCGACGATGGCGACTTCGCGCATCAGATCAGCTCCTTGTAGCTGTCGTAGTCGGCATCGGGTTCGCCGGTGGGGCGGTAGTGGTCGGGGAAGCGGCTGCCCTCGGCCCAGACGGGTTCGACCCGCAGGCCCATGCGGACCCGGTCGTAGGGGATGCCGCCGATGCGGGCGTGCAGGGCGAGGTCGGCGCCGTCCAGGGCGATATGGGCGTAGACGTAGGGGACCTCGATGTCCAGGTTCCTGGCCTTGATGTTGACGATGCAGAAGGTGGTGACGGTGCCGCGGGGGCCGACCTCGACCTGGGTGTCGGTGGCGACGCCGCAGGTGGGGCAGGCGCCGCGGGGCGGTACATAGACCTTGCGGCAGGAGGGGCAGCGTTCGCCGATGATGCGGTGGCCGGCCAGCGCCTGGAGGTAGCGGGACTGGGCGCGGCCGGGCGCATAGGTGTAGTCGAGCCGGGCGGGGGTGGTGATTCCGGTGACGGGGTTCGCGAACTCGCCCTGGTGTGGGGATGGTCGACCACCGGGGGCGGCGCTGTCGTCCGGCTCGAAGCAGGCGATGTCGGTGATCGCGCCGGTGCGCTCGCCGGCCCAGCGGACCCGGACCCGCATGCCGGTGCGCACGGCGTCGGGGCCGGGGGCGTCCAGTGCGTGCAGCAGTGCGGTGTCGGCGCCGTCGAGCCGGACCAGGACCCAGGCGAAGGGGGTGGTGAGCGGCTGGCCGCGGCGCGGGGCCGGGTTCCAGGCCCAGGTGGTGACGGTGCCGGCGGTGCCGACCTCGACGAGGTCACGGATCTCCTCGGCGGTGACCGGATCGTATTCGGTGGGCGGGACGACCACCCGGCCGTCGCTCGCCGTGACACCGAGGACGATGCGCTCGCGCAGCCCGGTGAGAAAGGCGCTCTGGACCGGGCCGAGCGAGCGGGTGAAGGGGAATTCCACGACGAGGGGCGCCGTGAGGACCTCTGACATGCGGGCTCCTTCGGTCAGGCGCGCCGGTAGACGGGTGGGCGCTTCTCGGCGAAGGCCCGGGAGCCCTCTTTGGCGTCGGCGGTGTCGAAGATGGGCCAGCCGCGGGCGAGTTCGGCCTTCAGCCCGTCGGTCTCGGTCATCTCGGCGGTCTCGTAGACGGACGCCTTGACGGCTTCGACGGCGAGCGGTCCGCAGGCGTTGACCAGTTCGGCGATCTCCAGGGCCTTGTCCAGCGCGGTTCCCTCGGGCACGACATGGCCGATCAGCCCGATGCGTTCGGCCTCGCGCGCGGGGTAGGGCCGTCCGGTGAGCAGTATTTCCAGGGCGTGGGTGCGGGGGATCTGGCGGGCGAGGCGGACGGTGGAGCCGCCGAGGGGAAACAGTCCGCGCCTGACCTCGAAGAGTCCGAAGGTGGCGGTCTCGCCGGCGACGCGGATGTCGGTGCCCTGGAGGATCTCCGTCCCGCCCGCGACACAGTGGCCCTCGACGGCGGCGATCACGGGTTTACGGGGGCGGTGGTGGCGCAGCATCGCCTTCCAGTGCAGATCGGGGTCGGCGCGCAGCCGGTCGCGATAGTGATCGCCGGCCATGCCGTCGCCCGCGAGGGCCTTGAGGTCCATCCCGGCGCAGAAGGTGCCGCCGGCGCCGGTGAGGACGATGGAGCGGATCCCGTCGTCCTCGTCGGCGGCGGTCCAGCCGTCGTACAGACCCACCAGCATCGGCAGCGAGAGCGCGTTCTTCGCCTCCGGCCGGTTGAGGGTGAGCACCAGTGTGGCGCCGAGGCGCTCCACCGACAGATGTTCCGTGCTGCCCATTCCGTCCTCCCGTCTCGCGACGTAGAACAGGTTGCAGTAGCCGCACACCGACTTCAAGACCTTTCTGACACATAGTCAGATTTCTTGTCCGTGGCTCTTCCCTGCGCCTTCGGGCGGCGCTCTAATGACCACCGAACCGACGCCCGCCCGGTCTGGAGGAGACGTGGAGTACAACCTTGCCGACCTCTTCGAGTCGATCGTCGACACGGTCCCCGACCGCGAGGCGCTGGTGTACATCGACCATCCGGGGACCGGCAGCGAACGGCGGCTGACCTACGCGGAGCTGGACCGCGCCGCCAACCGCCTGGCCCATCACCTCGGCGACCGCGGCATCGGCCCCGGCCAGCACGTCGGACTGCACCTCTACAACGGCATCGAATACCTCCAGGCGCTGTACGCCTGCCTGAAGATCCGCGCCGTACCGGTGAACGTCAATTACCGTTACGTGGAAGAGGAGTTGGCCTACCTCTACCGCGACGCCGACCTGGTGGCGCTGGTCTTCGACGCGGAGTTCACCGCGCGGGTGGCCGCCGCCCTCCCGCAGGCCCCCGGGCTGCGGCAGCTCGTACGGGTCGGCACGCCGCCGGCCGGCGCCCCCGAGCCGCCGGTCGCGCCCGTCGCCCTCGCGGACGCCGAGGCCGCCGGCTCTCCCGGCCGCGGTTTCGGCCCGCGCTCCGCCGACGACCAGATCGTGATCTACACAGGCGGCACCACGGGCATGCCCAAGGGCGTGATGTGGCGCCACGAGGACCTCTTCTTCGCCGGGATGGGCGGCGGGGCACCGACCGGTGAGCCGGTGAAGCGGCCGCAGGAGCTGGCCGAGCGGGTCGCGGCCGGCGGCGACGGCATCGTCTTCTTCCCCACTCCCCCGCTGATGCACGGCACCTCCACCCTCACCGCGTTCATCGCCTTCCACTTCGGCCAGAAGGTCGTCATCCACCGCAAATACGTGCCCGAGGAGGTGCTGCGGACCATCGAGCGGGAGCGGGTCACCAGCGTGTCCCTGGTCGGCGATGCGATGCTGCGCCCGCTCGTCGATGCGCTCGGCGGACCGCTCAAGGACACCGACTGCTCCTCGCTGTTCAGCGTCAGCAGCTCCGGCGCGATCCTCTCCGAGACCGTACGTGCCCAGTTCAGCGCGCTGGCCCCGCAGGTCATGCTGCTCAACAACTTCGGCTCTTCGGAATCCGGGTTCAACGGCACCGCCACCGACGACTCGGGCCCCGACAAGGGCTTCCGGCTGCGCGTCAACTCCCTGACGGCAGTGGTGGACCCGGCGACCCGGGAACCGGTTCCGGCCGGCGAGGTGGGCCGTATCGCGCTGCGCGGGCATGTCCCGCTGGGCTACTACAACGACCCGGTGAAGACCGCCGAGACGTTCTTCGAGGCACAGGGTGACCGGTGGGTGCTGCTGGGCGATATGGCCACCGTCGACGAGGCGGGCATCGTCACCGTCCTCGGCCGGGGCTCGCAATGCATCAACTCCGGTGGCGAGAAGGTCTATCCGGAGGAGGTCGAGCAGGCGCTGAAGGCACATCCGGACGTCTATGACGCACTGGTGGCGGGCGTGCCGGACGAGCGGTGGGGCAACCGCGTCGCGGCCGTGGTCCAACTGCGGCCGGACGCCCTGCCGTTGGATCTCGCCGGCCTGCAGCTCCACTGCCGGACCCGGCTGGCGGGCTACAAGATTCCGCGCGCCGTCGTCTTCACCGACCACATCCGGCGTTCGCCCAGCGGCAAGGCGGACTACCGCTGGGCACGGGCGGTGGCGGCGGGCGAACGGACGAGCTGAGCCGAGCCCGTCCGCCGGGCGGTGCGGGGCGGTGCCGCGCGTCAGGTTCCGGCGCAGACCGACCGCAGCGAGCGGGCCAGCGCCACCGTGTGCAGCCCGTCCTGATGACGCTCACGGTGGACGTGTGCGGCGGCCGCGCTCAGCAGTGCAGCGCAGTACGGCGCCGAGCGGGCCTGCGGGGAGCGGGCAAGGGCCCGCACCAGTTCGCCGTTGATGCGGTTGATCTCCTTGCGCACCTCCGTGAGGTCGGGCCGCGTGGCCGGCGCCTGCGCGGGGTCCGCGTCCCACCTGCGGTGCAGCCCACGCTGCACGATCTTGCTCGCCTCGATCTGGTCCCGGAAGATCCGCACCGCGTCCGCCGGATCGGCGCCCAGCCGCCGGGCCTGCTCCGCCACCGCGTCCAGCACTTCCTGCTCACGGGCCGGGTCGTCGACCGGGCTGCCGGTGCCCCACTTCGCCGCGGCCACCAGATCGCCGGTGGCCAGTCGCTCCGCGAACAGCTCGGCGAGCGAACGGAGTGGGCCGTACGGGGTGTGCGCGGTGGTGGCGGCCGCAGCGGCGGCCGGGGGCGGCGGGGCGGCCGGGGGCGGGGCGGCCGGCGCCGCGGCGACCCCGCCGGTTCCGGCCAGCAGGACGGCCGCGGCCGCTCCGGCGGTCAGGACACTCCGTATCGAGGTGGTCAGCTGCACGGTCGGCCTTTCTCGAACCCCGGCACATCCCCGGGGAGTTCAGGGAACGGCATACGCTCACGAGCCCAGAGGAACCGGGCGGCCGTGGGGCGTGAGCCGGGGCGCGTCCCCCTCTCCCCACACCCGGTACGCCGGCTGAACCTCACCGACCTGCACTCTCCCGGACGTCACTCCTGCGCGGGAAGCTACCCGGGAGGTGTCTGCGCCACGCCCCTTGACGTGTTCGCCGCGCGCTGATTACTTGGACCCGCATGCGGCTACCGAATGATCGGTAGGGACACGAGGCGGTGAACTCCATGCCGGAAGCGGCTACGGGCAGTGAGACGTTCGACGAAGCGGAGCGGCTCGGCGCGGACGCGTTGCATGCCCTGCAACTGACGCGACTGCGCGCCTCGTTGCAGCACGCCTACGACCACGTCCCGTTCTACCGGGACTCCTTCGACCGCGCCGGGGTGCACCCGCAGGACTGCCGCTCGCTCGGCGATCTCGCCCGTTTCCCGTTCACCGTCAAGGACGATCTGCGCGCCCAGTACCCCTTCGGGATGTTCGCCGTCCCCAAGGAGCAGGTGCGCCGCATCCATGCCTCCAGCGGCACCACGGGCCGCCCGACGGTCGTCGGCTACACCGAGCGCGATCTGTCCCACTGGGCGGATGTCGTCGCCCGCTCCCTCCACGCGGCCGGCGCACGGCCCGGTCACACCGTCCATATCGCTTACGGGTACGGGCTGTTCACCGGCGGCCTGGGCGCGCACTACGGCGCGGAGCGGCTCGGCTGCACGGTCGTACCGGCGTCCGGCGGGATGACCAGCCGGCAGGTGCAGATCATCCAGGACCTCCGGCCCGAGATCATCATGGTCACGCCGTCCTACATGCTCACGCTGCTGGACGAATTCGAGCGGCAGGGCGTCGATCCCCGTACGACCTCGCTCAGGGTCGGCGTCTTCGGCGCCGAGCCCTGGACGCAGGAGATGCGCCGCGAGATCGAGGCACGGTTCGCGATCGACGCCGTGGACATATACGGCCTGTCGGAGGTGATGGGCCCCGGCGTCGCCCAGGAGTGTGTGGAGACCAAGGACGGGCTCCACATCTGGGAGGACCATTTCTATCCCGAGGTGGTCGACCCGATCACCGGCGAGGTGCTGCCGGACGGTGCGCACGGCGAGCTGGTGTTCACCTCCCTCACCAAGGAAGCGATGCCGGTCATCCGCTATCGCACCCGTGATCTGACCCGGCTGCTGCCCGGTACCGCGCGGGCCGCGTTCCGCCGGATGGAGAAGATCACCGGACGCAGCGACGACATGATCATTCTGCGCGGGGTCAATCTCTTCCCCGCGCAGGTCGAGGAGATCGTGCTGCGGACGCCCGGGGTCGCGCCGCACTTCCAGCTGAAGCTGACCCGGGAGGGCCGGATGGACCGGCTGACCGTGCGCGCCGAGGCCCGGCCGGACGCGACACCCGAAGTGCGCACGGTGGCCGCCGGGCTGATCGCGCGCGGCGTCAAGGACGGGATCGGGGTCACGGTCGATGTCGAGATCGTCGACCCGGAGACCCTGGAGCGCTCGGTCGGCAAGATCAAGCGCATGGTGGACGCCCGGCCGCGGGAGAAGGCATAGGGAGTGCGGCACGTCGTCCGCCGCGGGAGGGCCGGGGAAGGCGGCGCGGGAGGCGCGGAGCCCGGCGCGGGACCCGGTGGGGGCGTGGCGGGGCCGCGGGAGCCCTGCCCCAGGCCCCCGGGAGGCGGCGGGAGCCCGGCGCGGCCGGGCGGCTGGACGCGGCCGGGCGGCAGGGCACCGGCCCGGCGGCAGGGCACCGGCCCGGCGGCGAGGCACCGG
>NZ_JBSHBP010000100.1:0-20360 GCF_053612065.1 Streptomyces sp. NPDC054765 | reverse complement strand
CACCCCCCAGGTCATGCCTTCGACAGGGGGCAACAGTCATGCCGGGCCCAGAGGCCAGCGGCCCCGTTGCGGAGCCGCGGAAAACATAACGGGGGCTGAGGCTGACGGCTATCCGCTTCCACCGCGTTCTTGAGCGCTGGAGGGAGCGGCGGGGGTGCCCGAAGGAAAGGAAGGCAGCGACCTGACGTAGGTCGGGGTCGCCTCGTAACGGCATTCCGTGATCCCGACCCGTGCCCCCGAGTGCCCCCTGTGGCTTGTGTGGGCGTGGGCCATTCTCCGGTGCGGTGGGAGGACAAGCTGCGGAGCTACAGGCGGCCGGTGGACTTGAGGGTGAGGTAGGCGTCGGCCAGGTCGGGGGCCAGGCGGGCCGGGGGGGAATCGATGACGGTGATGCCGTGGTGGCGGAGGCGGTCTGCGGTGTGACGGCGGGCGGCGTGGGCCTGTTCCGCGGCGGCTGCCGCGTAGACGGCCTGGGGGGTGTGACGGCCGGCGGCCATCTCCTCGATGCGGGGGTCCGCCACGGCCGCGACGATCAGTTCATTGCGTTGGGTGAGGCCGGGGAGGACAGGGAGGAGCGCCTCCTCCACGGGAGCCGCGTCCAGGCCGGTGAAGAGCACGACGAGGGACCGCCGCGGGGTGCGGCGGTGGATTGCGGCGGCCAGACCGCGGGCGTCGGCCTCGACCAACTCGGATTCGAGGGGTGCCAGCGCTTCGGTCAGGGCCGGGAGAACATCGCGTGCCGTGCGGCCTTGTACGGAGGCGCGTATGCGGCGGTCGTAGGCGAGCAGGTCCACGCGGTCGCCTGCGCGGGTGGCGAGGGCGCCGAGCAGCAAGGCGGCGTCCATGGAAGCGTCGAGACGGGGAATGTCGCCGACGCGGCCGGCGGAGGTGCGGCCGGTCTCCAGGACGAGCAGGATGCGTCGGTCGCGTTCGGGACGCCAGGTGCGGACCGCGAGGTTCTGCCGCCGAGCGGTGGCGCGCCAATCGATGGAGCGGGTGTCGTCGCCGGGGGTGTAGTCGCGGAGGCTGTCGAATTCGGTGCCTTCGCCACGGGTCAGGATGCTGGTGCGGCCGTCGAGCTCGCGGAGCCGGGCGAGCTTGCCCGGAAGGTGCTTGCGGCTGGTGAAAGGCGGCAATACGCGCAGCGTCCCGGGGACGTGCCGGCTTCCTTGGCGTGCTGCCAGGCCGAGCGGGCCGTAGGAGCGGACCGTGACGCGGACGGCGTGATGGTCACCGCGGCGGGTGGGGTGGAGCGTTGTGATGAGTCGGCGGCGTTCGGCGGCGGGGATGCGCACGGTGTGGCGGGATGCGGGGAAGTCCGAGCCGGGGCGGAAGGAGCTCGGGGGCCAGGCGTCACGGATCTGGGCCCGCAGGGTGCGGCGGCTCGGATTGGAGACGGCGAGATGTGTGCGGGCTTCACCTGCGAGTCGAACTGTTGTGTCACCGGTTCGGGTGAAATGGAGCTTTCGCACTGGCGCGGCAAGCGCGAGATCGCACAAGATTGCTATCAGCAGGACGAGCTGGACGGTGAGGATGCCGAGCCAGCTCGGCAGAACGAAGCCGACGAAGAGGGCTCCGAGTGCGGAGATGAGGGCGGTGCGTCCGGTGAGGGCCACGGCGTCGTCTCAGCGGGGGACGGGGAGATGAGCGAGTACGGCGTTGATCACGGAGTCTGCGGTGACTCCTTCCATCTCCGCTTCAGGGCGGAGCTGGACGCGATGTCGGAGCGTGGGAAGGGCAAGGGCCTTGACGTCGTCAGGGGTGACATAGTCGCGGCCGGTGAGCCAGGCCCAGGCCCGTGACGTGGAGAGCAGGGCGGTGGCGCCTCGGGGGGAGACGCCAAGAGAGAGCGAGGGGGATTCGCGGGTGGCACGGCAGATATCGACGATATAGCCGGTGACTTCGGGGGAGACGGCGGTCTTGGCGACCGCGGCTCGGGCGGCATCGAGGTCGGCGGTGGAGGCAACAGGGCGCAGTCCCGCGGCGCCGAGGTCGCGGGGGCTGAAGCCGGCCGCATGGCGGGTGAGGATGTCTATCTCGTCGTGACGGGCGGGGAACGGCACCGTCAGCTTCAGCAGGAATCGGTCGAGCTGAGCCTCGGGAAGCGGGTAAGTGCCCTCGTACTCCACGGGGTTCTGTGTGGCAGCCACCAGAAACGGCTCGGGGAGGGGACGGGCCGTGCCGTCGACGGTCACTTGCCGCTCTTCCATCGCTTCCAGCAGAGAAGCCTGGGTTTTGGGAGGCGTGCGGTTGATCTCATCGGCGAGCAGGAGGTTGGTGAAGACGGGGCCCGGCTGGAAGGAGAACTCGGCACTGCGGGCGTCGTAGACCAGTGAGCCGGTGACATCACTCGGCATCAGATCAGGAGTGAACTGGACCCGCTTGGTGTCGAGTTCAAGGGCGGCCGACAGGGCGCGTACGAGCAGGGTCTTGGCGACGCCGGGGGCGCCTTCGAGGAGCACATGACCGCGGCAGAGGAGTGCGACGACCAGCCCGGTGACGGCGGGGTCCTGGCCTACGACGGCCTTGGCTATCTCGGTGCGCAGATCCTCCAGGGAGGTGCGGGCGCTGTCAGCGGTCGGGGTGCTCACGGGGGGCGTGCCTCTCTTGGGAAACGATCGAGGATTCGAGTGCGTCGAGTTGGTCGGCCAGGTGCACCAAGGCTCTGTCGTCCGCGGGAGCCGGGCCGAAGAGCAGGGCATGGAGGGCTGCTTCGGCGCCGGGTGTGGCGGTCAAGTGGGAGTGAAGGGCGGGCAAAAGGATGTCGGCGGTGTGGGCGTGTGCCGAGGACACGCCGAGGAGGGGAGCGAGTCGCATGCGGGTCGCGGAGCGCAGAACGGCGGCAGCTCGGTCGCGGGCGTTGGCCTGTTCGTAGAGGCGGGCATGGCCCTCGGTCGTCTCGGCGGCCGGGACGGTGACGGGGAGCTTTTCCGCAACCAAGGGGCCGAGGCGGCGGGCGCGCCACAAGGCTGCGCATACGGCGGCGAAGGCGAGTTGGAGCAGGGCCCAGCGCCAGCCGGAAGGGATGAGGTCGAGAAAGCCGCGCTGTGGGTCCTGAGCGGACGACGGGTCGCTCACGGAGGGGAGGTACCAGACCAGATGCTTGTGCGTACCGAGGAGTTGAAGGGCCAGCGAGGCGTTGCCGTGCTCGGCGAGGTGCTGGTTGTAGAGGAGATCGGCGGAGCCGAGAAGCACGGTGTCCCGGCCGGTGTCGGGGGCCGGCAGACGCAGCAGGGTGGGACGGCCGCCGCTGAGGTAGCAGCGGTCGGCTCCGCCGGCGGCCGTCGCGTAGCGGAGGCCGCCGAGGAGGGCACTGCCCGCGCGCCGGGCGTCCGGCAGGGAACAGGCGGGCCGGCGTGCCGAGACAGGGACCGGGGGTTCCATCCGGACGCCGGGGGTGAAGGTTTCCAGGGGCGAGGTGCCGGGGGCGAGCAGGACGGTGCGGCCGGGGGTGTGTGCGGTCGCGGTGTGCAGACCCGTCAGCTGATCCTGTGTCAGCACGTCGGGGTCGGAGACGAGCAGCGTGGTGTCGGGGCCGGCCGCGGCGGCGGCCTCTTCCGAGGTGGTCACGACCTGGGTGGAGACACCGTGGGCGGCCAGAAGTTGGGCGATGGCCCGGCTTCCGGTCCGGTCAGCGGACCGGGGGTCGAGCCGGCCGTGCTGTTCGCCGGACTGCACGGCGCCGAGGACGACACCGCTGACGACGAGCAGCAGAAGCGCGAGCAGTGGCCCGCGGGACCGGGTCCACAGACCACGAGCGGTGGGAGTGAGCGCGGGAGTGTCCGGGGTGGCCGTCGTCATCCGCGGCTCCTGGTCGGGGTGGTGGCCAGGTCGGGCTTGGTGTGCTGCAGTTCGGTATCGAGGCTGGTCAGGAGTGTGTACGCCCGTTCTGTGCCGGGGCGGCCGCCGTATGTGACGTCGTCAAAGGTGCGGGCCGCGGTGCGCAGCCGGTCGGCGTATGCGGGGAAAGCCCGGCCGGCTTCGGTGGCGGCCTCGTCGGCGGTGCGGCCTGGGCCGGGGGTGAGGAGGGTGCGCTCTTCCAGGGCGAGGACGAGGGCGCGCATCCGGTCCTGGATCGCCTGGTTCCAGCGGCCTTCCGTGGCGTGCCGGTCCGCTGAGGAGCGGTGTTCGGCGGCGGTGCGGGGCGTGTCGGCGAAGAGCGCGCCGCTCGTGGTCGGCGTGCGGCGCACCGCACCGAGCCGCAACCGGAGGGCGACGACCAGCAGAACGACGAATGCGGCGATGGCGAGGAGACCGGTCCAGCCGCCCGGTGTGGTGCCGGCGGCCGCGTGGAAGAGCTCGTCGACGCGTGCCCAGAGCCAGTCAAGGGCCCGCTGGAGCGGGTTGGGGTCGTGCTGGTGGTACCGGGGGTCGGACAGTTCGCGCTCGGCCGCCTCGCGGGCGGGGACGCGTGGAGTCCGCACCGGTATGTCGTCGTCGGAGCGCGCCATGAGTCGTCCGAGCGCGGCCATGTTCCCCCCTCTGGTCACCGCATCAGCTTCCCGGCGCGGTGTCGTGGGGGCGTTGCCCGGAGCCATCGGTGGGTACGTCGTCCCTGGGCGTGGTGTCGCCCGGAGGTGTGGTGCCCGGCTCGGGGGCGCTTGCGTCGTTGCCTTCGGCCGGGGAGCCGTCGTCTGCCGTGGGGCCCTCCGGCGTGGAGCCGTCCGACTTCGCTCCGCCTGCGGGAGCGGCAGCGGAGGCCGGGGCAGGCGCTGGTGGCGTGCTGCCGGCGCGCATGTCCGTGGCCGCGGGAGCGGGCGTGGCCGGGTGTGCGGCGGGGGTGTCGGCGCCGTAGCCGGGGAGGCCCGCGGCGCGGGCGAGTTCGAGGTCGAGTGCCTCGCGGCGGATGCGCTGGTCCACGTACAGGAGCGCGGTGACGCCGGCGCTGATCGGGAAGGTGATGGTGGAGCTGATGACGGCTCCGACGCCGAGCACGATCAGGAACGACCAGCTGGTGGTGTCGCTGGTGCCGTTCGCCCAGTCCATGAGGCTCTCGCCGTCGACGAGGAAGGCGATGATGGTGGCCGGGATCTGGATGATGAACGCGACGATGCCGGTCAGGAGCAAGGTGAGGAGCTGTACGCCCAGCACTCGCCACCAGGCGCCCCGTACGAGCTTCGCGGAGCGGCGCATGGCGGCGATGACGCCCTGCTTCTCCAGCATCAGGGCCGGGGAGGCGAGGCTGTAGCGGATGGCCAGCCAGATGCTCACGACGCTTGCGGCGAGGCCGCCGAGCATGGTGAGGAGCAGGCCCGCTTCCACCGTTCCGGTGGCGGTGAGGATGAGGCCGGGAGCCATGCCGACCATGACTGTCGCCGCGAAGAACAGCGGCAGCAGGACAAGCAGCCCGAGCAGGCGCGGGAGCTGGGTACGCGCATCGCGCCAGGCCTCCCCCGCGGTCACCGAGCGGCCCAGGACGGCACGGCTCACGACCATGGTGAGCAGCCCGGTGACGATGATGGTGGCGAGCAGCCCGATCGCCGAGGTGATGCCGGTGCCGGCGAGCGAATTGCCCATCTCGTACAGGGTTTCGCGGAGCGGCGGGATATTGTCGTTCGTCAGGGAGGGCTCGCGGCCGCCGTTCTGGAACCAGAGGCCGGTGACCATGGTGATGGCCGTCTGCGCGACGACGGCGACGATCAACGAGATACCGAGGACGGTGCGCCAGTGGGCGCGCATGGTGGCGACCGCGCCGTCGAGTATCTCGCCGACGGCGAGCGGGCGCAGTGGGATGACGCCGGGCTTGGCGGCCTGCGGTCCCGGGGCCCAGGCGCCGCCCCAGGGGGGCTGACTGCCGGGATGGCCGCCCCAGCCGGGACCGGCGGGCCCAGGCGACCAGGCACGGGTGCGGTCACCTGCCGTGTTCCGGCCGGTGCCGCCATGCGGGCCGCTCTGGCCGGGGATTCCGGTGGGGGCCGACCACTGGCCGGCGGGCGGCTGTTGCTTGGACCAGTTCGGCGGGGACGACTGCCCGCCAGGGACGGTCTGCTCCTCCTGAGAGGGCTGCTCCTGTGTGCCGCGGGCCGGCTCGTCGGAGGGAGTGGATCCGGGCGAGGCCCAGCCCGGAGAGTTGTTCATCGTCGCTCCTTCTTGCTGCCCGTCCGCCGGGGCGGCCGGGGTCCGGGGTCCGCGGTGGCAGTCATCGTGTCATGGCGGCCGATGTTGTGTACGGGGGCCCGGAGCGGGAGGGGACCTTCTGTTCGAGGGGCGGTCGACGGCAGACTGAGCGGATGGGCGATCAGTACGAGGTATCCGAGCCGGGCGCCGGGGCGCTCGCCATTCCGTCGTTGCGTTGGGGGGAGCCGCCCGAGGGGCCCGTATTGGTACTGCTCGACCAGACCCGGCTGCCGGCGGAGGAGACCGAGCTGGTCTGCACGGACGTACCGGCGCTGGTTCAGGCGATCCGGACGCTGGCTGTCCGCGGGGCTCCGCTGCTGGGCATCGCGGGCGCCTATGGCGTCGCGCTGGCCGCTGCGCGGGGCTTCGACGTGGACGAGGCGGTGGAGTTGCTGGCCCAGGCCCGGCCGACCGCGGTCAATCTGGGCTACGGCGTGCGGCGGGCGGCTGCGGCGTACCGCGCCGCGGCGGCCGGCGGGGCCGGTGCTCAGGCAGCCGCGGCGCTGGCCGAGGCGCGGGCCGTGCATGCCGAGGACATCGAGGCCAGCGCTCGGATGGCGGAGCACGGGCTGGCGCTGCTGGGCGAGCTGCTGCCGGGCGGCGGCCACCGGATTCTCACCCACTGCAATACGGGCGCGCTGGTGTCCGGGGGCGAGGGCACCGCCCTGGCGGTGGCGCTGGCGGCGCACCGGGCCGGTGAGCTGCGCCGGCTGTGGGTGGACGAGACGCGGCCGCTGCTGCAGGGGGCGCGACTGACCGCCTACGAGGCGGCGCGGGCGGGTATGGCGTACACGGTGCTCTCGGACGGTGCGGCAGGGTCGCTGTTCGCCGGGGGTGAGGTGGATGCGGTGCTGATCGGCGCGGACCGGATCGCGGCGGACGGATCGGTGGCCAACAAGGTCGGCAGCTATCCACTGGCGGTGCTGGCGCGGTACCACCACGTTCCGTTCGTGGTGGTGGCACCGACCAGCACGGTGGATCTGGAGACCGAGGAGGGGTCGGACATCGAGGTGGAGCAGCGGCCGGGCCAGGAAGTGACGGAGTTCTCGTTGCCGTATGTGCAGGGGCCCGGGGCGGAGGCGGGCACGGGCATACCGGTGGCTCCGCTGGGCGCACAGGCCTACAACCCGGCCTTCGACGTCACTCCGGCGGAGCTGGTGACGGCGATCGTCACGGAGGCCGGAGTGGTGTCGCCGGTGACCCGGAGCGGGCTGGCAGAGGTGTGTTCCACGTCACGATGGAGTAAGTCACGATCAGGTAATGGGATGATGGCCGAATGAAGGGACGCGTCCTGGTCGTCGACGACGACACCGCACTGGCAGAGATGCTTGGCATCGTGCTGCGTGGCGAAGGTTTTGAGCCGTCGTTTGTGTCGGACGGTGACAAGGCCCTTGCGGCCTTCCGCGAGGCGAAGCCCGATCTTGTACTTCTCGATCTGATGCTGCCGGGGCGGGACGGTATCGAGGTGTGCCGGCTGATCCGGGCCGAGTCCGGGGTGCCGATCGTCATGCTGACCGCCAAGAGCGACACGGTGGATGTGGTGGTCGGGCTCGAGTCGGGCGCGGACGACTACATCGTCAAGCCGTTCAAGCCGAAGGAGCTGGTGGCCCGTATCCGGGCGCGGCTGCGGCGTTCGGAGGAGCCGACGCCCGAGCAGCTGGCGATCGGTGACCTGGTCATCGATGTGGCGGGTCACTCGGTCAAGCGTGACGGGCAGTCGATCGCGCTGACCCCGCTGGAGTTCGATCTGCTGGTGGCGCTGGCGCGCAAGCCGTGGCAGGTGTTCACGCGCGAGGTGCTGCTCGAGCAGGTCTGGGGCTATCGGCACGCCGCCGACACCCGGCTGGTCAATGTCCACGTGCAGCGGCTGCGCTCCAAGGTCGAGAGGGACCCGGAGCGGCCGGAGATCGTGGTGACCGTGCGCGGGGTCGGCTACAAGGCCGGGCCCAGCTGAGATGATCCGGGACGGTTCGGCCCCGGAGGGAAAGCGGGGGCGGACCGTCGACCCGGCGGGCGATATGTCCTTTTCGGGGAGGCTGGTCGCCCGGCTGCTGCGCGGTGGGCAGCTGCTGCCCGACGGGGCGGTGAGCGGACCGGTCCACCCTCTGCTCCGGCTGTTCAGTCGCTGGGTGCGGCGGCCTCTGTTGCCTGCCCTGCGGCTGTGGCGACGCAATATCCAGCTGCGCGTGGTGGCGACCACGCTCCTGATGTCGCTGGCCGTGGTGCTGCTGCTCGGTGTCGTGGTCGTCGGTCAGGTCCGTAACGGCCTGCTCACGGCCAAGGCGCAGGCCGCGCAGAGCCAAGCCGTGGGCGGCTTCAGCGTCGCCCAGAAGATGGCCGACGGTGCCGACGGCACCCGGCCCGACGACACCGCGCGCACCGGAAACCGCGGCACCCCGGACTCCGCGACCTGGCTGACCGGCCTGGTCGAACAGCTCGCCAGTGGCGGACAGGGCGTCTTCTCCGTCGTGGCGCTCAGCTCCGACTCCGACGAACCGTTCGGCGACTCCAGCCCCGGCACCCGCGGTCCGCGTGCCTCCGGCGATGTCGATCCCGAGCGGAGCGTGCCCCCTGAGCTGCGGCGGAAGCTGGACACCAAGTCCGGGACGTTCCGCCAGTACACCGAGATCAAGCGCATCGGGTCGGACGACGGGGTGCCGGCGCTGATCATCGGCAAGCGCCTCAACGATGTAAACAGCAACCAATGCCAGCTTTACTACCTCTTCCCGTTCAGTCAGGAAGAGGAGTCGCTCAAGCTGGTGACGGGGACGCTGGCGACGGCCGGGGTGTTCGTCGTGATCCTGCTCGGCGCGATCGCCTGGCTGGTGGTGCGCCAGGTCGTCACCCCCGTACGGATGGCCGCGGGGATCTCCGAGCGGCTGGCCGCCGGCCTCCTCCAGGAGCGGATGAAGGTGACCGGCGAGGACGACATCGCCCGGCTCGGTGAGTCCTTCAACAAGATGGCGCAGAACCTCCAGGTCAAGATCCAGCAGCTGGAGGAGCTGTCCCGAATGCAGCGCCGTTTCGTCTCCGATGTCTCGCATGAGCTGCGGACGCCGCTGACGACCGTACGGATGGCGGCCGATGTCATCCATGAGGTGCGGGACGAGTTCGATCCCGCCACCGCGCGCTCCGCCGAACTGCTGCGCGGCCAGCTCGACCGCTTCGAATCGCTGCTCGCAGAGCTGCTGGAGATCAGCCGGTTCGACGCCGGCGCGGCCGCGCTGGAGGCCGAGCCGATCGACCTGCGCGATGTGGTGCACCGTGTCATCGAGGGGGCCGAGCCGCTCGCCGAGCGCAAGGGCACCCGGATAGTGGTGCGCGGCGCCGAGCAGCCCGTTATCGCCGAGGCCGACACCCGCCGGGTGGAGCGCATACTGCGCAATCTCGTCGTCAACGCCGTGGAGCACGGCGAGGGCCGCGATGTGGTGGTGCGGCTGGCGTCGGCGGGCAGCCGGAGCGGCGGCGCGGTGGCCGTCGCGGTGCGGGACTACGGCGTCGGCCTCAAGCCCGGCGAGGCCACCCGCGTCTTCAACCGTTTCTGGCGTGCGGACCCGGCACGGGCGCGCACGACCGGCGGTACGGGCCTGGGTTTGTCCATCGCCGTCGAGGACGCCCGGCTGCACGGCGGCTGGCTGCAGGCCTGGGGCGAGCCGGGCGGCGGCTCGCAGTTCCGGCTGACGCTGCCCCGTACGGCCGGTGAGACGCTGCGCGGGTCCCCGATTCCCCTGGAGCCGGAGGACTCGCGGCGCCACCGCGGGCTGGACGAGACGGGACAGCCGCGTGCCGGCTCGGACCGTAAGGCGTCCACGATCCCGGTGCAGACGGGTGTCTCACCGGCAGGCGACGCGGCAGTCCTGGCCCCGGAACCGAAGGTGGCCTGGCCGGCGGCCGATCCGACGGCAGCGCCCGGCAACGGCGCCCGTGTGGTGCCGCAGGGCGGGGACGTACGGAGCGAGGAGGCGGCGCGCGAGGAGCGTGCGCGCACCGACGGGCCGGCCCGCGAGGGCGGGGCCGGGCGGAAGGCCGAACGGGGCGTGGATCGGGAAGGCGGGCTGCGTGGACACTGAGCGCGGAGGCGAGCGCGGGGCGGGGACCGGGTCCCGTACACGCGCCCGCCGGGGAGCCGGGCCGGCGCGGAAATTTCTGCTGCTCGGCTGTGCGGCGGCGCTGCTGGCCGGGTGCGCGTCGATGCCCGACAGCGGGGACGTCACGGCGGTCGACCAGTCGCCGCGCTCCGACGGCGAGTCGCAGGTGCGGGTCTACGGAGTGCCTCCGCAGGACGGTGCACAGCCGACCAACATCGTGCGCAGTTTCCTCGACGCCACGACCAGCGACGAGGCGGATTTCCGTACGGCCATCCAGTATCTGGCCAAGCCGGCGAAGCGGACCTGGCGGCCGTTCCAGGTCACCAATGTGCTCCAGGAGCGCCCGAAGCCCGAGCCGAAGGCGCTGCCCAACCGGGAGGACTCGAACGGCTACACCGTCACCCTTTCCGGCAGCCAGGTGGCGGCGGTGGACGACAGCCACGCCTACACCCCCGAGGAGAAGCCGTACCGCCAGACGATCCACCTCATCAAGGAGGACGGACAGTGGCGTATCGACCGGCTGCCCAACGGGCTGGTGCTCGGGCTGTCCGACTTCCAGCGCATCTACCGCTCCGTCAACAAGTACTACTTCGCGTCCTACAACTCGGAGTCGGGGCAGCCGAAGGCCGGCCGGAACGTACTCGTCGCGGACCCGGTCTATCTGCGGCAGCGGATAAAGCCGATCACGGCCAGTGTGGAGGCGCTGCTGTCCGGGCCCACCGACTGGCTGAACCAGGTGACGACATCGGCGTTTCCGCGCGGCACCCGGCTCGCCGCGCATGATCTGGCGCTGGACGACTCGAACGCGCTGCACGTCAAGCTCAACAAGGCCGCGGTGAACACCGACGCGGCCCAGTGCAAGCAGATGGCGGCTCAGCTCTTCTTCACCGTGCAGGACATGACGCGGGCTTCGAAGGTCAGTGAGGTGGAGCTCCAGGACCACAGCGGCAACGTGCTGTGTGCGCTGTCCCAGGAGCAGGCCGAGCGTGACTTCGCCCCGTCCCCGGGCACCAGGCGTTCCGGCAGGGAGTACTTCATCGACGCCGACCACAAGGTCGTCGCCATGTCGGACTCCGCGACCGAACCGACGCCGGTGCGCGGGCCGTTCGGAACGGGCAAGAACCCGCTGCGGTCGGTCGCCATCTCGCGCGGCGAGGACACCGCGGCCGGGGTGTCGAGCGATGGGCGCTCCCTGTATGTGGCCGCTCTGGAGGACGGCATCGAGCGCGGCGATCCGCTGCTGACCAGCACCGGTTCGGCCAAGAATCCCGATATGGGGCTGACGGCGCCGAGTTGGGACGGCCTGGGCGACCTGTGGGTCGCGGACCGCGATGCGCACGGTTCGCGGCTGCTGCGGCTGCGCGAGGGCAAGGGCACCCCCGAGAAGGTGGCGGTGCCCGGTCTCGGCGGGCGCCGGATCAAGGCGATCAAGGTGGCCGCCGACGGTATCCGGATCGCGATCCTGGTGGAGGACAAGGGCCGTACGACGCTGCAGCTGGGCCGGGTCGAGCGGGAAGGCAGTTCCACGCATCCGGTGCTTTCGGTGCAGGAACTCCGGCCGATCGCCCCGCAATTGGAGGATGTGGTGGCCGCATCCTGGGCGGGCGGCAGCCGGCTGGTGGTCGTCGGGCGGGAGTCCGGCGGGGTGCAGCAGATGCAGTTCATGGAGACCGACGGCTCGGCGTCCAACGCGCAGACCCTGCCCGGTGTCAACGGCGTCATAGCCGTGGCGGCCTCGGAGGACGAGACCAGGCCGCTCATCGCCGATGCCACGGAGGGCATTGTGCGGCTGCCTCCGGACGCGAACTGGAAGACCGTGGCGAAGGACGGGACGGCGCCGGTCTATCCCGGGTGACGGTGACGGTGACGGCGATCGTCATCGGTGGCTGGTGGCTGGTGACTGATGGTGCCGGCCGTCGGTGATCGGGCGGCGCGGGTGAGCCGGCACCGGCCCGGCATCGGCGGCCACGGGCGGCCGGTTCCGGGCGGGGTGTGCGGTGCGTTCGGCCTGCCGCGAGGTGTCCGCGTGTCCGTACGGCTGATCCGCAGTCCCGCAGCCCCACGACCCCGCAGTCCGGCAGTCCGAGGCAGTCCGGCAGGCCCACACCCCCGGCCCCGGCCCCGCCGCCTCCAGTCCCCACCCGGCTCCGCAGGCCCGAGGCCGCGGTTATCCACAGGGGTGGTGGCCAGGCGTGGACGGCGGGACAGTGGAGTCATGCAGGGGGTGTGGCGTGAACTGGCCGGTCTGGTGCTGCCGGTCGACTGTGCGGGGTGCGGCCGGCCGCGTACGGAGCTGTGTGCGGAGTGTCGTCGGGTGCTTGCGCGGGACGGGCGCGGGGCCCGGCGGGTGCGGCCGTGGCCGGGTCCGGCGGGGCTGCCTCGGGTGTGGGCGGGGGCGCCGTACGCCGATGAGGTGCGGGCGGTGCTGCTGGCCCACAAGGAGCGGGGTGCGCTGCGGTTGGCCGGACCGCTGGGGAAGGTGCTGGCCGGGGCCGTGCGAGGCCTGGGGGCGGACGGCGGGCCCCAGCTGTTGGTGCCGGTGCCCTCGGCCCGGAGGTCGGTGGCCGGACGGGGCCATGATCCGGTGCGCCGGATCGCGCTGGCGGCGGCCGGTGAGCTGCGGCGGGCGGGGACGGCGGCCCGGGTGCTCGTGGTGCTGCGGCAGCGTCGTGCGGTGGCCGATCAGGCGGGGCTGAGTGCCCGGCAGCGGCTGGCGAACATGACCGGTGCACTGGAGGTGCCGGGCATGGCCGGGAGGCTGCTGACGGGGCGGTCAGCCGTACTGGTGGACGATCTGGTGACCACGGGGGCCACGCTCGCCGAGGCGGCGCGGGCGATCGCGGCGGCAGGCGGCCGGGTGAGCGGGGCGGCAGTGGTAGCGGCGCCCCGCAGTGCCTTCGCGGCCGAGGGCGAACCGAAGGAGCCACTACCACGTGGGACGTAGGCGAGGAGGAAAAGTCACCCAAATGGAGCCGGGCGCTCCGAGGGGGTGCCGACATCCGTCCGGGAGAGCTATGTTCGGTTGTGAGGACTTGGCGAGTGTTTTGCCTCGAATGTCGCGATGAATGCGTTCAGGGGCTTTTGCAGCGACCCTGAAATCGGGGGAGTGGAGAGCTGGTCGTCGGGGGAGGAGGAGGTGAAAGTCGCCAAGTCCGAGGCTTCGGCAACCACCGGAGCCTGGTGCAAGAAGGAATTGCTCCGCTTGAAGAGCGGAGCGATCCGGGAACGGAGTTCTGCGTGGACATCGTCGTCAAGGGCCGCAAGACAGAGGTGCCCGAGCGGTTCCGCAAGCACGTGGCCGAGAAGCTGAAGCTGGACAAAGTCCAGAAGCTCGACGCCAAGGTGATCAGCCTGGACGTCGAGGTGTCCAAGGAGCCCAACCCGCGGCAGGCCGACCGTTCCGATCGAGTGGAGATCACCCTCCGCTCCCGTGGCCCGGTGGTCCGGGCCGAGGCCGCCGCAGCCGATCCGTACGCCGCGCTGGATCTGGCCACCGCGAAGCTCGAGGCGCGTCTGCGGAAGCAGCACGACAAGCGCTACTCGCGTCGCGGCAACGGCCGCATCCCGGCAAGTGAGGTCGCGGTCAGCGTGCCCGACGCCGCGAGCCTGAACACCAACGGCGAACTCGCCGCCGAGGCCGACCAGAAGGTGCCGACCACCCGGATGGGCTCGATCGACGTCCAGGGTGAAGGCCCCCTGATCGTCCGCGAGAAGACCCACTCGGCCGCGCCGATGCTGCTCGACCAGGCGCTCAACGAGATGGAGTTGGTCGGGCACGACTTCTACCTCTTCGTCGACGCCGACACCAAGCTGCCGAGTGTGGTCTACCGGCGGCACGCCTACGACTACGGCGTCATCCACTTGAACCCCGATCTGTTCGGGGAGGAGGAGCCCGGCGGCGCAGGCGGCGCGCTGGGCGGCTGAACCCCACCCGCTCGGTGCCCCCGGCGTACGCCGGGGGCACCATCGCGCCCGGAGAAGGCAGGAGTTGAAGCCGTATAGTGTTTGTGCCAGCCAGGGAGTATGTGGACACGAAGCGGCGACATGCCGGGGAGACGGTCGTATGACATTGATCGGGCCGGCCGCAGGGGGCTGTTGTCAACCAGCCTTATTTCCAAGCTCGGGCCTTACGGCCGAGTAGTTGACGGGGAGGACCAATGGGGGACACTTTCGGGCCCGTGCGCGACGCCGCGGACAATGACCACAACGGTGCCGGGGGCGACGACGGGGCCGGCCGGGCCGTCAGCATGCCGCGCAAGGAGCCGATCCGGGTCCTGGTCGTGGACGATCACGCACTCTTCCGGCGCGGTCTGGAGATCGTTCTGGCCCAGGAGGAGGACATCCAGGTCGTCGGCGAGGCGGGGGACGGGGCGGAGGCGGTCGACAAGGCCGCGGATCTGCTGCCCGACATCGTGCTGATGGACGTACGGATGCCCAAGCGCGGCGGAATCGAGGCGTGTACCTCCATCAAGGAGGTGGCCCCCAGCGCAAAGATCATCATGCTCACGATCAGTGACGAAGAGGCCGATCTCTACGACGCGATCAAGGCAGGCGCCACCGGCTACCTCCTCAAGGAGATCTCCACCGACGAGGTGGCGACCGCGATCCGCGCGGTGGCGGACGGCCAGTCGCAGATCAGCCCGTCGATGGCGTCCAAGCTCCTGACGGAGTTCAAGTCGATGATCCAGCGTACGGACGAGCGCAGGCTGGTGCCCGCGCCCCGGCTCACCGACCGTGAGCTGGAGGTCCTCAAGCTGGTCGCCACGGGCATGAACAACCGCGATATCGCCAAGGAACTCTTCATCTCCGAGAACACGGTGAAGAACCACGTCCGCAACATCCTGGAGAAGCTGCAACTGCACTCCCGGATGGAAGCGGTGGTGTACGCGATGCGGGAGAAGATTCTCGAGATCCGGTGACGGGGGCGGCCGGACCGGCCGGGTCGCGGCCCGTTCGGCCGGATCGCCAGGGCCGGGGGGCGACCCGGCCGGTGCTCGCGGTGCCGCCGTGTGGCCGGGGACGGGCGCGCCCCCGGAGTCAACGGCCGGTGCTCACCGGTCGCCCGCGTGGGTGAGTTCCGCGCGCAGGGCGTCGGCCAGTTTCCGGTCGTCGCAGCGCTCGATGCGTACGGAGTCGCAGTCCACCCAGGTCGCGGCCTCCTGAAGCGCCCGAGCCATCGGGGCGACGGCCTTGGGGCCCTGCATCGAGACCTGGCGGGCGACGAGGGTGCTGCCCTCGCGCGCCGGGTCCACCCGGCCCACCAGCTGACCACCGGCCAGCAGTGGCATCGCGAAATACCCGTGGATCCGCTTGGGGCGTGGGACATACGCCTCCAGGCGGTGCGTGAAGCCGAAGATCCGCTCCGTGCGCGGCCGGTCCCAGACCAGGGAGTCGAAGGGCGAGAGCAAGGTCGTGCGATGACGGCCGCGGGGCGGGGCGGCCAGCGCGGCGGGGTCGGCCCAGGCGGGCTTTCCCCAGCCCTCGACCTCGACCGGGACCAGACCACAGTCCGCGACGACGGCATCGACCTGCTCGGCCTTGAGCCGGTGGTAATCCGCGAGGTCGGCGCGGGTGGCCACCCCCATGGCCGCCCCGGCCTGCGCGACCAGGCGGCGGAGGCACCCGGCGTCGTCGAGATCGTCGTGGAGCAGGCTGTCAGGGACGGCGCGCTCGGCGAGGTCGTAGACGCGCTTCCAGGCTCGGCGTTGGGTACAGACCACCTCGCCGGTGTCCAGCAGCCATTCCACCGCGATCTTGGTCTCGGACCAGTCCCACCACTCGCCGCCGTTCCGCCCGCCGCCCAGCTCCGAGGTGGTCAGCGGGCCGTCGGCCTTCAGGCGGTCCAGGACGGCGGCACAGGAGCGCGCGGAGTCCTCCATGACATGCCAGCGGTGGCCCTTGGCGCGCCGGGCCCGCCGGCGGAAGGCGAAGTGCGGCCACTCCTCGATGGGCAGGATGCAGGCGGCGTGCGACCAGTATTCGAAGCTGTGGGGTCGTGCCGCGGGCGCGCCGGAAGGGGCCGTGGTCCAGTAGGCGGCCTCGACGGCGGTGCGGCCCACGGCGCCGAGCCGGGCGTACGGCACCAGCTCATGGGAACGGGCCAGCACCGAGATCGTGTCCAACTGCACCGCGCCCAGATGCCGCAGTACTCCGCGCACACCCGCCCGGCGGTCGGGCGCGCCCAGCAGTCCCTGGGCCCGCAGCGCCAGGCGCCGGGCGTCGTCGCGGGACAGGGTGGTCACAGGCTGCGGCAGAGGCGGTGGCTGCGTCACGGCGGTCATGCGGCAAAGGGTAGGGGCGGGCACTGACAACGGGCTCGGGCGTGGGAATCACCACTGGTGGTGCGGGTGCGCGCCCGGCCGGGACCGTGCCGGCGGGGCGGGGCTGCGGCGGCACGGTCCACGCGGCCCGCGTTTCAGCCGGGGTAGGGCAGATATGGTGTCCCGGCCGTGACGGAAGCGCCGGCGGCGCCGGACGGTGCGGGCTTTTCGGGCAGGTCGGACGGGAGCAGGGAGCCGGTCCAGACGTCCCGGCGGGTGCCCCCGAGCACCAGCTTGGCGCGCTGCGTGCCCTCCATCCGGAAGCCGAGCTTGCTGGCCACCGCCCGGGAGCCTTCGTTCCCGGCCTCCGCGTGCCACTCCATGCGCTCCACCCCCAGGTCACCGAAGGCCCAGCGCAGCACCGCGCCGGCCGCCTCGACGGTGTAGCCCCGGCCGCGGTGCTCCTTGGCGGTCCAGTAGCCCAGTTCGGCCTGCCGTTCGGGGGTGTGCAGCCGCGCGAGACGCACCAGGCCCATCGCGCCGACCAGTGAGCCGTCCGCCCGGGAGACGACGGCGAAGTGGTACGCGGTGTCGTCGCGCCAGCCCTCGGGGACGACCGTGCCGACGAACCGCTCCGCCTCCTCGACGCCGTACGGTGAGGGGACGCTCGTCCAGCGCAGAATGTCGGGATCCTGGCACGCGGCATGCACCGCGGCCGTGTCGGAGGGCTCGAAAGGGCGCAGCACAAGACGCTCGGTGGCGAGGGCGACGGGCTTCATGGCCTGAGTCTGCAAGCTCGCGGCGAGCGTGGCGAAGGGTTTTCGGCGTGATTCCCGGCACCTGACCGGCACCTTCTCGCGGGCTCGTGCGTTCACGCTGGGGAGGGGGCAGCCAGGTTCGCTGCGGCGGACCTCCCGGCCCGGCAGCGTCCTCCTTTACGATGGCCGTTGCGGCGGGGCCTGCCCCCTTGGAAAAATGCCGCGCCCGCGCACTCGACCGTGCAGGCCCGACCGGCAAGGAGACCAGCCCTAGTGTCCGTCTTGACGAAGATCATGCGTGCAGGCGAAGGAAAGATCCTGCGCAAACTGCAGCGCATCGCGGGCCAGGTCAACTCCATCGAGGAGGATTTCGCGGCTCTCTCCGACGCCGAGCTGCGGGCGCTCACGGATGAGTACAAAGAGCGCTGCGCCGACGGCGAGAGCCTCGATGACCTGCTGCCCGAGGCGTTCGCCACTGTCCGTGAGGGCGCCAAGCGCGTCCTCGGCCAGCGGCACTACGACGTCCAGCTGATGGGCGGCGCGGCCCTTCACCTGGGGTACGTCGCCGAGATGAAGACCGGTGAGGGCAAGACCCTGGTCGGTACCCTCCCGGCGTACCTGAACGCGCTGTCCGGCAAGGGCGTCCACCTCATCACGGTCAATGACTACCTGGCCGAGCGTGACTCCGAGATGATGGGCCGCGTCCACAAGTTCCTGGGCCTGTCGGTCGGTTGCATCCTCGCCGACATGACGCCGGCCCAGCGCCGTGAGCAGTACAACTGCGACATCACGTACGGCACGAACAACGAGTTCGGCTTCGACTATCTGCGTGACAACATGGCCTGGTCGCAGGACGAACTCGTCCAGCGGGGCCATAACTTCGCGATCGTCGACGAGGTCGACTCGATCCTCGTCGACGAGGCCCGTACGCCGTTGATCATCTCCGGCCCGGCGGACTCGGCCACCAAGTGGTACGGCGACTTCGCCAAGTTGGTGCGCCGCCTCAAGCGGGGCGAGGCCGCCAACCCGCAGCGCGGCATCGAGGAGACCGGCGACTACGACGTCGACGAGAAGAAGCGCACCGTCGGCATCCACGAGTCCGGTGTCAGCAAGGTCGAGGACTGGCTCGGCATCGACAACCTGTACGAGTCGGTGAACACCCCGCTCGTCGGTTACCTCAACAACGCGATCAAGGCCAAGGAGCTCTTCAAGAACGACAAGGACTACGTCGTCATCGACGGCGAAGTCATGATCGTCGACGAGCACACCGGCCGTATCCTCGCCGGCCGCCGTTACAACGAGGGCATGCACCAGGCCATCGAGGCGAAGGAGGGGGTGGAGATCAAGGACGAGAACCAGACCCTCGCCACGATCACCCTGCAGAACTTCTTCCGCCTCTACGGCAAGCTCTCCGGCATGACCGGTACGGCCATGACCGAGGCCGCCGAGTTCCACCAGATCTACAAGCTCGGTGTCGTCCCGATCCCGACGAACCGCCCGATGGTCCGTCTGGACCAGGCGGACCTGATCTACCGCACCGAGCCCGCGAAGTTCGACGCGGTGGTCGAGGACATCGTCGAAAAGCACGGCAAGGGACAGCCGATCCTGGTCGGCACGACCTCGGTCGAGAAGTCCGAGTACCTCTCCCAGCAGCTCAACAAGCGCGGTGTCGTCCATGAGGTGCTCAACGCCAAGCAGCACGACCGTGAGGCGCCGATCATCGCCCAGGCCGGCCGCAAGGGCGCCGTGACGGTCGCCACGAACATGGCCGGCCGTGGTACGGACATCAAGCTCGGCGGCAACCCCGACGACCTCGCCGAGGCGGAGCTGCGCCAGCGCGGCCTGGACCCGGTCGAGCACGTCGAGGAGTGGGCGGCCGCGCTGCCCGCCGCCCTGGAGCGCGCCGAGGCCGCGGTCAAGGCGGAGTTCGAAGAGGTCAAGGAGCTCGGCGGGCTCTATGTCCTGGGCACCGAGCGGCATGAGTCGCGGCGGATCGACAACCAGCTGCGCGGCCGTTCCGGCCGTCAGGGCGACCCCGGCGAGTCGCGGTTCTACCTCTCCCTGGGTGACGACCTGATGCGGCTGTTCAAGGCGCAGATGGTCGAGCGGGTCATGGCGATGGCCAATGTCCCCGACGACGTCCCGATCGAGAACAAGATGGTGACGCGGGCGATCGCCTCCGCCCAGTCGCAGGTCGAGCAGCAGAACTTCGAGACGCGGAAGAACGTCCTGAAGTACGACGAGGTGCTCAACCGCCAGCGTGAGGTCATCTACGGCGAGCGCCGTCGTGTCCTGGAGGGCGAGGACCTGCAGGACCAGGTCAAGCACTTCATGGAAGACACCATCGACGCCTACATCCAGGCGGAGACGGTCGAGGGCTTCGCCGAGGAGTGGGACCTGGACCGTCTGTGGGGCGCGTTCAAGCAGCTCTACCCGGTCAAGGTGACGGTGGAGGAGCTGGAGGACGAGGCCGGTGACCGCGCGGGCATCACCGCCGAGTTCATCGCCGACGCCGTCAAGGACGACATCCACGAGCAGTACGCCGGCCGCGAGGAGCAGCTCGGCTCGGACATCATGCGGGAGCTGGAGCGCCGGGTCGTGCTGTCCGTCCTGGACCGCAAGTGGCGTGAGCACCTCTACGAGATGGACTACCTCCAGGAGGGCATCGGCCTGCGGGCGATGGCCCAGAAGGACCCGCTGGTCGAGTACCAGCGCGAGGGCTTCGACATGTTCACCGCGATGATGGAGGGCATCAAGGAGGAGTCCGTCGGCTACCTGTTCAACCTGGAGGTCCAGGTCGAGCAGCAGGTCGAGGAGGTCCCGGTGCAGGAAGCGGCGGAGCCGGCCTCGCTCGACAAGGACGTGGTGCCTGCCGGTGCCGGGCGTCCGGAGATCCACGCCAAGGGCCTGGAGGCGCCGCAGCGGCCGGACCGGCTGCACTTCTCCGCCCCCAAGGTGGACGGCGACGGCAGCGTCATCGAGGGCGATTTCATCAGCGACGACGAGACGGGCCCGGCCCGTTCCGAGTCGGACGGTCTGACTCGTGCGGAGCGGCGCAAGGCCCAGAAGAGCAGCGGACGCCGCCGCAAGAAGTGAGGCGGCGCGCGGTGCGGCGCCCCGGGTACGGGGTGCCGCAC
>NZ_JBSHBP010000099.1:0-22225 GCF_053612065.1 Streptomyces sp. NPDC054765 | reverse complement strand
GCGCTGGGCTGGGCGCGGCACCCGGCGGGGGTCCCTGGGCTCGGTCATGCCGCGGTCACCTGCCGGAGGTCGTCGGGAAGGGGGCGGCCGCGGTGCCCGGCGCGGGCGCGGTGGAGACGGCGACGCCGGACGGGACGCGCAGGACGGACGAGAACAGGGATGCCGGAGCGGCCTGCGGGGCCGGTACGGCGGGGCCGCCGGGGGTCAGCACTGCGCTCTCCGGTGCCGCCGCGCCGGAGGCGGCGGGCACCGGCGGCCGGACGGCCGGCGGTGCGACCGGCGGTGTCTGCGGGCGGGGCGGCGCGGACGGCGCGGTGTGGCCGGCCGCGCTCAGGAGCGACGGCTCGGCGGAGGTGCTCAGCGGCGCCCCGTCCACGGTGGCCGCGCCCGTCCTGCCGCGGACCGTGCCGTCCGGGAGCAGGAACGCCGGGCTGCCGCCGGGCACCATCCCCAGCCGGCGGGCCCGCCGCTCCAGCGCGCCGGGCGCGGAGTACGCGTCCACCTCCTGCTGCAGCGCCTGCTGCTCGTCCGTCAGCTCGTCGGTCTTCTTCTCCAGCTTGCTGAGCTCGAACGACCCTTGGTTGAGGGCGGAGTTGAGCAGCAGCAGGGTGATCAGGCCGGAGCCGAGCAGGACGACGATGAGGAGCACGAAGGGCGTGCGTGCCGCGGTGCCGCCGGCGCCGGAGGGGAACAGCGCGGCAAGTTTCTGTCTGCCGCGCTGTCTCCCCTGGCCTCTCACGCGGTGTCCTCGACGTTCTCGCGGATGCGCTCCGCGCCGCGCAGCCGGGCGGGGGCGGCGCGGCGGTTCTCGGCGACCTCCTCCTCCGTGGGGAGTTCGGCTCCGCGGGTCAGCAGCTTGAGCCGGGGCTGGTAGCGCTCGGGCACGACCGGCAACCCGGCCGGCGCCGTATTGGCCGCTCCCGCCGCGAAGACCTGCTTGACCAGGCGGTCCTCCAGCGACTGGTAGGAGAGCACGGCGATCCGGCCGCCCACCGCGAGCGCCTTCACGGCGGCCGGCACGGCACGCTCGACGCTCGCCAGTTCACCGTTGACCTCGATGCGCAAGGCCTGGAACGTGCGCTTGGCGGGGTTGCCGCCGGTGCGCTTGGCGGCCTGCGGCAGCGCGTCACGGATCAGCTCGACCAGCCGCGCGCTGTTGGCGAACGGCTCCTTGGCGCGCTCGCGCACGACGGCCTCGACGATCCGCTTGGCCTGCTTCTCCTCACCGTAGGAGCGCAGGATCCGCACCAGTTCACCGGGCGCGTAGGTGTTGAGGACGTCCGCGGCGCTGATGCCGGTCGTCTGGTCCATCCGCATGTCCAGCGGGGCGTCCTGGGCGTAGGCGAAGCCGCGCTCGGCCTCGTCGAGCTGCATGGAGGAGACACCGAGGTCGAACAGGACGCCCTGGACGCGTGGGGTCCCGAGACGGTCGAGGACCTCGGGGAGCTCGTCGTAGACGGCGTGCACCAGGGTGGCGCGCTCTCCGTAGGGGGCGAGCCGCTCACCCGCGAGCTTCAGGGCGGACGGGTCACGGTCGAGGGCGATGAGCCGGGCCGCCGGGAAGGTGGAGAGCAGTGCCTCGCTGTGCCCTCCGAGACCGAGCGTGCAGTCGACGACGACCGCACCGGGCTCGGCGAGGGCGGGGGCGAGCATGTCCAGGCACCGCTGGAGCATGACGGGGACGTGGCGAGTGTTGTTGTTCATACGCCGGCCCCGCTGCGCTCGGTCCGCCTGCGGGCGCCATGCGCGCACCGCTTCCTGAATCGCTCGCTACGCTCGCTCATGTGCCTTCCGATGGGCTGGGCGGCAGGTGGGGCCCCGGCCGCTGGCTGGGGGATGCCGCACGTACCGCTTGGTCCCCGCCCGCTCTGAAGGGGAAGTGGCCCTCCGGCGACGGGGAAGTGACGTCGGAAGACCATGGGAGCGGGAGGAGGCCGAGCCGTACGTACGATGCGCGCACGCGAGGAATCCGGTATCCAAGGAGAGCGTCACGCCTCCCACTTCGCGCCACTTTAGTCCACCGGCTGCCCCGGTCAATCAACCGGTTCCGCGCGTCCTGCGACGGCTTTCGCGCCGCCTTTCCCGCGGGCTTCTCACCCGGGCGGCGGTCACCCGGGCAGCCTTGTGGATTACCTCACAAGGAGTGATGTTGACCCCTATGCCCGACCTCTCATGCAGCCGAAACGGCAGTCGACGATTACCTTGAATCCATGCCCATACCTGCCTCGCAGCCGCTGCCCCCGTCCGCCGACAGCGCCGCCGGCCGTGCCGGTGAAACCGTCACCGACCGTCTTGTCGAGGCGAACCGGCGCTACGCCGACGCCTTCACCGACCCCGGGATGGACGCCCGGCCCGTCCTGAAGGTCGCCGTCGTGGCCTGTATGGACGCCCGGCTCGACCTGCATGACGCGCTCGGCCTGGAGCTCGGCGACTGCCACACCATCCGCAATGCCGGAGGTGTGGTCACCGACGACATCATCCGGTCCCTGACCATCAGCCAGCGTGCCCTGGGCACCCGCTCGGTCGTCCTCATCCACCACACCGGCTGCGGTCTGCTCAGCCTGACCGAGGACTTCCGCCACGACCTGGCGGCCGAGGTCGGGCAGCGTCCCACCTGGGCGGTCGAGGCGTTCAAGGATCTCGACGAGGACGTACGGCAGTCCATGCAGCGGGTGCGCACCTCGCCGTTCCTCCCGCACACCGACGACGTCCGCGGCTTCGTCTTCGACGTGACCACGGGGCTGCTGCGGGAAATCGACCCGCGCCCCTGACGCACCGGGGCCGGCCCGGCGGAGGTACGGGCCGGCCCGGCTCTCGTACGGGTCGGCCCGACGGACGCACGGGCCGGCCCGGCGGACATACGAACCTGCCCGGAAGGCCCGATTCGCCGGGAAGGCCGGGTCCTATCCTTGTGAGTTATCCACAGGTCAGGACGCGGAGCCACGCGGGCGGCAAGAATGCGTGGGTGACGTCGTCCCGGCACCGGCCGGGAGCGACGCGCACTTTCGGGGTGGGCCGGGTCCGCAGAGGAGGCATCGGCCCGTAGTACGGGGCCGAGGAGGGCCGAGTGACGACGTATGACGAACGAGCGAGCCTCAGCGATCTGACCACCACCGCGGAGCGTGTTCACCGGTCGGTGGAGGGCGTGATCGAGGGCAAGCCGGAGGTCGTACGGCTCGCGCTGACCGTGCTGCTGGCCGAGGGGCACCTGCTGATCGAGGATGTGCCCGGCGTCGGCAAGACCATGCTCGCCAAGGCACTGGCCCGCTCCATCGACTGCTCGGTGCGGCGCATCCAGTTCACGCCCGACCTGCTGCCCTCGGACATCACGGGCGTCAGCATCTTCGACCAGCAGCAGCGGGACTTCGAGTTCAAGCCCGGCGCGATCTTCTCCCAGATCGTGATCGGCGACGAGATCAACCGCGCCTCGCCCAAGACCCAGTCGGCGCTCCTGGAGTCGATGGAGGAGCGCCAGGTCACGATGGACGGGCAGACCTATGAGCTGCCCAGCCCGTTCATGGTGGTCGCCACCCAGAACCCGGTCGAGATGGAGGGCACCTACCCCCTCCCCGAGGCGCAGCGGGACCGGTTCATGGCGCGGGTGTCGATCGGCTATCCCAGCCCGGCGGCCGAACTGCAGATGCTGGATGTGCACGGCGGCGCCTCGCCCCTCGACGACCTCCAGCCGGTCGCGCACGCCCACGAGATCGTGAAGCTGACCGAGGCGGTGCGTACGGTCCATGTCGCCGAAACGGTGCGCAGATACACCGTGGACCTGGTGTCGGCCACCCGCAGCCACCCCGAGCTGCGGCTCGGCGCCTCACCACGGGCGACCCTGCATCTGCTCCGCGCCGCCAAGGCCTCGGCCGCGCTCCACGGGCGGGAGTACGCCCTCCCCGATGATGTCCAGTCGCTGGCGACGGCGGTGCTCGCGCACCGGCTGCTGCCCACCGCCCAGGCCCAGTTGAACCGCCGTACGGCCGAACAGATCGTGCTGGAGATCCTGCAGCGCGTCCCGGTCCCCGACCCGTCCGCGCAGGCGTGGCGGACGGCCGGCCGGCAGCCGCCCGGCGTACGGGGGTTGTGATGTCCGAGGGGGGCGGCGAGGGGACGCCGGAGCGGGGCGGACTGCGGACGGCCCTCGGGGGGCTGACGACGCGGGGCCGGTCGTTCCTGGCGGCCGGGGTGGCCGCCATGGTCTGCTCCTACCTCCTGGGGCAGGTGGATCTGCTGCGGGTCGGCCTGCTGCTCACCGGCCTGCCGCTGGTGTGCGTCCTGGTCCTGCACCGCACCCGCTACCGGGTCGCGGGCAGCCGTACGCTCTCCCCCGCCCGGGTGCCCGCGGCGTCCGAGGCCCGGGTCCGGCTGCGGGTGGAGAACATCTCCCGGCTGCCGACGGGCGTCCTGATGCTCCAGGACCGGGTGCCCTATGTCCTCGGGCCCCGGCCGCGCTTCGTCCTGGACCGGGTCGAGGCCGGCGGCCGCCGCGAGGTCTCCTACCGCGTCCGCTCCGACCTGCGCGGACGCTATCCGCTGGGGCCGCTGCAGCTGCGGCTCTGCGATCCGTTCGGAATGTGCGAGCTGACCCGTGCCTTCAGCTCCGCCGACACACTGACGGTGGTGCCGCGGGTGGAACAGCTGCCGCCCGTGCGGCCCGCGGGCGAGACCGCCGGGTACGGCGACGGACGGCTGCGCTCCCTGGCGCTGGCCGGCGAGGACGACCTCATTCCGCGCGACTACCGGCACGGCGACGATCTGCGCCGGGTCCACTGGCGGTCCACCGCGCGCTACGGCGAACTGATGGTCCGCAGGGAGGAGCAGCCGCAGAAGGCGCACTGCACCGTCCTGCTCGACACCCGCGGGACCGCCCACCCGGGAGCGGGCCCCGACTCGGCCTTCGAATGGGCGGTGGCGGGCGCCGCCTCGGCCGCGGTGCATCTGCTGGAGCGTGGCTTCTCGGTGCGGCTGCTGACCGACACCGGCTCCTCGGTGCCGGGCCCCGACGGTGCCGGCAGCTTCGCGGGCGGCGCCGAATCCGCCGAAGCCGTGGGCCTGCTGCTGGACACCCTCGCCGTCGTGGACCACTCCGAGGAGGAGGGGCTGTCCGGGGCCTACGACGTCGTACGCGGCGGCAACGAAGGACTGCTGATCGCGTTCTTCGGCGATCTGGACGAGGAACAGGCGGCGGTCGCCGGACGGATGCGGCAGCGCAGCAGCGCCGCCGTCGCCTTCGTCCTGGACGGCGACGCCTGGACGCGGGGCCCCGGCGGCGCCGGTTTCAGCGACGGCCAGGTCCCGGTGGCCGAACGGCTGCGGCTGCTGCGCCGGGCGGGCTGGACGGCACTGCCGGTGGCTCCCGACGACGCACTCGCCGACCTGTGGCGTGCGGCCGCGGAGCCTGCCGTGGCAGAGCCGGCGCAGTCGGCGGACACGGGCGCGCCGGAGACGGCGGCCGGGGGCCGGTCATGAACGGGGGCGTGAACATCGGACGGGTGACGAACGGGCGGCTGCCGAGGGACGGGTGGCCGGGGGCGCCCCGCCTCCGCGGCCGGGGCGGCGGGCGGTGCAGGCGGTGCGGGCGGTGCCCGGATCCCGAGCGAAGCGAGGCACGGGCATGAGCGGCAGGGCGCGGCTGGCGGTATGTGCGGCGGTGGCCACCCTGTGCGCCGCCGGGGCGCTGCTGCCGCTGGTGGATCCGGTCACCTGGATGTTCGAGGCGGCGATCCTGCTCGGCCTCATGACCGGTGTGGGCGCGGCCGCCCGCCGCGTTCCCCTCGCCGGACCGCTGACCATCTGTGTGCAGGCCCTGTCCGCCGTGCTGCTGCTGACCCTGCTGTTCGCCCGGCACGAGGCGGTCCTCGGACTGCTGCCGGGCCCGGACGCCTTCGCGGAATTCGGCCGGCTGCTGCAGGGCGGCATCCGGGACGTCGGCCGGTATGCCATCCCCGCCCCCGCCACCCCCGGCATCCGGCTGCTGCTGATCGCCGGTGTGCTGGTGATCGGCCTGGCCGTGGACGCGCTGGCGGTCACCTACCGCAGTGCCGCGCCCGCCGGGCTGCCGCTGCTCGCGCTCTACTCGGTGGCGGCGGGGCTGTCGAAGGGCGGCGCGGGCCGGCTGCTTTTCCTGTTCGCGGCGGCCGGCTATCTGTTGCTCCTGCTGGCGGAGGGCCGCGACCGGCTCTCCCAGTGGGGCCGGGTGTTCGGCGGACCGGGCACCGGAGCGGACCCGCCGGGCGGCGGACGGGGATTTGCCGCCCGTTCCGACGGACCGGCGGCCGCCCCGGTCCGTACGGGCCGCAGGATCGGCGCGCTGGCGCTCGGGATCGCCGTGGCAGTGCCGGTCGTGCTGCCCTCCCTCGACGGCGGGTTGCTGGGCATTTCCGGCAGCGGCGCGGGCCCCGGCGGCGGTGGCGGCACGATCTCCGCGGTCAACCCGCTGGTGTCACTTCAGGACAGCCTCAACCAGCCCGAGGACAAGGAAGTCCTCAACTACCGCACGACCGCCTCCGACACCCGCGATCTGTATCTGCGGATCGTCGCCCTCGACCAGTTCGACGGCACGACCTGGAAGCCGTCCGAGCGTACGGTCACGGACGTCCCCGAGCAGCTTCCGCGGCCGCCCGGCCTCGGCTCCGCGGTGGACCTCAACCGGATCAACACCTCGATCTCGACGGCCGAGTGGTACGCCCAGAACTGGCTGCCGCTGCCCTACCCGGCGTCCAAGGTGGACATCTCCGGGCGCTGGCGCTTCGAGCCCCAGGGCCGCACGCTCGTCGGGGACCGCGGGCAGAACACCCACGGGCTGCAGTACCAGGTCGAGAGTCTGCAGGTGCGGCCCACCTCCCAGCAGTTGGCCGCCGCCCCGGCACCACCCGCCGGCCTGCTCCGCGAGTACACCAAGGTCCCGGACTCGCTGCCCGCGGTCGTCCGCACCACCGCACGCCAGGTCACCCACGGCGCGCCGACCGCCTACGCCAAGGCCGTCAGGCTGCAGGACTGGTTCGCGCTCAACGGCGGCTTCAGCTACAACACCGAGGTCCGGGCGGGCAGCGGTTCCGAGGCCATCGCCCGGTTCCTGCGGCAGAAGGAGGGCTTCTGCGTCCACTTCTCCTTCTCCATGGCGGCGATGGCCCGGACACTGGGCATCCCGGCCCGGGTCGCGGTCGGTTTCACCCCGGGCACCAAGCAGCCCGACGGCACGACCTCGGTCGGCCTCAAGGACGCACACGCCTGGCCCGAGCTGTACTTCCAGGGCATCGGCTGGACCCGCTTCGAGCCGACCCCGAGCCGGGGCAGTATCCCTGACTACGCCTATCCCGACACCCCGGGCACGGCCGACCCCGGCCGCCCGGATCCCGCGCCGTCCCGGTCCGCGACTCCCTCGGAGGGCCCCTCCACGGCCCCGTCGTGCGGCCCCGACGAACAGCGGTCCGGTTCCGTTACGGGCTGCGTCACGCTGCCCGCGGAGTCCGGAACCCGCCCCCCGGAGAGCGGCTCGTCCCCCTGGGCGGCCGTGGGTATCGCGCTGGCCGCCCTGCTCCTCCTGCTGGTGCCGATGGCGCCGTTGCTGTGGCGTCTGCGTATGCGCTCCGGGCGGCTGGCGGACGTCGGCCCGGACGGAGACCTCGCGGCGGGCACCCTTGCCGTCTGGCGGGAGCTGCTGGACACCGCCTGGGACTTCGGCATCCTGCCGGACGAGTCGCTGACCCCCCGCAAGGCGGCCGCGCGGATCATTCACCTCGGAGAACTGCAACCGGAGCCCGCCGCGGCCGCCCAGCGCGTGGCGGCGGCGGTCGAGCAGGTTCTGTACGCACCGCAACCGCAGGTGGTGTCCGGCCTCGCCCTGGAGGTGCAGCAGGTGCGCGCCGGGTTGCAGGCCGGAGCCCCCCGTCGTCTGCGGCTGCGCGCGCGGCTCGCCCCGCGCTCCGTGGCCCGCCTCCGCTGGGCCTGGTCCGCCCGCTGGACGGGTCTGCTGCACCGGTGGCGCAGCAGCCGCCCGGTGGCCTCGGCACGGCGCGCGGCGGCCGCCGTCCGACCGGGCCGGCAGCGGCTGTGACCACGGGCCGGTAGACACAAGAAACGTGCGGTGGCCGCCCGGTCCTGTCGGGCGGCCACCGCACGTGGACACCCGGTGCACGGCGAAGACCGGTGTGCACGGCGAAGACCGGTGTGCACGGCGAAGACCGGTGTGCACGGCGGATGCCGGTGCCCACGGCGCAGGCCGGCGCTCATGGCGAAAACCGGCGCCCGCGGCACAGGCAGGTGCGCCGGTCTTCGTCATGAGGGCCGGATCACCGGCTCACAGCTCCCCGGATCCGCGGTGAGGAATACAGCTCGCCGACCGGCAAGCCGGGGAGACTTGGTGTGCAGGGCGGGGTCAAACGCGGTGAGCAAAGAACTCGGAGAAAGGAAGAAGTGCCGGAAAAACAGCTCAAAAAGAACGGAAAGCAAGCTGGAGAAACGGCTGGGAAAACGAAACAGCTGGAGTAATTGTTGGCGGGCGCGATGGGCTCGCCGGACCAGGGACTCGGCGAACCCGGTAAACGCGTTCCCGCTGACTCCGTACTCCGCCGGTTCAGTGGCCCTGTTGCTCGTCCCTGCGCCGCTGCCAGCGGTCCTCGATGCGGTTCATCATCGAGCGCCGTTGCCTGGCCTGGCGGCGCGCCGGTGCACCACCTCCGGAACCCGCACCGGACGGCTGTTCACCGGGCTTCGGAGCCTTGCGCCAGCCGGTGACCGCCAGCACTGCGCAGCCGAGCATGACGAGAAAACCCACCACGCTGATCCAGATCTGCTGCGCGACCATGCCGGCCATGAGCAGGGCGATACCCACCAGGAAGCCCGCGACCGCTTGGTAGACCCGTCGCCGGGTGTACGTACGCAGCCCGCTTCCCTCAAGCGCTGTCGCGAACTTGGGATCTTCGGCGTACAGCGCTCGCTCCATTTGCTCGAGCATGCGCTGCTCGTGCTCCGAGAGCGGCACGGAGTCCTCCTACTCGTCGGTCGCGGGGGGCGACCGGGGTGCGACCCTTTCAGGATAGGCAGGGAATCGTCCCCGTGAAACCCGCCCCTCGACGCCAATTCACTGTCCGGGCCGCCGCGGCGACCGGTGGTGATGCTGCCTGCATTCCCCACCCGCCTGTCCGCCATGCCGGAACGTCGTACCCCGATCATACGGGGCGAGGGGGCTGATCGGGTGGTCTGTGGCCGACTGCACGCGGTAGCCGGGTGTGCCGCGTGGGTCAGTCGCGCTCGGCGAGGACGTGCAGCTGAGTGGCCACCGAGTGGAAGGCGGGCTGTTCGGCGGCGGCCGCTTCGAGCTTCAGCAGGGCGTCCATGGCCCCCGGCTCGGTGTCGACCAGCACCCCGGGAACGAGGTCGGCGAAGACCCGTACGCCGTGCACCGCGCCGACCTGCAGACCGGTGGCGGACACCAGCCCGGTGAGCTGGTCGGCGGTGAACCGGCGCGGCATCGGGTCGCCCTCGCCCCAGCGTCCGGCCGGGTCCGTGAGGGCCTGGCGGGCCTCGGTGAAGTGGCCCGCCAGGGCGCGCGCGAGGACGGCGCCGCCCAGGCCGGCCGCGAGCAGGCTGAGGGTGCCGGCCGGGCGCAGCGCGTCGACGGCGTTGCGGACGCCCTCGGCCGGGTCGTCGACGTACTCCAGCACGCCGTGGCAGAGCACGGTGTCGTAGCCGCCGCGCTCGACGACGTCGAACAGGCCGTGGGCGTCTCCCTGGACCGCGCGTACCCGGTCGGCGACGCCCGCCTCCGCGGCGCGGCGCTCCAGGGCGAAGAGGGCGTTGGGGCTGGGGTCGACGACCGTGACGTGGTGGCCGAGGCGGGCGACCGGCACAGCGAAGTTGCCGGTGCCGCCGCCGGTGTCGAGGACGTCCAGGGCGTCGCGCCCGGCGGCCTTGACCCGGCGCTCCAGGGCGTCCTTGAGGACGTCCCAGACCACGGCGGTACGAAGGGAGGCGCGGGGGCGCAGCGGGTCAGACACGGCGGGTGGCTCCTCGGCGGGGGCATGAACGTCTAGGCGTTCACCACCCTATTCCGTCCCGCGCCGTCCGCGGCCTGCGGAGCCTCCCCGTAGGCCCCGGTGGCGCGAGCCGGGGCACTACGGGGGCGGAGGGGGCGGGCGTACGGGACGGCGGAAGGGTGCGGGGCGCTGCGGGACGGCGGCGCAGCGGCCGGGGCCCCGGTGCCCCGCCCCGGCTCCCACCTCCCCCGCCCCGGCTCACGCCGCTCCCGTCCCTCCTGTCCCTCCCACGCCGTCCCCCTGCCCCTCTCCCGTCCCGCCATGCCGCCCATGCCGCCCATACGGCCGATGCCCCCCATGCGGCTACCCCGCTACCCCGCCCGCTGTGGTGGCAGGGACGGCTGGAGGAGCAGCATCCGCTCCACCAGACGCAGGAACATGGCGGCGTCGCGCAGAAGATCGTCGGCGTCCCGGCGGCCGGCCGCGCCGGCTATACCGGCCTCGGCCTTGGCCCGGCGGGCGGCGCCGGCGGCGAACAGGTCGCTCCACTCGGAGAGTTCGGGTGCGACCTCGGGAAGGACCTCCCAGGCGCTGCGGATACGCTGCCTGCCGCGGACGGTGGCCTCCGGCCGGCCGCGGACGGCGAGGACGGCGGCGGCGGTGCGCAGCGCGGCCAGATGGGCCGTGGCGAACTGCTCGTTGGGGGTTTCCAGGGTCTGTGCTTCATCGAGGCCCTGCTGAGCCTGGGTGAGCAGGTCGAGGGCGGCGGGTGGTGCGGCCGCCCGCCGCAGGACGGGGTGGACATCGCTCGGGGGACCGTACGCAGCGGAGCTGCCCCCACCGGGACGAGCTGCCATGACGAACCTCCTGTCGTCGCATGCCGGTTCGGGACCGAATGCCGATTCGAGACCGTATGAACCCATCGTGACGTACACCACTGACAATCGGTGTTGACCTGCACTTTCGCCGAAAAAGGGGACGCATTGCCGGGCGGGAACCCGCGCCCGTACGGCAGGGCGGTGTGGGCTGTCGGCGTTCACCGCGAGGGCGCTCGCGCTGACGTCCCTGACCGCGCGCGGCCGCCAGGGGGTGCGGATGAAGGATCTTCACCCCGAGCTGAGCCTGTGAGCGCGCACCCCCCGGGGACCGGCACAATCGCCCTCATGGACAGCTCCCACACACGCCGCGACGCCACCCGGCGCAAGCTCTTCGAGGCCGCGGTCACGCTCATCGCCGAACAGGGCTTCTCCTCCACGACGGTGGAGGAGATCGCCGAGCGGGCAGGGGTCGCGAAGGGCACCGTCTACTACAACTTCGCGAGCAAGAACGTTCTCTTCGAAGAGCTGCTGCGGCACGGCATCGAGATGCTGACGGCGTCCTTGCAGGCGGCCGCCGAGGAGGTCGCCGACCGGGGCGCCAGCCGGATCGACGCGCTGGACGCGATGATCCGGGCGGGGCTGGACTTCATCTCCCGCTACCCGTCGCTCACCCAGCTCTACGTCGCGGAGCTGTGGCGCACCAACCGGGCCTGGCAGTCGACGCTGATGGTGGTGCGCGGGCGGGCCATCACGGTGGTGGAGGACGTGCTGCGCGAGGCGGTGGCCGGCGGTGAGCTGAGCGAGGAGATCGACATCCCGCTGACCGCCTCGGCGCTGTTCGGAATGGTCCTGGTGGCCGCCCTGGACTGGCAGTCCTATCAGCCGGACCGGTCGATCGACGAGGTCCATGCGGCGCTGTCGCGGCTGCTCCAGGGGCGGGTCAGCGGCCGGCCCTCGTAGCTCCGGGAAGGCGCCCGCCCCAGGGGAGGACGGCCGATGCGCGCCGTATCGGTCAGATACGACGCGCACCGCTTTTCTTCCCCCGCGGGCCCGCACAAAGGGCGCGCCGTCCTGGCACGGACCGTTCCCCCATCGGTCCGACCAGGGCAGCGCTTCTCCCGTACTCCCCCGTGCGTCCCCCGTCCCCCGTCACGTCCGGGAGCCGCGTCGTTCCGCCGCCCCGTGTCGGCGGTGCGGCGCCGCTTCCCTTCCGTGGCCCCTACTCTTCCGTCCGGACGGGCGCCGGCCCATCCGCGCACCTACTCATCTCGGCGTCTGAGTACGGATACTCAAACCTGAGCACCGGCCCCCAGCCGGGGCCTACGCTTTCCGGCGTGTCCGTACTTCCCTTGGTGTTCACCAGTGGCTGGGCGAGCGGGATCAACGCCTACGCCGTCGTCCTGCTCTTCGGCCTGCTCGGCGCGACCGGCGTCACGGATGAGGTGCCGGCGGCGTTGCAGCGCCCCGATGTGCTGATCGTGGCCGGGGTGCTCTTCCTGTGCGAGGCCGTCGCCGACAAGATCCCGTACGTGGACTCGGTCTGGGACTCGGTGCACACGGTGATCCGGCCGGTCGCGGGCGCCGTCGTGGCGGCGCTGCTGGCCGGCCACAACGGTTCGCTGCCCGAGCTGGCGGCGGGCGCGGTGGGCGGTTCCACGGCGCTGCTGAGCCATCTGGTCAAGGCCGGCACCCGGATCGCGGTCAACACCTCGCCGGAGCCGGCCAGCAACATCGTGCTGAGCCTTGCCGAGGATCTGGGCGTCGCCGGGATCATCGCGTTCGCCGTGTTTCATCCGGTGGCCGCGGCGGTCATCGCGGCGGTGCTGCTGGCCGCGGGGATCGCGGTGGTGATCTTCCTGTGGTCGCGGATCCGCCGGTACTTCCGGCGCCGGCGGCAGCGGCGCGAGGACCAGCGCCTGGCCGCGGCGGACGGGGCACTGCCGCCTGCGGTCTGATGCGCGTGCCGCCACCCGCGGCAGCGCTGCCCGGACCGGGCCGGGCAGCCGGCCGTGCGGGCGTTGTCAGTGGGCCCGGATAAAGTCGCAGGCATGGCACGGATTGCGGTGATCGGCGCCGGGATGGGCGCGATGGCAGCCGCTGCCCGGCTGGCCGTCGCGGGCCACCGGGTGGCGGTGTTCGAGCGCGGCGCGACGCATGGCGGCGCGGTGCAGCGGTGGGAGCGGGACGGCTTCGCCTTCGATACGGGCCCCGGCCTGCTGCATCTGCCGGCCGTCTACCGCGATCTGTTCCTCAAGACCGGCAAGGACTCGCTGGAGAGCTGCGTCGAGCTGACCCAGGTCGACCCCGCGAGCCGCCATGTCTTCGCCGACGGCACGGCCGTGTCGCTGCCGAACGCCTCGCGGGCCGGGGTGCTGACGGCCCTGGACGAGGCGCTGGACGCCGGCTCCGGTGAACGCTGGAGCGCGCTGGTGGGCCGCGCCCGCGAGGCCTGGGACGCCACCCGCCGCCCGCTCCTGGAGGAGCCGCTGTGGCAGGACTGGCGGGTGCTGGGGCGCGATCCGTATCCGGCGGTGCGCAGACGCGGGCTGTTCGGCCGGGGCAAGGGCCCCACCACCGCCACCCTCGCCGAGGTGGCCCATCGTGAACTGGCCGACCCCCGGCTGATCGCGCTGCTGGAGAGCCATGCACTGGCGTACGGCTTCGACCCGCGCAGCGCCCCGGCGAGCGCCGTCGTGCTGCCCTACATGGAGCAGACCTTCGGGAGTTGGTATCCGCGCGGCGGTATGCGGGCGCTGGCCGACGCGCTGTACGAGCGCTGCCTGGCGCGCGGGGTGGAGTTCGGTTTCGGCACGGCGGTGACCGGGATCGTGGAGAAGGACGGCCGGGCGGCGGGCGTCGAGCTGGCCGACGGCCGGGTGTCCGAGGCGGAGTTCGTGGTCGCGGGCATCGATCCGGTGCGGCTCATGGAGCTCTGCACGGGGCGGGAGCCGTGGGGCGCGGACGATGTCCGCCCGGACCCGGGACGGGGTGACCGCGCCACCGCGCGGCTCACGGTCTGTCTCGCGCTGCGCGGCGCGCGCCCCCAGGACACCGTGCACCGCACGGTGGTCCATGCCGCGGACCGCGCGGCCGAGCTGGCGGGCGTGTTCGGGGACGGATCCGGGCTGCGGACGCCCTGTGACCGGCCCACGGTGACGGTGCTGCGCCCGGACGACCCGGCCTCCCGGCCGGACGACGCCCATGAGGCCGTGACCCTGACCGCGACGGTGGCCCCGCACGGCCCGGTCGACTGGCAGGACGGCGAGGCCGTGGCGGCCGGCGCGGAGCGGATGACCGAGGTCGCCGAGGCCGCCGTTCCTGGGCTGCGGGAGCGGATGGTGTGGCGGGAGGTGCTGCCGCCCACGGCGGACGGTTCGGTGCCGGGACCGGCGCTGGCGGGCCGTGAAGGCCGCTTCCTGCGGCCCGGCAACCGCACTCGGATACCGGGGCTCTACGCGGTCGGTGGCTGGTCGCACCCGGGCGGCGGGCCGGCGCACGCCGGGATGTCCGGCGCGATCGTGGCCGGCCTGATCGTGAACGGCGACGACTGGCACGGCTCCACGTGAGGGCGTAACGGGCGCGGGACGAGGGCGTGGGTGCGGAGCCGGCACCGCACCGAGCGGCCCGTGACCGACGGCACCGAGCGGCCCGTGACCGACAGCGGGGTGCGGCGCCGTGGCCCCCGTCCCGGCCGCCGGATCAGTAGCGGTACTGCTGCCCGTCGTACCCCGGCTGCTGGTAGGGCGGGTAGGGCTGCTCGGGCGGGAATTCGCCGTCGCGCTGCTGGGGGACCCAGACGCCGCCGGGCGGAGTCTCGCCGTAGGCCTGGCCGAGCGGCTGCCCCTGGGCGTCGTACTGCTGCGCGGTGTAAGGCGGTTGGGCGTAGGGATCCGCCTGCTGGTAGGGATCGGGCTGCTGGTAGGGGTCGTAGGAGGCGGCGTACTGCTGGCCGCCGAGGTAGGGATCGGCGTAGGGCGCCTGCGCCTGCCGGCCCTGGCCGTCGCCGTACGCCGCATAGGGGTCGGCGTAGGCGTCCTGGCCGGCTCCGGTCTGGTCGTAACCCCCGCCGTACGCATAGCCGTTGGCATCGCCGTTGCCGCTGCCCGCGGCGCCGTTGTAGGAGTCGTAGCCGCCGTAGCCGGGCTGCTGGGCGCGGGCGTCGGGACTGTAGATGCCGTACTGGCCGGTCTCCTCGGGCAGCGGCTGCGGGGCGTAGACGGCGGCGCTGTCGGCCCGCGCATAGTCGTCCTGGACGGGGAATGCCTGTGTGGCAAAGGTGCTTTGGTCCTGCTGCCCGCCCTGGTAGGGGTCCTGGCCGCGGTAGCCGCCATCGGCGTTGTAGTCGTAGAAGCCCTGCCCGACGACGGTCTCCTGCGCGGCGAAGGCTTCCTGTCCCGCGATGAAGGTCTCCTGTGCGGCGAAGGCTTCCTGTCCCGCGATGAAGGTCTCCTGCGCGGCGAACGCTTCCTGCCCCGCAGAGGAACCCGGCCCGCCGTAGGAGCCCTTGCCGGCAGAGGTGTCCAGGCTCTGGAAGCCGCCGGTGCTCTCGAAGGTGTCCGGGCCCCCGTCGTCGAACCGGGCGGGGCCGCCGGCGGGCGCCACCGCCTCCAGGCCGGAGACCTCCAGCGTCGGTTCGGCGGCGGGCGGACCGGGCGGGCGGGCCCGTCGGCGCCGGCCGCTCTCACTGCTCTCGCCGGACGCGCCGGGCTTGGCCCGCAGCGCCCAGCCCGTGGTGAAGCCGCGGCGGAAGGACAGCGTCACATTCGTCTGCCCGATGGCGAAGGCGACAAGTCCCAGCCCGATCACGATTATTGACGGGATGACGACGCCGACGACCACGGCGAGGAAACCGGCGAAGGCCAGCAGCCGCCAGCGCAGCCGCGCCTTGTTCTGGAGCAGGACCTCACCCAGCAGCCACAGAGCGACCAGGCCGAACGCGATGTAGAGGACCGTCCAGCCCATATACGCCCCATCTTCCGCCGCTCGCCGGCCACCGTGATCAGGACTGCTGGTGCAGCCCCAGATTCTCGTAGATTTCCAAGGTTGCCGTGGAGTGGTTCAGGGTAATGAAGTGCAACCCGGGAACATCCTCGGCCATCAAGCGTGCGCACAGTTCCGTTGCGTACTCGATACCAATGGAGCGTACCGCCGCCGGGTCGTCCTTGACGGCGAGGATGCGCTCGGCCAGCTCGGGCGGGAAGGCCGCGTTGCTGAGCTGAGCGAACCGCTCGATCTGGCGCACGTTCGTGACCGGCATGATCTCCGGAATGATCGGTGTCGAGCAACCCGCCGCCGTGACCCGGTCCCGCAGCCGGAAGTAGTCCTCGGGGTAGAAGAACATCTGGGTGATGGCGAAGTCCGCACCGGCACGGCACTTGGCGACGAAGTGTGCCACGTCCGAGTCCCAGTCCGTCGACCGCGGATGCATCTCGGGGAAGGCCGCCACGCCGACACAGAAGTCGCCGGACTCCTTGATCAGCCGGACCAGGTCGGCGGCGTAGCCGACGCCGTCGGGGTGCTTGACCCACTCGCCCATCGGGTCGCCGGGCGGATCGCCGCGCAGCGCGAGCATGTTGCGGATCCCGGCGCCGGCGTACTGGCCGATGATGTTGCGCAGGTCAGCGGTGGAGTGATTGACCGCGGTCAGATGGGCCACCGGGGTCAGGGTGGTGTCGGTGGCGATGCGCTCGGTGGCGCGCACCGTGCCGTCACGGGAGGTGCCGCCGGCGCCGTACGTCACGGAGACAAAGGTCGGCGAGACGGCCTCGATGCGGCGAATGGCGTTCCACAGGGTCCGCTCGCCCTTCTCCGTCTTGGGGGCGGCGAACTCGAACGAATACGACTGCTTACCGGAAGCAAGCAGGTCGCGCACCGTGCGTGCGCGATCAGTCCTGGTGGAAGCTGTACCTAGGGCCATACCGGCAGGTTAACCACCGGCCGGGCGCACACCAACCGCGTCCGGCGTTATGCCTGGTTAGCCGGGGTTGATGTCCACTGGGTGGACATTTTCCGGTCGCCCGGAGGTCAGGAAACCGTCCGGCGCCCGACATCGCGCGACGTGATCCTGATCACGCCTTCCCGCGGGCCGGTCCGGACGGCGCAAAGCCGGCCCCGGCCTCGGTGTCAGGCCTCGAAGGTCCGGATGCGCTTGGCCAGTGCGGCGGCCGCCGCGCCCGGGTCGTCCGCCTCCGTGAGGGCGCGGACCACCACGACCCGGCGGGCACCCGCCTGCAGCACCTCGTCCAGATTCCCGGCGTCGATCCCGCCGATCGCGAACCAGGGGCGCCCGGGGGTGCGGGCCGCGGTGTAGCGGACCAGGTCGAGGCCGGGGGCGTGGCGGCCCGGCTTGGTGGGGGTCGGCCAGCAGGGGCCCGTGCAGAAGTAGTCCACGCCGGGCTCGGTGAGCGCGGCGTCCACCTCGGCCTCGGCATGGGTGGAGCGGCCTATGAGGACGTCCGGGCCGAGGAGGGCGCGGGCGGCCGGGACCGGCAGATCACCCTGCCCGAGATGCAGCACATCGCTGCCCGCCGCATGGGCGACGTCCGCGCGGTCATTGACCGCGAGCAGCTTCCCGTGCCGCCGGCAGGCGTCCGCGAAGACCTCCAGATGCCGGAGCTCCTCGCCGGCCTCCATGCCCTTGTCGCGCAGCTGGACGATGTCCACGCCCGAGGCGAGCACCGCGTCCAGGAACTGCGGGAGGTCGCCCTGCCGCCGGCGGGCGTCCGTGCAGAGATAGAGCCGGGCGTCGGACAGGGCCGGGCGTGCGGTGGTCATCGGGCGGCTTCTCCCAGGTCGGGGGCGTACGGACCGGGCCTTCCGGTCCGTACGCCCCGCGGATGCGGTTACGGATGCTGGTGCGCTTGCCGGCTCGGAGCGGGCCGCACCCGGGGCGTCAGACGGCGAGCGCCTGGGCCCGGCGCTTCACCTCCGTGCCGCGATTCTCGCGCAGCGCCTGGGCGGGCGTGCCGGGCAGGGTGTCATCCGGGGTGAACAGCCACTCCAGCATCTCCTCGTCGGTGAAGCCGTCGTCCTTGAGGAGGGTGAGGGTACCGACGAGGCCCTTGACCACCTTGTCGTCCTTGATGAAATCGGCGGGCACGTGCAGCGCCCTGTTCTCGCCGCGGCGCACCGCGATCAGCTGGCCCTCCTTGACCAGCTGCCGGACGCGCGTCACCTCGACACCGAGCAGTTCGGCGATGTCGGGGAGGGTGAGCCAGGCGGGGACGAGTCCATCGATGTTTGCGTCAATCTCGGTCACAGGACAAGCCTGCCACCTCGCACTGACAGCCGGTAGCCGGGCATCGCCATCGGAGGCTTCCTGCACACCGGAGGGTGACAGCACGCGCCGCGGCGGACGCCGGTCGGCTACAGCGCCGCGGCCTTCAGCGGTACGGACGCGTTCGCGGCCCGCTCCCGGTCCAGGGCCACGCCCCGCTCGATCAGCTTGCGCCCCTGGGCGAGATCCCGCGGCCGCCCCACGGCCAGCAGCGCGACGAGCCGCCCGTCCCGCAGCCAGATCACCGACCAGGCGGCCCCGGTGGGGTCACCGCGCCAGACCAGCTCATCGGCGTCCCCGTGATGGCCCACGTACTGCACGAACCGGCCGAACTGCTCGGACCAGAAGTACGGGACGGGGTCGTAGGCCACCCCCTCCGCGTCGCCGCGGGCGATGTTCTCGGCGACCGTACGGGGGCCCTGCAGGGCGTTGTCCCAGTGGTGGACCAGCAGGCGGGTGCCGTAGCGGGCCGACGGGAAGGAGGCGCAGTCGCCGACCGCGTAGACATCGGCCACGGAGGTGCGCAGCTGCGCGTCGGCCACCACGGAGCCGTCCTGCGCGGAGACCTCGACGCCCGAGCCGGCCAGCCAGGCGGTCGCGGGCCGGGCGCCGATCCCGATGACCACCGCGTCCGCGGGCAGCGTCGTGCCGTCCGCGAGGGTGACCGCGCCCGCCGTGACGGAGGCGACCCGGGCGCCGGTGCGCAGTTCGGCTCCGGCGTCCGCGTACCAGCCGGTCATGTGGGCGGCGACCTCGGCGGGCAGCGCACCGGCCAGCGGGCGGTCGGCGGCCTCGACGACGGTGACCGCACAGCCCGCCTCACGGGCCGCGGTCGCGAATTCGGCACCGATCCAGCCGGCCCCGACCACCACGATCTCGTGCTGGGCGGCGAGCACCGGCCGCAGCCGCTCGGCATCGTCCAGGGTGCGCAGCAGATGGACGCCGGGCAGGCCCTCGCTGCCGGGCAGCACGATCGGGGCGGCGCCGGTCGCGAGGACCGCGATGTCGTAGGGGACCGGGCCGTCGGCCGTCTCGATCACATGGGCGTCCGGCACCAGGGCGGTGACCGGGCGGCTGAGGTGGAGTTCGATGCCGAGCCCGGCGAAGTCGACGTCGAAGGTGGAGCTCTCGGCCTTGCCCAGCAGAACCGCCTTGGACAGCGGCGGACGGTCGTAGGGCTGGTGGGGCTCGTCGCCGAGGAGCGTGATCGCGCCGGGCCAGCCCTGTTCGCGCAGGGCGACCGCGGTCTGCACACCCGCGATTCCGGCGCCGGCGATCACGACGTGCGGCGTGCGGTCAGTGGCCTGGGAGGACTTGCTCTGCTCGCTCACCCGATCACTCTAGGACGGGGTGTGACGCCGCTCGCAGCAGCGCGCAAGGAGATCTCTGACACAGCGTCACCGGCGCCCCGGCCGCCCGCGGGCCCGCGGGCGGCCGGGGCGTTGCCTTACGGCGCGTCGCGGCCCCGTATTAGGGTGACGGATACACGCACTCGCGGGAGCCCGGACGCACCGGGCTGAGAGGGAGGCTGGCCGGCCTCCGACCGTACGAACCTGATCCGGGTCATGCCGGCGAAGGGAGGGGCTGGACGCCCATGCAGGCATCTGCCGCACGATCGAAACCCACCCCGCACAGCCCCGATGTGCTCATCATCGGCGGCGGCATCATCGGCCTGGTCACCGCCTGGCGGGCGGCCGTCCGCGGGCTGAGTGCCGCGGTCGCCGACCCCGCGCCCGGTGGCGGCGCGGCCCGGATCGCGGCCGGGATGCTGGCGGCGGTCAGCGAGCTGCACTACGGCGAGCAGACCCTGCTGGGCCTCAATCTCGCCTCGGCGCAGCGCTACCCCCGGTTCGCCGAGGAGCTGGAGGAGGCCGCCGGCCTGCCCCTCGGCTACCGGCGGTGCGGCACCCTGGCCGTCGCGCTGGATTCCGACGACCGCGCCCAGCTGCGCGACCTGCACGCTCTGCAGATCCGCTCGGGCCTGGACTCGCAGTGGCTCACGGGGCGCGAGTGCCGCCGCCTGGAGCCGATGCTGGCCCCCGGGGTGCGCGGCGGTCTGCGGGTGGACGGCGACCACCAGGTCGATCCGCGCCGGCTGACGAGCGCTCTGCTGACCGCCTGTGAGCGCTCCCAGGTGGCCTTCCACCGGAGCCGGGCCGTGCGGCTGACAGTCGACGGCGGCCGCGCCACCGGCGCGGAACTCGCCGACGGCACACGGGTGCCGGCCGGGCAGGTCGTCCTGGCCGCGGGCAGCCACAGCGGCCGGCTCGACGGTGTGCCCGACGAGGTGCTGCCGCGGGTGCGGCCGGTCAAGGGCCAGGTGCTGCGGCTGCGGCTGCCGGACATGCCCGCGGGCAGTCCGCCCTTCCTGTCGCGCACCGTGCGGGCCGTCGTCCGCGGCGGTCCGCTCTACCTCGTCCCGCGGGAGGACGGCGAACTGGTCGTCGGCGCCACCAGCGAGGAGCTGGGCTGGGACACCACGGTGACCGCGGGCGGGGTCTACGAGCTGCTGCGGGACGCGCACGAGCTGGTCCCGGGCATCACCGAGCTGCCGCTCGTCGAGACCTGCGCCGGACTGCGTCCCGGCTCCCCCGACAACGCCCCGATGCTCGGGCCGACCGCGCTGCCCGGCTTCCATCTGGCCACCGGCCATTTCCGCAACGGGGTGCTGCTGACGCCGGTCACCGGTGACGCGATGGCCGAAGTGCTGGCCACCGGGCTGCTCCCCGAAGTGGCTCGCCCCTTCTCCCCCGCACGTTTCACCCCCACCGCACCGGGTCCCGAGCGCACCCGTGCCCCAGAGGAGCAGGCCGTATGAACGCCGCCACCCCTACCCCTGCCGTCTCGGTGTCCGTCAACGGCGAGGTCCGCGAGATCCCCGGCGGGCTCACCCTCGACCGGCTCGTCGCGACGCTGTCACAGGCGACCGCCGGGGTGGCCGCCGCGGTCAACGACACCGTGGTGCCACGCACCCAGTGGCCCACCACCCCGCTCGGCGACGGCGACCGCGTCGAGGTGCTCACCGCGGTCCAGGGAGGCTGATCCGCAGACATGACCGACACCGCAATCCTGCGGGGGACGACCCCCACCGCGTCCGGCAGCGGCTTCGCCGCGGGCTCCGACACCCTCACCCTCGGCGGTACCGCCTTCGCGTCCCGGCTGATCATGGGGACCGGCGGCGCGCCCAGCCTCGACGTCCTGGAACGCGCGCTGCTCGCCTCCGGTACGGAGCTGACCACGGTCGCCATGCGGCGGCTGGACCCGACCGTCCAGGGCTCGGTGCTGTCCGTACTGGAACGGCACAAGATCCGTGTGCTGCCGAACACCGCGGGCTGCTTCACCGCGGGCGAGGCGGTGCTCACCGCCCGGCTCGCCCGGGAGGCGCTCGGCACGGACTGGGTCAAGCTGGAGGTCGTCGCCGACGAGCGCACCCTGCTGCCCGACCCGATCGAGCTGCTGGATGCCGCCGAGACCCTGGTGGACGACGGTTTCACCGTGCTGCCGTACACGAACGACGATCCGGTGCTGGCCCGCAAGCTGGAGGACGTGGGCTGTGCCGCGATCATGCCGCTGGGTTCGCCGATCGGCTCCGGCCTGGGCATCCGCAACCCGCACAACTTCCAGCTGATCACCGAGCGGGCCGGTGTCCCGGTCATTCTCGACGCGGGCGCGGGAACGGCGTCGGACGTGTCGCTGGCGATGGAGCTGGGCTGTGCGGCGGTGATGCTGGCGTCGGCGGTGACCCGTGCGCAGGAGCCGGAGCTGATGGCCGAGGCCATGCGGCACGCGGTCACAGCGGGGCGGCTGGCGCACCGCGCGGGCCGGATCCCCCGCCGCCACTTCGCGCTGGCGTCCTCGCCCACGGAGGGGATGGCGGAGCTGGATCCGGAACGGCCCGCGTTCTAGCCGGTCCGCTGCGTTTTGCCGCCTTCCCACGTTTTCGGCTTTCCCGCCGTGGGGGTTTCTCGCCGTTGCGCCTGCGGCGGGCGGGGTCCGCTGCGTTTTGCCTCCGGCCCACGTTTTCGGCTTTCCCGCCGTGGGGGTTGTTCGCCGTTGCGCCTGCGGCGGGCCGGGTCCGCTGCGCGGGGCTGTGGGTGCGGTGACGGGCCGGAGGGGTCTGGTGTGGGGACTGCTGCGCTTTACGTCCCCACACC
>NZ_JBSHBP010000098.1:0-23054 GCF_053612065.1 Streptomyces sp. NPDC054765 | reverse complement strand
ACCGCCCTCCGGCCGGGCCGGCCGCGTAGGTGCACCCTCGCGAGCCGATGTCCTTCCGCGTGCGGGCCCGTGTGCGCGCCCGCGGGCCCGCACCGGGCCGCAGCTGCCCGCACCGGGCCGCAGCTGCCCGCGCCGGGCGGCATCTGAGGCAGCGGACGAGGAAGGTGCCCGAGGGCGACTGTCAGTGGTCGCCCGTACCGTTTTCCGTACGCGCACGATGCGGACGGGGGAGGGGCGGCACGCATGACGGCGGGCACGGAGCGGGGCACCGGGGCAGGCGACGAGGCAGGCACGGAGGCAGGCGACGAGGCAGGCGACGGGGCAGGCACGGTGGCAGACGCGGAGGTGGGCCGTGCGGCAGGAGCCGGGGCGCTCGCCTGGCGTGGTGGCTTCGGCCGGCTGTGGGGCGCCGCCGCCGTCTCCCGCTTCGGTGATGCGTTACGCGGCACGGCGCTGCCCCTGCTCGCCTACTCCCTGACCGATTCCCCGCTGCTGATCTCGCTCGTCACCGCCTGCGGCTTCGTTCCCTGGCTGCTCTTCGGGCTGCTGGGCGGTGCGGTTGCGGACCGGCTGGACCAGCGGCGGGCGATGTGGACGGTCGATGTGCTGCGCGGCCTGCTGATGGCCGGCTTCGCCCTGGCCGTGGCGTTCGACCGGGCGGGCATCGGACTGCTGCTCGTCCTCTCCTTCGCGCTCACCACCCTCCAGACACTCTTCGACAACGCCGCCACGGCCCTGCTGCCCGTGGTGGTGCCCCGCGAGGCACTGAGCCTCGCCAATGCCCGCCTGATGACCGGTCAGGAGCTGGCCGGCCGGTTCGTCGGCGGGCCGGCGGCACCGGCCCTCATCGCGCTCGGCGCCGCCGTTCCGTTCCTGGCCGACGCGGTCACATACCTCCTCGCCGCCGCCCTCGTCGCCTCGCTGCGCACCGGCCCGCCGCCCGCCCGGCCGGCCCCCGCCGGGCATACCGTCCGCCGCGAAATCGCCGACGGGCTACGGCAGTTGTGGCGCGACCGGGTGCTCCGCGTCTTCTGTGTGTCGCTGGCACTGGGCAACACCGGCCTCGGCGCGCTGGTCGCGACCCTGGTGGTGGTCGTCAAGCGCTGGCTGGGCGCCGGGGACTTCGGCTATGCGGTCGTGACGACCGGGTACGGCATCGGGATGGTGCTGGGCGGGCTCCTCGCACGGCGGACGGTCGCCGCGGCCGGCGGTGGCGGCCGTACCCTGCTGCTGGCCGGGGCGCTCCAGACCGTGGTGCTGGTGGGCCTCGGGACGCTGCGCTCACCGGCTGCCGCGGCAGTGTTCCTGGGTCTGTTCGGCTTCGCCTCCATGGTGTGGAACGTCCTGGAGACCACGGCCGTGCAGCAGCGCAGCCCGGCCGGGATGACGGGCAGGATCAGCGCCGCGTTCCGCACGGTCTCCGTCGCCGGGACGCCCCTCGGCGCGCTGCTCGGCGGCGCGGTCGCCGGGGCGTGGGGCCCCCGCACCCCGGTCCTGCTGGCCGCCGCGCTGCTGGCGCTGGGCGCCGTCGTGCTGATACCCGTTCTTCAGGCCCCCGACAGCACCTCGTCCGACGGCGGACAGATACCTCATACCGCACGCTGATCAATTAGGTTGGGAGATGGCGGGGCCGGTACGAGAAGAAGAAGGCTGATGTCCGAGATGAACGCAGAAGGCCGCAGCAGGCTCGATCAGTTGCCCGAGTGGACCGCGCTGGGCAAGCACCGGGAGCAGATGGCACAGCTGCATCTGCGCGAGCTGTTCGACCGGGATCCGGCGCGCGCCGAGCGCTACACCCTCCAGGTGGGCGATCTGCACCTGGACTACTCCAAGCACCTGGTCACCGACGAGACGCTGCGGCTGCTGCGCGACCTGGCCTCGGCGACGGGTGTGGCGGAGCTGCGGGACGCGATGTTCCGCGGGGCGAAGATCAACCTCACCGAGCAGCGCTCCGTGCTGCACGTCGCGCTGCGCGCCCCCGCCTCCGAGGCCATCAAGAGCGACGGTGAGAACGTCGTCCCCGCGGTGCACCACGTCCTGACGAGGATGGGCACCTTCTGCGACCGGATCCGCTCCGGTGACTGGAAGGGCCACACCGGCAAGCGCATCAAGACCGTCGTGAACATCGGTATCGGCGGCTCGGATCTGGGCCCGGCGATGGCGTACGAGGCGCTGCGCGCCTACACCCACCGGGACATGCAGTTCCGCTTCGTCTCCAATGTGGACGGCGCCGATCTGCACGAGGCGGTACGCGATCTGGACCCGGCCGAGACGCTGTTCATCGTCGCCTCGAAGACCTTCACCACCATCGAGACGATCACCAATGCCACCTCGGCCCGCGACTGGCTGCTGACCGGTCTGGGCGCCGGCAACAATGCCGTCGCCAAGCACTTCGTGGCGGTGTCGACCAATGCCGAGAAGGTGGCGGAGTTCGGCATCGACACGGACAACATGTTCGAGTTCTGGGACTGGGTCGGCGGCCGTTACTCCTACGACTCCGCCATCGGTCTGTCGCTGATGGTCGCGATCGGCCCGGAGCAATTTCGCGAGATGCTGGCCGGCTTCCACCTCGTCGACGAGCACTTCCGCAGCGCCCCGCCGGAGCAGAACGTCCCGCTGCTGATGGGTCTGCTCGGCGTCTGGTACGGCAACTTCTGGGATGCCCAGTCGCATGCCGTGCTGCCCTACAGCCACTACTTCTCCAAGTTCACCGCCTATCTGCAGCAGTTGGACATGGAGTCCAACGGCAAGTCCGTGGACCGCGAGGGCAACCGGGTCACCTGGCAGACCGGCCCCGTCGTCTGGGGCACGCCCGGCACCAACGGCCAGCACGCCTACTACCAGCTGCTCCATCAGGGCACGAAAATGATCCCGGCCGATTTCATCGGCTTCGCCAAGCCGGTCGACGACCTGCAGCCGGGCCTGGTCGCCCAGCACGACCTGCTGATGGCCAATCTGTTCGCCCAGGGCCAGGCGCTGGCCTTCGGCAAGACGTCCGACGAGGTGCGCGCCGAGGGCGTGGCCGAGGAGCTGGTGCCGCACAAGACGTTCCCGGGCAACCGCCCCACCACCACCATCCTGGCCGGCGAACTCAGCCCGTCCGTGCTGGGCCAGTTGGTGGCGCTCTACGAGCACAAGGTGTTCGTCCAGGGCGCGGTGTGGAACATCGACTCCTTCGACCAGTGGGGCGTGGAGCTGGGCAAGGTCCTCGCCAAGCGCGTCGAGCCGGCCCTGACGGAGGGCGCCGAGGTCCCGGGCCTCGATGCCTCCACGGCCGGTCTGGTCGCCAAGTACCGGGAACTGCACGGACGTTGATCGCCGCGACCACCGGAGTACCGGGGACCACCGGGGTACCGGGGACCAGCGGGGTACCGGGGACCACCAGGGTCCCCGGGCCCACCAGGGTCCCCGGGTTCACCGCCCGGTGGCCGCGGAGACGCCGAAGGCCCCGCAGGATGCGGGGCCTTCGGGCTTGCCAGGTGCGGCGGTCAGGCCGACGCCGGCGGGTAGAGGCCGCGCGGCAGCTGGGCCGCCGCCGCCTCGTCCAGCAGCCACAGGGTCCGGCTGCGGCCCCGTGCGCCGGCCGCCGGGGCCTGGACCTCTCCGGCGCCGGAGAGGGCGATGGCCACGGCGTTGGCCTTGTCCTCGCCGGCCGCCAGCAGCCACACCTCCCGTGCCGCGCGGATCGCGGGCAGGGTCAGCGAGATGCGGGTGGGCGGCGGCTTCGGCGCGCCGTGCACCCCCACCGCCGTCCGTTCCTGCTCGTGGACGGCGGGCAGCTCGGGGAAGAGCGAGGCGACATGGGTGTCCGGGCCGACGCCCAGCAGCAGGACGTCGAACGACGGCACCGGGCCGTGGTCCTCGGGGCCCGCGGAGGCGGCGAGTCCGGCGGCGTACGACTCGGCGGCGGCGTCGGCGTCGTTGCCGTACGGGCCGTCCGACGGGGGCATGGGGTGCACCCGGGCCGGGTCCAGCGGGACGCTGTCCAGCAGCACTTCCCGGGCCTGGGTGTGGTTGCGCTCCGGATCGCCGTCCGGCAGGAACCGCTCGTCGCCCCACCACAGGTCGAGCCGGGACCAGTCCACCGCGTCCCGGGCGGGCGCCTCGGCGAGGGCCGCGAGCAGCCCGTTGCCGTTGCGCCCGCCGGTCAGGACGACGGAGGCGGAGCCGCGGGCGGCCTGGGCATCCACGATCTTCGTGATCAGCCGGGCCGCCGCGGCCTTGGCCATCAGCTCCTTGTCGCGGTGGACGACGACCTGCGGAGCGCTCACTTGGCGGCTGCCTTCTTTGCGGCCTTCTTCGCCGCGGGCTTGTCCGGTGTGCTCTCGCCGGCCGCCGGCTTCCCGGCCTCCGGCTGCCCGCCCGTGCCGTCACCGATCCGGTCCACGCCGTACTTCAGGGTCCGGGCGTAGGTCTCGTCCGGGTCCAGCCGGCGCAGCTCCTCGGCGAGCAGCTCGGCGGTTTCCCGGCGCTTGAGCGCCACCGCACGGTCCGGCTGGGCGGGCATCGAGAGCGTGGCCAGCGACCCGTCCGGGCGGTCCAGCACGATCGAGCCGCTGCTGGACTCCATCCGTGCGGCCGTCAGACCGGGGCCACTGGACACCTTGCGGGTGACCGGGACCTTCAGTCGGTCGGCCAGCCACATGGCCAGCAGCTCGCAGCTGGGGTTGAACTCCTCGCCGGTCACCTCGGCCGAGGTGACCGTGCAGGGAGCCTGGTCGAGCGCCGCCGCCAGCATCGAGCGCCACGGCGTGATGCGGGTCCAGGACAGATCCGTGTCGCCCGGCGTGTAGGTGTCCGCGCGCGACGACAGCTCCTGGATGGGCTGCTCGGCGGCGTAGGCGTCGGTGACCCGGCGCTGGGCCAGCGAGCCGAGCGGGTCCTTGGCCGGGTCCAGCGGGGAGTTCACCGCCCACCAGACCACGACCGGGGCGTCGGGCAGCAGCAGCGGCAGCACCACCGACTGGGCGTGGTCGATGACGTCGCCGTACAGCCGGAGTATGACCGTCTCGCCGGTGCCGGCCTCCGTGCCGAGCCGCACCTCGGCGTCGAGGCGGGCCTTGGCGCGGTCGCGCGGCGACCGGCTGACCCGCTTGATGACGACGAGGGTGCGCGACGGGTGCTCACGGGACGCGTCGTTGGCGGCCTTGAGCGCGTCGTAGGCGTTCTCCTCATCGGTGACGATGACGAGGGTGAGCACCATGCCGATGGCCGGGGTGCCGATGGCCCGGCGGCCCTGGACCAGCGCCTTGTTGATCTTGCTGGACGTGGTTTCCGTCAAATCGATCTTCATGGCCGACGCCAGCTCCGTCCGTCTCGTGCGAGCATTTCGTCCGCCTCGGTGGGGCCCCAGGTGCCCGCCGGGTACTGCGCGGGCCTGCCGTGCTTCTCCCAGTACTCCTCGATCGGGTCGAGGATCCGCCAGGACCGCTCCACCTCCTCCACCCGCGGGAAGAGGTTGGCGTCGCCGAGCAGCACATCGAGGATCAGCCGCTCGTAGGCCTCGGGGCTGGACTCCGTGAAGGACTCGCCGTAGGCAAAGTCCATCGACACGTCCCGTACCTCCATCGAGGTGCCCGGGACCTTGGAGCCGAACCTGACGGTCACGCCCTCGTCCGGCTGCACCCGGATGACCAGGGCGTTCTGCCCCAGTTCCTCGGTGGCCGTGTGGTCGAAGGGCGAGTGCGGGGCGCGCTGGAAGACCACGGCGATCTCGGTGACGCGGCGGCCGAGGCGCTTGCCGGTGCGCAGGTAGAAGGGGACGCCCGCCCAGCGGCGGTTGTCGATCGACAGCTTGATCGCGGCGTAGGTGTCGGTCTTCGACTTGGGGTCGATGCCCTCTTCCTGGAGGTAGCCGACGGCCTTCTCGCCGCCCTGCCAGCCCTCCGTGTACTGCGCGCGGACCGTCTCCCTGCCGAGGTCCTTGGGCAGCCGGACGGCACCCAGCACCTTGGTCTTCTCCGCGACCAGCGCATCCGCCTCGAACGAGGAGGGCTCCTCCATCGTGGTCAGCGCGAGCAGCTGGAGAAGGTGGTTCTGGATGACGTCACGGGCGGCGCCGATACCGTCGTAGTAGCCGGCCCGGCCGCCGATGCCGATGTCCTCGGCCATCGTGATCTGGACGTGGTCGACATAGCTGCGGTTCCACAGCGGCTCGAACATCGTGTTGGCGAACCGCAGCGCCAGGATGTTCTGGACCGTCTCCTTGCCCAGGTAGTGGTCGATCCGGAAGACCTCGTGCGGCGGGAAGACCTCGTGGACGATCCGGTTGAGCTCCTGGGCGCTCTCCAGGTCGTGGCCGAACGGCTTCTCGATGACCGCACGCCGCCAGGAGCCCTCCTTCTGGTCGGCCAGCCCGTGCTTCTTCAGCTGCTGGACGACCTGGGGGAAGAACTTCGGCGGTACGGACAGGTAGAAGGCGAAGTTGCCGTTGGTGCCCTGGGCCTTGTCGAGCTCGTTTATCGTCTCCTTGAGCGTCTCGAAGGCCTCGTCGTCGTCGAAGTTGCCCTGGACGAAGCGGCAGCCCTGGACCAGCTGCTGCCAGACCTCCTCGCGGAACGGCGTACGCGAGTGTTCCTTGACCGCGGCGTACACCTCCTGCGCGAAGTCCTCGTGTTCCCACTCGCGGCGGGCGAACCCGACGAGCGAGAAACCGGGCGGCAGCAGACCGCGGTTGGCCAGGTCATAGACCGCGGGCATCAGCTTTTTACGGGACAAATCGCCCGTGACGCCAAAGATGACCAGGCCCGACGGCCCCGCGATACGCGGGAGCCGTCGGTCCAGGGCGTCACGAAGCGGGTTGGCTCCGTGTGCATCAGACAAGGGAGATCAGCCCTCCGAGGGAGCGAGGCGCTTGAGCTCCGCCTCCGTGGACTTGAGCAGGTCGTTCCAGGACGCCTCGAACTTCTCCACGCCCTCGTCCTCCAGGACCTTTACGACATCGTCGTACGAGATCCCGAGCTTCGCGAGCGCCTCCAGGTCCGTCCGGGCGGTGTCGTACGTGCCGCGCACGGCATCACCCTTGATGTCGCCGTGGTCGGCGGTGGCCTCCAGGGTGGCCTCCGGCATGGTGTTGACCGTGCCGGGGGCGACCAGCTCGTCCACGTACAGCGTGTCCTTGTAGGCCGGGTCCTTGACACCGGTCGAGGCCCACAGCGGACGCTGCTTGTTGGCACCGGCCTTGTCGAGGGCGGCCCAGCGCTCCGAGGAGAAGACCTCCTCGTACGCCTCGTAGGCCAGTCGGGCGTTGGCCAGCGCGGCCTTGCCCTTGAGGGCCTTCGCCTCGTCCGTGCCGGTCTTCTCCAGGCGCTTGTCGATCTCGGAGTCCACACGGGACACGAAGAACGACGCGACCGAACGGATCAGGGACAGGTCCAGGCCCGCGGCCTTGGCCTTCTCCAGGCCCGCCAGGTAGGCGTCCATGACCTCGCGGTAGCGCTCCAGCGAGAAGATCAGCGTGACATTGACGCTGATGCCCAGGCCGATGACCTCGGTGATCGCCGGGAGGCCCGCCTTGGTGGCCGGGATCTTGATCAGCGTGTTCGGGCGGTCGACCAGCCACGCCAGCTGCTTGGCCTCGGCGATGGTCGGCGTGGTGTGGTGCGCCAGGCGCGGGTCCACCTCGATGGAGACCCGGCCGTCCTGGCCGCCGGTGGCGTCGAAGACCGGGCGCAGGATGTCGGCGGCGTCACGGACGTCCGCCGTCGTGATCATGCGGAGGGCTTCTTCGACGGTGACCTTGCGGGCGGCGAGGTCGGTGAGCTGCTGCTCGTAGCCGTCGCCCGAGGAGATCGCCTTCTGGAAGATCGACGGGTTCGTCGTGACACCGACGACATGCTGCTGGTCGATCAGCTCGGCGAGGTTGCCGGACGTGATGCGCTTGCGCGACAGGTCGTCCAGCCAGATCGCGACGCCTTCGTCGGAGAGGCGCTTGAGTGCGTCTGTCATGGGTTTTGCATCTCCTACTTGTCGTGTACTGGCGTCAGCGCGCGGCGGCTTCGATCGATTCCCGGGCGGCGGAGGCGACCGCGTCGGCGGTGAAGCCGAACTCGCGGAAGAGGACCTTGGCATCGGCCGAGGCGCCGAAGTGCTCCAGGGACACGATGCGCCCGGCGTCACCGACGAAGCGGTGCCAGGTCAGACCGATGCCGGCCTCGACAGCGACACGGGCCTTGACGGACGGGGGAAGCACGCTGTCGCGGTAGGCCCGGTCCTGCTGCTCGAACCACTCGACGCACGGCATCGACACCACGCGGGTGGGGATCCCCCCGGCCTGCAGCTGCTCGCGCGCCTCGACGGCGAGCTGCAGCTCGGAGCCGGTACCGATCAGCACGACCTGCGGCGTGGTGCTCTTGCCGTCGGCGCCTTCGGCCTCGAACCGGACGTAGCCGCCCTTGGCGGTGTTCTCGTCGGCGGGGTACGTCGGCACGCCCTGACGGGTCAGCGCGAGGCCGTGCGGGGCCCCCACGCCGTACTCCTTCGTCCAGCGCTTGAGGACCTCGCGCCAGGCGATGGCGGTCTCGTTGGCGTCGGCCGGGCGGACGAGGTTCAGGTTCGGGATGGCGCGCAGCGAGGCCAGGTGCTCGACCGGCTGGTGGGTCGGACCGTCCTCGCCCAGGCCGATGGAGTCGTGCGTCCAGACGTACGTCACCGGCAGGTGCATCAGCGCGGACAGCCGGACGGCGTTGCGCATGTAGTCGGAGAACACCAGGAAGGTGCCGCCGTAGACACGGGTGTTGCCGTGCAGCGTGATGCCGTTCATCTCCGCGGCCATGGAGTGCTCACGGATACCGAAGTGGATCGTGCGGCCGTACGGGTCGGCGCCCGGCAGCGGGTTGCCCTCGGGCAGGAACGACGAGGTCTTGTCGATCGTGGTGTTGTTCGAGCCCGCCAGGTCGGCGGAGCCGCCCCACAGCTCGGGGATGACCGCACCGAGCGCGTGCAGCACCTTGCCGGACGCGGCGCGGGTGGCCACGGCCTTGCCGGTCTCGAACGACGGGAGGTGCTCCTCCCAGCCCGCGGGCAGCTCGCCCGCGGCGATCCGGTCGAACTCCGCGGCGTGCCCGGGGTGGGCCGTGCGCCAGTCGGCGAAACCCTTCTCCCACTCCTTCTTGAGGTCACGGCCGCGGTCGAGGGCGGCGCGGCTGTGCGCGAGCACCTCCTCGGGGACGTCGAAGGACTTCTCCGGGTCGAAGCCGAGGACGCGCTTGGTGGCCGCGACCTCCTCCTCGCCCAGCGCCGAGCCGTGCGCGGCCTCGGTGTTCTGGGCGTTGGGGGCCGGCCAGGCGATGATCGAGCGCATCGCGATGAACGACGGGCGTCCGGTCTCGGCCTTGGCCGCCTCGATGGCGCGGTACAGCGCCTCGGGGTCCAGGTCGCCGTTCGCCTTCGGCGCCACCCGCTGCACATGCCAGCCGTAGGCCTCGTAGCGCTTGCAGGTGTCCTCCGAGACCGCGGTCTCGGTGTCGCCCTCGATCGAGATGTGGTTGTCGTCCCACAGCATGACGAGGTTGCCGAGCTTCTGGTGGCCCGCGAGCGAGGAGGCCTCGGCGGAGATGCCCTCCTGCAGGCAGCCGTCGCCGGCGATGGCGTAGATGGTGTGGTCGAAGGGCGAGGTGCCCTCGGGCGCATCCGGGTCGAACAGGCCGCGCTCGTAGCGGGAGGCCATCGCCATGCCCACCGCGTTGGCGACACCCTGGCCCAGCGGACCGGTGGTGGTCTCGACGCCGGTGGTGTGGCCGTACTCGGGGTGACCGGGGGTCTTCGAGCCCCAGGTGCGGAACGCCTCCAGGTCGGCCAGCTCCAGGCCGTAACCGGCGAGGTAGAGCTGGATGTAGAGGGTCAGGCTGGAGTGGCCCGCGGAGAGAATGAACCGGTCGCGTCCGGTCCAGTTCGCGTCCGCCGGGTCGTGCCGCATCAGCTTCTGGAAGAGAAGGTAGGCGGCCGGCGCCAGGCTCATGGCCGTACCCGGATGGCCGTTACCGACCTTCTGCACGGAATCCATGGCCAGGACACGGACGGTGTCCACTGCCCGCTGATCCAGTTCGGTCCACTCGAGATCTGTGGTGGTCGGCTTGGTGCTCACCCTGAGTCAGGGCTCCTCTCCACATGTTCGAATGCCGCGGACGGTATGTCCGCCAGGCGGTGTCGAGCCTACCCCCGCAAGTGCGTGCGTCTTTTCGACGCTCAGTCGGTGTTTTCGGCGCTCAGTCGGTGCGCGGGTGTCATGGCGGCTTGTCGCTTCGGGCAACCAAATCAGGACTCGGGACATTCCGGCCCTGAGGTGACGGCCATACGACCAGACTGCCGGGCGGCGGTCGCGTGCGCCTCCTGAACGCCGGGCGAACGTCCGGGAAAAGGTGCCGTCACCACCCCACTGCCCGGCGCCCAACACGACCCCACCCCCGCGAAGATCGCTGTATGGCCAACGTCTAAAGTGGCGTGGTACGCGCAAGTCCCTTAACCGGGTATTCACGGCCGGGCGGGCTTGCAGGCCTTATCTCTTCTGCGGCAGAGGCCGCTGATGTTACTTCCAGGGGTGTGCGTGACGGCCGTCGAATCCCGTCCTGCGGGTGGGGGCACCACCCACGCTGTCAAGGCCGTGGGGGAACTCTCTCCGGTCCCCGGGAGTCCCGGCGACCGGCCGTTCGGGGCCCGTGTCAAGGCGTTCGTGGCGCTGACCAAGCCGAGGGTCATCGAGCTTCTGCTGATGACCACGGTGCCGGTGATGTTCCTGGCCGCCAAGGGTGTGCCGGACCTGTGGCTGGTGCTGGTGACCTGTATCGGCGGATATCTCTCCGCCGGCGGCGCCGCCGCCTACAACATGTACCTCGACCGTGACATCGACGCGCTGATGGACCGCACGTCCCAGCGGCCGCTGGTCACCGGCATGGTGAGCCCCCGCGAGTGCCTGGTCTTCGCGACCGCCCTCGCGGTCGGCTCCACGGCCTGGTTCTGGTTCCTCGTCAACCCGCTGTCCGCGGTGCTGTCGCTCGGAGCGCTGCTTTTCTACGTCGTGGTCTACACGATGATCCTCAAGCGGCGCACCACCCAGAACATCGTCTGGGGCGGAATCGCGGGATGCATGCCGGTCTTCATCGGCTGGTCGTCGGTGACGAACTCCGTCTCCTGGGCCTCGTTCATTCTCTTCCTCGTCATGTTCTTCTGGACGCCGCCGCACTACTGGCCGCTGTCGATGAAGGTCAAGGAGGACTACGAGCGGGTCGGTGTGCCGATGCTGCCGGTCGTCGCGGGCAACAAGGTCGTCGCGCGGCAGATCGTCGCCTACAGCTGGGTGATGGTCGTCGTCTCGCTGCTGCTGCAGCCGCTGGGCTACACGGGCTGGTTCTACACCGTCGTCGCGGTCGCCTGCGGGGCCTTCTGGCTCAAGGAGGCGCACGGGCTGCAGTCCCGCGCCAAGGCCGGGATCACGGGCGCCAAGCTCAAGGAGATGCGGCTGTTCCACTGGTCCATCACCTATGTGTCGCTGTTGTTCGTCGCCGTCGCCGTGGATCCCTTCCTTCGTTGATTACCGATGGGTAGCATGCTGTTCATGGCAGACACCCAGCAGGCGGACGAGCAGACGGAGGCGGTGGCCGACGTGCAGGCCACGGCGCGCGGCGACAAGAAGGCCGGCAAGCACGCGGACCGGCTCGCCAAGCAGATCCGCGCCTTCGCCACCACGCACGGCGGCAGCGCGGAAGGCCAGCTCGCGCACATCGGCCGCGGCCGCACCCGGATCGCGCTCGTCGGGGCCGACGGCGAGTGGGGCAACCTCGTCGCGGACACCTTCGACTCCGCCAAGGACGCCGCCGACAAGGCCGGCATCACGCTCCATGACGACTTCGACGGCGACCTCGCCGCCAGGGTCCGTACCGGCCGCTACGAGTGGTCCCGGATGGCCGGTATCCAGGTGGGCGGCCCGGCCAACAGCTGACGGTCCGTGCCCGCGCGCCGTGCGCCGGAGCGCACGCCGGATGCGGAGCCCGATACCTCACCACCTCCTCGTCCGTTAGGCCCACCGGGCACGGCGCTCCGGCCGCGCCCGGCGGGCTCTCGGCGAGGAGGAGCGGATGGACGGACTTCCACCGCTCATCGATCAGCACAGCCATGGTGCGGTGCACGGTGAGCTCGGTCTCGGCTCCTTCGAGACCCACCTCGCCGCCGCGGCCGGCGCACACGGCCCGGCCCCCGCCGGCACCAGCTATTTCGACAGCTTCACCGGCCTTGCGATACGCCGCTGGTGCCCCCCGCTGCTCGGCCTGGAACCGCAGTGCCCGCCCGCCCGCTATCTGGCCCGCCGACGCGAGGTCGGCGCCTACCGCGCCGGACGCCTGCTGCTGCGCGGCTCCGGCATCGGCACCTTCCTGCTGGAGGCCGGCGCCCCCAGCGAGCTGACCTCGGCCACCGAACTCGCCACCGCCGCCGAGGCCGCGGCCCACGAGGTCGTACGGCTCGAACCGCTCGCCGAGCAGGTCGCCGACACCTCCGGCAGCGTCGACTCCTTCCTCGGCTACACCGCCGAGGCCCTCTACGCCGAGGCCCAGCACGCCACCGCGTTCGCCTCCGGCGCCACCCACTGCGACGGGCACGCCCCCGGGGCCGGCGAGGTACGGCGCGCCGCGGACCGCTGGCTGCGCGGCCGCCGGCCCGGCGAGCGGCTCGGTGAGCCCGCGCTCGTACGGCATCTGCTGTGGAGCGCGGTGGCGACCGGTCTGCCGGTGCAGCTGCACTGCCCCGATCCGCGGCCGCTGACGGGTTTCCTGCGCGCCACGACCGGTCTCGGCGCGGATCTCGTCCTGCTGCCGCAGGCACCGCACCACCGGCGGGCGGCGCAGCTTGCCGCGGTGCACGCCCATGTGTACGCGGACGCCGGGCCCTGCCCGGAGGAGACGCTCGGTCAGGCGCCGTTCGGCAAGCTGCTGTTCTCCTCGGGCGCCCGCGGGCTGCCCGAGCTGTATGTGACCGGCGCCCGGTGCTTTCTGCGCGCCATGGGCCGTCTCGTACGGGAGTGGACCGACGAGGGGCTGTGCGGTGCCGAGGACGGACGGCGGATCACCGAGAAGGTCGGTTCGGGGACCGCGCGCCGGGTCTACCGGCTGAGCGCGGAGGCCGGCTGAGGTTTTGGTGCCCCGTGCTCGCCCGAGGGGGCGGGTCCGCCGGGGCCGTCCTCCTGGAGCGGACCGCGGTCGCGCAGCGACAGAGCCACCCTCAGCACACAGATCCACACCAGGGTCGAACCCAGCATATGGACCCCGATGACGACTTCGGGCAGGCCCATGAAGTACTGGACATAGCCGACGACACCCTGCAGAGCCAGGCAGGCGAGCAGCTCCAGGACCAGCCGGCGCGGAGCGGCCGGGGCCTTGACGGCGCGCAGGGTGAACCAGAGAGCCACGGTCAGGCCGATGACGATGTAGACGAAGTCCACATGCAGCTGGGTGATCTCCTGCCAGTCCAGCGGGATGCGGTGGACCTTCCTGGCGTCGCCCGCGTGCGGGCCCGCGCCGGTGACGACCGTGCCGATGACGGTGAGCGCGCCGGTCGCTCCCACCAGCAGCCAGGCCAGCTGCCGCACCGGGCGGGCGGTCACCTCGCGTGGCTCCTCGTCGCCCTCGCTCGCCCGCTTCCAGCTCAGGAGGGCGACCGTGAGCAGTGCCGTGGCGGCAAGGAAGTGCGAGCTGACGATGTACGGGTTCAGGCCGGTCAGGACCGTGATGCCGCCGATGACGGCGTTGCTCATGACGAGCCAGAACTGCGCCCAGCCGAGGCGGGTGAGCGAGCGGCGCCGGGGGTGGCGGGCGCGGGCGGCGATGATGAACAGCCCGACGACCGCGCACAGGACGTCCGTCAGCATGCGGTTGCTGAACTCGATGATCCCGTTGATGCCCATCGCGGGGGTCGGCGTCAGGCTGTCCGGCGTGCACGTGGGCCAGGTCGTACACCCCAGGCCGGACTGCGTGAGCCGGACCGCGCCACCCGTGACGACGATGATCACGGCCATGACGACGGTGGCCAGCGCGGCCCGTCGCACAAAGGCCGCGGACGGCTGCCAGCGGTGGGCGATCAGCTCGAGGGGGTTCAGCGAATTCGGCACGGGAGACATCGTAGGCGGCGCCTTGTGCAAACTTTCACGAGGGGGGCGCCAGGCGACGGAACCGTCCGGAACCGGGCATCGGGAGCGCCGCCCGGCGGCTCACTCCCAGCGGAAGAAGCGAGCGGCCGTACCCAGCCCCAGCACCGACCAGACGGCGAGGATGCCCAGGTCCCGCCAGGGGATGCCGGCGCCGTGCTGGAGGACGTCGCGCAGCCCGTCGGACAGCGCGGCGATCGGCAGCAGCCCGAGCACGCTCTGCGCGGCCGCGGGGAACTTGTCCAGCGGGACGATCACGCCGCCGCCGACCAGGAGCAGCAGGAAGACCAGGTTGGCCGCCGCGAGGGTGGCCTCGGCCTTGAGCGTGCCGGCCATCAGCAGGCCCAGGCCCGAGAAGGCGGCGGTACCCAGCAGGAGCAACAGCAGCACGGACAGCGGGCTGCCGTGCGGGGACCAGCCCAGCGCCAGGGCCACGGCCGTCAGCAGCACGGTCTGCAGCACCTCGGTGACCAGCACCGCGCAGGTCTTGGCGGTCATCAGACCCCAGCGTGGCAGTGGCGAGACGGCCAGCCGTTTGAGGACGCCGTAGCGCCGTTCGAAGCCGGTCGCGATGGCCTGGCCGGTGAAGGCGGTCGACATCACGGCGAGTGCCAGGATGCCGGGTGCCAGGAAGTCGACGGAGCTGCCCGCGCCGCCGGCCGTGTCGGTGGGCACCGCGATGATGTCGACGGCGGAGAACAGCACCAGCAGCAGCGTCGGGATGATGACGGTCAGCAGTAGCTGCTCGCCGTTGCGCAGCAGCATCCTGGTCTCCAGGGCCGCCTGCGCACGGATCATCCGGGGCAGCGGGGCCGCGCCGGGCCGGGGGGTGAACGTGCCGGTCGCGGTCATGCGCGCAGCTCCTTGCCGGTGAGCTCCAGGCTGTGCCTGCCAGGGGGGCGACCCCCGGACCCCCGGCCGAAAGTCGTGTGGCGGTGGTTCATGCGCGCAGCTCCTTGCCCGTGAGCTCCAGGAAGACGTCCTCCAGGGTGTGGCGCTCGACGGCTATCGCGTCGGGCAGCACGCCGTTCTGGGCGCACCAGGAGGCGACGGTGGCCAGCAGCTGCGGGTTGACCTTGCCGTGCACGCGGTAGACGCCGGAGGACGGTTCCGTGGCGGCGCTGTCGGCGGGCAGCGCCTTGAGCAGCGAGGCGATGTCGAGGCCGGGGCGGCCGGTGAAGCGCAGGCTGTTCTCCGCGCCGCCGCGGCACAGCTCGTCCGGGCTGCCCTGGGCGATCACCCGGCCGCCGTCGATGATCGCGACATCGTCGGCGAGCTGCTCGGCCTCGTCCATGAAGTGGGTGGTCAGTACGGTGCTGACGCCGTCGGCGCGCAGTTCCCGCACGAGGTCCCAGGTGGCGTGCCGGGCCTGGGGGTCGAGGCCGGCCGTCGGCTCGTCGAGGAAGACCAGCTCGGGGCGGCCGACCACGGCCATCGCCAGCGCGAGGCGCTGCTGCTGGCCGCCGGACAGCCGGCGGTAGGGCGTCCGGCCGCAGCTGCCCAGGCCGAGCCGTTCGATGAGCGGCCCGACGTCGAGGGGGTGGGCGTGCAGGGTGGCGGTGTGCCGCAGCATCTCCTCCGCCTTGGCGCCCGGGTAGACGCCGCCGGACTGCAGCATCACGCCGATGCGCGGCCGCAGCGCCGCGGCGTCGGCCACCGGGTCCAGGCCCAGGACCCGGACGCGCCCGGCGTCCGGGCGGCGGTAGCCCTCGCAGGTCTCGACGGTGGTGGTCTTGCCGGCGCCGTTGGGGCCGAGCACGGCGGTCACCGTGCCGCGCGCGACGGTCAGGTCGAGCCCGTCCACGGCGGTCTTGGTCCCGTATCGCTTGACCAGACCGACGACCTCGACGGCAGGCTCTCGTCCGGGGGCCGGGGGATTGCCCCCAGGGGAGGTGCTGCGCATGCCGGGCAGTCTACGGAGAGTGGCAAGGCCCCTTTCAACGGGGGCGCGGGGGCTTCCGGGCGCCCGGATACCCATCCGGCGGTGCGCGCCCGCGGGGATGTGGACGGTCCGCGCGCCCTGGTGCGCCGCCGTGGGCCGGGGCGCGCCCGCGCAGGTGGGGCCGCACTTTGCCCCTCCGCGGGGGCTTGAATTAGGTGACCCTAAGTGATAGAGGCCACCAGTCCGTGATCCGGACGAGGGTTGTGCCGCTTTGGCGAATTACGCAACAATGGCGTTGTGAAATACGCGAGCGAGGAACAGGAAGGGCCCGCGGTCGAGCAGACCGCCGGGCCGGCCGCCTCCGCGCCGCATGACGAACAGCAGGGCACCCGCAACAGGGTCGCCCGCTCCATTCTCGACCACGGTCCGTCCACCGCGGCCGAGCTGGCCCTGCGGCTGGAGCTGACCCAGGCGGCCGTCCGCCGGCATCTGGACGCGCTCGCCGCCGAGGGTGTCGTCGAGCCCCGCGAGAAGCGGGTCTACGGCACACGTGGCCGCGGCCGTCCGGCCAAGGCCTTCGCCCTCACCGACTGCGGACGGGACGCCTTCGACCAGGCCTACGACCAGCTCGCCTCCGACGCGCTGCGCTGGATCGCGCAGAGCGCGGGCGGCGGTGAGAAGGGCGAGGCCGCCGTCGCCGCGTTCGCCCGTGCCCGGCTCGCCGCCCAGGCCGAGGGCTACCGCAAGGCGGTCGAGTCCGCCGAGCCCCAGGCCCGCACCGAGGCCCTGGCGAAGGCGTTGACCGCGGACGGGTACGCTGCTACGGCGCGCAGCGCCCCCAATCCCCAGCTCGGTGAACAGCTCTGCCAGCACCACTGCCCGGTCGCCCATGTCGCCGAGCAGTACCCGCAGCTGTGCGAGGCGGAGACCGAGGTCTTCTCCCGATTGCTCGGGACCCATGTACAGCGGCTTGCCACCATCGCCCATGGCGACGGGGTGTGCACGACCTTCATCCCGAAGGCCGGTGCCGGCAAGGCCGCGCACAGCACCGCACGCACCACCAAGACCACCACAGCATCTGCAAGCACGGCCGGGAGGAACCCCGCATGACGCTCCCCACGGAGACTGCTCACCCCGAGCTCGAGGGCCTGGGCAAGTACGAATACGGCTGGGCCGACTCCGACGTGGCCGGCGCTTCCGCCAAGCGCGGTCTTTCCGAGGCAGTCGTCCGCGACATCTCGGCGAAGAAGAACGAGCCGGAGTGGATGCTCAAGCTCCGCCTCAAGGGCCTGAAGCTGTTCGACAAGAAGCCCATGCCGAACTGGGGCTCGGACCTCTCGGGCATCGACTTCGACAACATCAAGTACTTCGTCCGCTCCACGGAGCAGCAGGCCGCCTCCTGGGAGGACCTGCCCGAGGACATCAAGAACACCTACGACAAGCTCGGCATCCCCGAGGCGGAGAAGCAGCGCCTGGTCGCCGGTGTCGCCGCCCAGTACGAGTCCGAGGTCGTCTACCACCAGATCCGTGAGGACCTGGAGGAGCAGGGCGTTCTCTTCCTGGACACCGACACTGCGCTCAAGGAGCACCCGGAACTCTTCCAGGAGTACTTCGGCACGGTCATCCCGGTCGGTGACAACAAGTTCGCGTCGCTGAACACCGCGGTGTGGTCCGGCGGCTCGTTCATCTACGTCCCCAAGGGTGTCCACGTGGACATCCCGCTGCAGGCCTACTTCCGGATCAACACCGAGAACATGGGTCAGTTCGAGCGGACGCTGATCATCGTCGACGAGGACGCCTACGTCCACTACGTCGAGGGCTGCACCGCGCCGATCTACAAGTCGGACTCGCTGCACTCCGCGGTCGTCGAGATCATCGTGAAGAAGGGCGGCCGCTGCCGCTACACGACCATCCAGAACTGGTCGAACAACGTCTACAACCTGGTCACCAAGCGCGCCGTCGCCTACGAGGGCGCGACCATGGAGTGGGTCGACGGCAACCTCGGCTCCAAGGTGACGATGAAGTACCCGGCGGTCTACCTGATGGGCGAGCACGCCAAGGGCGAGACCCTGTCCATCGCCTTCGCGGGCGAGGGCCAGCACCAGGACGCCGGCTCCAAGATGGTCCACATGGCGCCGAACACCTCCTCCAACATCGTCTCCAAGTCGGTGGCGCGAGGCGGCGGCCGCACCTCCTACCGAGGTCTGGTCGAGATCGGCGAGGGCGCCGCGGGCTCCAAGTCCAACGTGCTGTGTGACGCCCTGCTGGTGGACACCATCTCCCGCTCGGACACCTACCCGTACGTCGACGTCCGCGAGGACGACGTCTCCATGGGCCACGAGGCGACCGTCTCCAAGGTCAGCGAGGACCAGCTCTTCTACCTGATGGCCCGCGGCCTGACGGAGTTCGAGGCCATGGCGATGATCGTGCGCGGCTTCGTCGAGCCGATCGCCCGTGAGCTGCCGATGGAATATGCGCTGGAGCTCAACCGGCTGATCGAGCTGCAGATGGAAGGGTCGGTCGGCTGACGCCCGGCCACCCCGCAGCGACTGACTCCCTGATTGCAGAAAGCGAGCACTACGACAGCCATGGCTGAGGCTCAGAACTCCCCCACTCTCGGCTCCGCTCGAGCGGGGGGGCCCGTACCGGCGGGTTCCACGACCACCGGCTCCCTCGCGGTGGCCGCGGAGTCCACCGTCGCCACCCGGATGAGCGCCCCGCCGTCCTACGACGTGGCGGACTTCCCGGTGCCGCACGGCCGCGAGGAGGAGTGGCGCTTCACGCCCCTCGCGCGCCTCAAGGGCCTGCACGACGGCAGTGCCGTGGCCGGCGGTCCCGACCTGAAGATCGACATCACCGCTCCCGAGGGTGTCACCCACGAGCTGGTCGACCGCACCGACCCGCGGGTCGGCAAGGCCGGCAAGCCCGTGGACCGGGTCGCCGCCCAGGCGTACAGCTCCTTCGAGAAGGCGTCGGTGGTCTCGGTCCCCAAGGAGACCGTGCTCGCCGAGCCGATCCGGATCAGCGTCCACGGTGAGGGCGGCACGGCCTTCGGCCACCAGGTCATCGAACTCGGCGCATTCGCCGAGGCGGTCGTGGTCTTCGACCACACCGGTGACGCGGTGCTCGCCGCCAACGTCGACTACCTCCTCGGTGACGGCGCCAAGCTGACCGTCGTCTCCGTCCAGGACTGGGACGACCAGGCCGTGCACGTCGCGCAGCACAACGCCCTCGTCGGCCGGGATGCGAGCTTCAAGTCCGTGGTGGTCACCTTCGGCGGCGACCTCGTCCGGCTGCACCCGCGCATCACCTACGCGGCCCCCGGTGGCGAGGCCGAGCTCTACGGTCTGTACTTCACCGAGCAGGGCCAGCACCAGGAGCACCGCCTCTTCGTCGACCACGAGGCGTCCAACTGCCGCTCCCATGTGACATACAAGGGCGCGCTGCAGGGCCAGGACGCCCACGCGGTCTGGATCGGCGATGTCCTCATCCAGGCGTCCGCGACCGGCACGGACACCTACGAGCTCAACCGCAACCTCGTCCTCACCGACGGCGCGCGGGTCGACTCGGTCCCCAACCTGGAGATCGAGACCGGCGAGATCGTCGGCGCCGGCCACGCCTCGGCGACCGGCCGCTTCGACGACGAGCAGCTGTTCTACCTGATGGCTCGCGGCATCCCGGCCGACGAGGCCCGTCGGCTGGTCGTCCGCGGCTTCTTCGCCGAGTTGGTCCAGCAGATCGGTCTCCCGGACGTCGAAGAGCGTCTGATGAGCAAGATCGAGGCCGAGCTGGAAGCGTCAGCGGCATGACGTACGTACGCGCAGCGGCGCTCAGCGAGCTGGAGGCGGACACCCCCAAGCGGGTGGAGATCGACGGCACGCCGGTTTCCCTGGTCCGCACCGAGGGCGAGGTGTTCGCGATCAACGACATCTGCTCGCATGCGAACGTCTCCCTCTCGGAGGGGGAGGTCGAGGACTGCTCGATCGAGTGCTGGCTGCACGGTTCGAGCTTCGACCTGCGCACCGGCAAGCCAAACGGCCTTCCCGCGACGCGCCCCGTCCCCGTATACCCCGTAAAGATCGAAGGGGACGACGTGCTCGTCTCCGTCACCCAGGAGTCCTGAGTTCCCCATGGCAACGCTTGAGATCCACGACCTGCACGTCTCCGTCGAGGCCGAGAACGGCCCGCGCGAGATCCTCAAGGGCGTCGACCTGACCGTGAAGCAGGGCGAGACGCACGCCATCATGGGCCCCAACGGCTCCGGCAAGTCGACTCTCGCCTACTCCCTGGCGGGTCACCCCAAGTACACGATCACCGGCGGCACCGTCACCCTCGACGGCGAGGACGTCCTGGAGATGTCCGTCGACGAGCGCGCCCGCGCCGGCGTCTTCCTCGCCATGCAGTACCCGGTCGAGGTGCCCGGCGTCTCGGTCTCCAACTTCCTGCGGACCTCCGCGACCGCGATCCGCGGCGAGGCCCCCAAGCTGCGGCTGTGGGTCAAGGAGGTCAAGGAGGCCATGGCGCGTCTCCAGATGGACCCCGCCTTCGCCGAGCGCAACGTCAACGAGGGCTTCTCCGGCGGTGAGAAGAAGCGCCACGAGATCCTCCAGCTGGAGCTGCTCAAGCCCGCCATCGCGATCCTCGACGAGACCGACTCCGGCCTGGACGTCGACGCCCTGCGCACCGTCTCCGAGGGCGTCAACCGCGTCCGCGAGACCGGCGAGGTCGGCACCCTGCTGATCACCCACTACACGCGCATCCTGCGCTACATCAAGCCCGACCAGGTCCACGTCTTCGCGAACGGCCGGATCGCCGAGTCCGGCGGCGCCGAGCTCGCGGACAAGCTGGAGGCCGAGGGCTACGAGGAGTACACGAAGGGTGGCGCAACCGCGTGACACAGCTGCCGGGCCTCCTCGACACAGAGGCGATCCGTAAGGACTTCCCCCTGCTGGACCGTCTGGTCCACGACGGGAAGAAGGTCGTGTACCTGGACAACGCGGCGACCTCGCAGAAGCCGCGTCAGGTTCTCGACGCCCTGAACGCCTACTACGAACGCCACAACGCCAACGTCCACCGCGGCGTGCATGTGCTCGCCGAGGAGGCCACGGCGCTGTACGAAGGTGCCCGCGACAAGGTGGCTGCCTTCATCAACGCGCCGAGCCGCGACGAGGTGATCTTCACCAAGAACGCCTCCGAGTCGCTCAACCTCGTGGCCAACATGCTCGGCTGGGCCGATGAGCCCTACCGCGTGGACCGCGAGACCGAGATCGTCATCACGGAGATGGAGCACCACTCCAACATCGTCCCGTGGCAGCTGCTCTCGCAGCGCACCGGCGCGAAGCTGAAGTGGTTCGGCATCACCGACGACGGCCGTCTCGACCTGTCCAACATCGACGAGATCATCACCGAGCAGACGAAGATCGTCTCCTTCACGCTGGTCTCCAACATCATGGGCACCATCAACCCGGTCGAGACGATCATCCGCCGCGCCCAGGAGGTCGGCGCGCTGGTCTGCATCGACGCCTCGCAGGCCGCCCCGCACATGGTGCTGGACGTCCAGGCGCTGCAGGCCGACTTCGTGGCCTTCACCGGCCACAAGATGTGCGGTCCGACCGGCATCGGTGTGCTGTGGGGCCGCCAGGAGCTGCTGGAGGACCTCCCGCCGTTCCTCGGCGGCGGTGAGATGATCGAGACCGTCTCGATGCACTCCTCGACGTACGCGCCCGCGCCGCACAAGTTCGAGGCCGGTACGCCCCCGATCGCCCAGGCCGTCGGCCTCGGCGCGGCCGTGGACTACCTCACCTCGATCGGCATGGACCACATCGCCGCGCATGAGCACGCGATCACCGAGTACGCCGTCAAGCGGCTGCTGGAGGTCCCCGACCTGCGCATCATCGGCCCGAGCACGGCCGAGGACCGCGGGGCGACGCTCTCGTTCACGCTCGGCGACATCCATCCGCACGACGTCGGCCAGGTGCTGGACGAGCAGGGCATCGCGGTCCGCGTGGGACACCACTGCGCACGGCCGGTCTGCCTGCGCTACGGAATTCCTGCGACCACGCGAGCGTCGTTCTATCTGTACTCCACCCCTGCCGAGGTCGACGTCTTGGTCGAGGGCCTGGAGCACGTCCGCAACTTTTTCGGTTAAGCAAGGACAGCCGGTGACACAAGCACAGCGGATGAGGACGAGGACTGACTGAGCCGTGAAGCTGGATTCCATGTACCAGGACGTCATCCTGGACCACTACAAGCACCCGCACGGGCGCGGTCTTCGGGACGGCGACGCCGAGGTGCACCATGTCAACCCCACCTGCGGTGACGAGATCACGCTGCGCGTGCGGCTCGACGGCGCGACGATCGCCGACGTGTCCTACGAGGGGCAGGGCTGCTCCATCAGCCAGGCCAGCGCCTCGGTGCTCAACGAGCTCCTGGTGGGCAAGCCGCTCGGGGACGCGCAGAAGATCCAGGAGACCTTCCTGGAGCTGATGCAGTCCAAGGGCCAGGTGGAGCCGGATGACGCGATGGAGGAGGTGCTGGAGGACGCGGTGGCGTTCGCCGGTGTCTCGAAGTACCCGGCGCGCGTGAAGTGCGCGCTGCTCAGCTGGATGGCCTGGAAGGACGCCACGGCCAAGGCCCTCTCCGAGGAGGCGAAGACCGCATGACCGACACCCCGACCACCACCAAGCCGGCTTCCGAAGAGGAGGTCCGCGAGGCGCTCTACGACGTCGTGGACCCCGAGCTGGGCATCGATGTCGTGAACCTGGGGCTGATCTACGGCGTCCACGTCGATGACGCCAATATCGCCACCATCGACATGACGCTGACCTCCGCGGCCTGCCCGCTGACCGACGTCATCGAGGACCAGGCGAAGTCCGCCACCGACGGCATCGTCAATGAACTCAAGATCAACTGGGTCTGGATGCCCCCGTGGGGCCCGGACAAGATCACCGACGACGGCCGCGAGCAGCTCCGCGCGCTGGGCTTCAACGTCTGACGAGATCTCACCGGCGATCCGGCCGTGCCCGCCAGTCACCACTGGCG
>NZ_JBSHBP010000097.1:0-23247 GCF_053612065.1 Streptomyces sp. NPDC054765 | reverse complement strand
GTGTGGGACTGCTTCGCTTTACGTCCCACACACCGGCCCCTCCGGCCCGTCCCCTCCCGTGGGTGGATGAGTGAACGTGCGTGGGGGCGGGGGACGGCCCGTCTGCCCTACTTGGCGGCACGAGCGGCTACTCCAGGGTCCACCGGACCTTGTCGGTGTCCTTGACCGCGGTCTGGCAGGGGCCGGTCGTGATCTTCTTTTCGTTCACATAGGCGTTCCACTTCTTCTTGGAGTCCGCGGCGTCGCCATGGATATCGGTGACGACAAAGTCCCCCTTGGCCGCGTCCCAGCGCGCCCCTACCCCGCCGAGGCCGTACTGCTCCTGGGCGTCGAACAGGGCGGTGAGCGGTGTGGGGTCGGTGCCGTTGGCCGCACAGTACAAGCCGCCGAAGACGGTGCGCGCGGCCGTTCTGACGATGCCCACACTGCCGGTGTAGGCCCCGCCCGTGACGCCCACCCGGACGCCGACGACGGGTCCGGCGGCCGCGGGCGGAGCGGCCGCGAAGGCCAGCACACAGGCGAGCCCGGCAGCGGTTACGGGGGCGGCCTTGCGGGCCAGGGCGGACGGCACGCTCGCTCACCTTTCGTCGGTTCGGCACCACGAGCCACGTAACCATCGCTCCCGGCGATCGGCGAGAGGTGCGCCTCCGAACGCGTGCGCCGCTCCGGCACTCGGGCCGCGACGGAGCGGGTCGGGGCGGATCGGGGCGGATCGGGGCGGATCGGGGCGGATCGGGGCGTCACGTCACAGATAGATCTGCCGACGACAGGCCCGGCAGCAGGTCCGGCCCTCGCACAGTCTGGTCTCACCGTGATCGCAGGGCTCCGGCAGCCGGTCGCCCCGACTGACCGCGATCCGTAACACGTCCCGCAGCGCCCCCTGAAGCCTGGTGACCATCCGGCACAGCTCCCGGAGGCCCGCGCCCCGCAACGAGGGCAGCTTCCCGATCTCCTCCAGCAGGGCCTCGGCGGCCGCGAGCAGCTCCTCCTCGGCATGGTCGGCCAGTAGGGACAGGTGGCTGTCGGGGTTGTCCGTACTCAGGTAGCACGGGGCACCGTCCGGCCTGGTCCACGGCAGCAACCGTGGCGGCGAACTCTCGAACATATGGCTCGCTTCCTTCGAATCGACCCTTCTCATTACCGTGTGTATCGCCATCGCCACCCCGTGGGACATGGCCTCAACACGGGCGCCCCGTCCGCCTGTTGAGCTGGGACGACCGGGAGAGCTGACCGCTATGAAGTTCACGTCGAAGGAACTGACCCCGTACCTTTCCGCACGCCACTACTTCGGTTCCGAACAGCGCCGCCACCGCGAGCGCGCGAAGCTGTCGCTGGTGCAGCTCGCGGACATCGTCAACTTCAGCAAGAGCACCCTGGCGCGCGTCGAACCGGCGGAGTTGATGCCGCCGCCGGAACTACCCGCCGCGCTCGACGCGGCGTTCGGCACGGAGGAGTACTTCCACGGCCTGTACCAACTGGCGAAGCGGGAGGCGCATCCGGATCAGTACCGGCGGTTCATGGACTGCGAGGCGCGCGCCGAAGTGATCGAGGTCTACGAACCGCAGGCCGTACCTGGATTGCTGCAGACCAAGGAGTACGCCCGGGACTCTCTGGGCTGCCAGGAGGACTTGACCAAGGAACTGATCGAAGAGCGCGTCAACGCCCGGATGTCCCGTCAGGATCGTCTGCACTCGGACTCTCGGCCGTACCGATGGGTGATCATCGACGAGGCTGTGCTCCGGCGGCATGCGGGCGGCAGGGAGTGCATGCACAAACAACTGGCTCGGCTACTCGAACAGGTGGATACTCCCGACAGTAAGGTGCAGGTCATGCCGTTCAGTGCGGGTCCGTACCCGCTGATGGGCGGCGCCCTGAATCTGCTGACGCTGCCCGACGGCTCCACCGTGGCCTACGAAGAGGGCATCGAGACGGCGCATCTCCACGAGGGTCCGGAAGCCGTGAAGAAATGGCGGCGCCGGTACGAGGTGCTGCGTGCGAATGCCCTCTCACTGGCGGAGTCAGCGGACCTGATCCGAAAGGTAATGGAGGACTACAAGCCATGCGACACACAACCGAGTTGAGCGCGGCTCGCTGGCGCAAGAGCAGCTACAGCAACACCAACGGTGGGAGTTGCGTCGAGGTCGCCGACGACTTCCCCGGCCTCGTTCCCGTACGGGACAGCAAGAACCCCCACGGCCCCGCGCTCCTCATCCCCGACGCGGCCTGGACGGCGTTCGTCGGCTCCCTCAAGGCCCAGGGCTAACCGCGCAGTTCGGCCCGTCCCAACCCGCCGACAGGACGGGCCGGGACGGGCCGGTCACAGGGACACGGTCTGCCCGTCTTCGGTGACCGTGATCCGGTAGCGGTCCCTGGTGGGGCTGCCCTCGGCGGTCCAGGCGCGGTAGGCGCACTCGACCTCGTCCCACAGGCGGCGCGGGCCGTGCTGTTCCGTCTCGTACGCCGCACGGCCGGGGACGTATTCGACGGTGGCCCATGAGCTGCGGGCGTCGTCGAAGAGCCAGTACGTGGCTTCGTCGCTGCCGTCGTCGGCGGGGCACAGCAGCGGCCAGGCGTCCCGTACCCGCAGTCCGACGGCGAAGCGGGCGTGCAGATCGTCCTCCAGCGCCCGGGGGTCGAGCGTGGTCGTCGCCCGTTCGCCCTCCTCGCCGTGGTACCAGTCCCTGATGCGGCCGTAGGAGCGGCGCTGCTGACGGGCCCACATGAAGGCCGGGCGGCCGGAGAAGCCGCCGGTGGCCTGACCGTCGCGGACGGTCAGGGTCGCGAACGAGTACGAGTGGAACGACGAGCCCCACGGGGTGAGGATCGTGCCGCCCGGTGCGGTCTGCGCCACCCAGGCGTAGGGGATGTCGCGGACCGTGCAGGTGGCGATGATCCGGTCGAAGGGGGACCGTCCGGGGACGCCCGCCAGGCCGTCGCCGCACTCCAGGTGCGGATGCAGGCCCGCCCGCGCGAGGTTGTCCCGGGCGATGTCGTGCAGGGCCTTGTCGGTCTCGATCGTGGTCGTACGGTCCCCGCCGAGCCGATGGGCGAGCCAGGCGGCGTGATAGCCGGTGCCGCTGCCGATCTCCAGTACCGCGTCACCGTCCCGGACGATCGCGGCCATCGCCAGCATGAGGGAGGGCACGGACGTCGAGCACGTGGGGAAGGCGACCTCGCCCTGCGCGCGGCGGCCGTCGTTGTGCTGGGTGATGAGCGGCAGGTCGGCGTAGACCATCCGGCGCCACTCCGCCTCGTCGGCGGAGCGGGAGAGGGTGCGGTCGGCCACCTCGAAGGTGTCCGGGACGAAGTGCGCGCGGTCGACCGCGGCGACCGTCGGGGCCCATTCGGGGCCCAACACGCCCTTGTTGTGGAGGATTTCCACCAGCCGGTCCGGCGAGGACATGGCGCCGCCCCCTACTTCTTCGGCGGGTCGGTCACCGGCTTGGTCCACCGGCCGTCGGACTCCTTCGGGCTCTGGTGTTTGTCGCCCTCCTCGCCGCCCTTGCCGTCCCCGTGCTTGCCCATCGTGCTCCCCCTTCGTCGGTGCGGGGCCGAGTCCGACCCCGTGACGGGGATGCCCAGCGCGATGCCCCCGCAAGCGCCGGCCTGCGGGGGCATCGATTCTGCAGAGGCACCGTTTCTGCGTCAGCTCGGAGGCTGTGTCAGCTCCGGGCCGGCGTCAGATGCCGGTCGGCTCCGGTCCGTCAGACGCCCGCCGGCTCCGGTGCGCGGTCGGTCTCCTCGGTCCGCGGGCCGGTCTTCCCGTCCCGCTTCGCGGCCTTCTTCTTCGCCCGGCGCTCCTTGCGGAGCTCGATCATCGCGTAGAGCGTCGGGACGAGCAGGAGGGTGAGGAGGGTGGAGGTGACCAGACCGCCGATCACGACCACGGCGAGCGGCTGGGAGATGAAGCCGCCGTCGCCCGTGACGGAGAGCGCCATCGGGAGCAGCGCCATGATCGTGGCCAGCGCCGTCATCAGGATCGGGCGCAGCCGGTGCCGGCCGCCTTCGATGACCGCCTCGACGACCCCGTAACCCTGCGACCGGTACTGGTTGATCAGGTCGATCAGCACGATGGCGTTGGTGACCACGATGCCGATCAGCATCAGCATGCCGATCATCGCCGGGACGCCCAGCGGGGTGCCGGTGGCGATCAGCAGGCCGATCGCGCCGGTCGCCGCGAAGGGGATCGAGACGAGCAGGATCAGCGGCTGGACCAGCGAGCGGAAGGTGCCGACCAGGAGCATGAAGACGATGGCGATGGCCGCCAGCATCGCCAGGCCGAGCGAGGAGAACGCATCGGTCTGGTTCTGGGAGACGCCGCCGATCTCCGCGGTGGCGCCGTCGGGCAGCTTCAGGGCGTTGATCTTGCTCTGCAGCGTGGTGCTGACCGCGCCGGTGTTGTCGCCGGTCGGCTTGGCGGTGATGGTCGCCGAGCGGGCCCCGTCGATCCGGGTCATCTGGACCGGGCCGGGCACGGTCCGCACGGTGGCGAGCGTGCCCAGCTCGGCCGGGCCCGCCGGGGTCGGGACGGCCAGCTTCTTCAACTCGGCCACGGTGGTGGCCGGGTGGGCCGACTTGATCACGATGTCGCGCTCGGCGTCGTCCAGGACGGCCTTGCCGCTGGTGGTGCCGCGGACCGCCTCGGCGACCGCGCCGCCCAGGGTGGTCTGGTTGTAACCGGCCGCGGCCGCCTTGGCGTTGGGCGTCACGGAGATCCGCGGCACGCTCTGGGCGAGGTCGCTCTGCACGTCGGTGACGTGGTCGAGGCCGGCGACGGTCTTGCGGACCTGCTCACTGGCCTTCTTCAGGACGTCGCCGTCGGCGGCCTTGACCACCACGCTCAGGTCCTGGCTGCCGAAGCCGCCGCCCGCGGTGACGGTGGTGTCGCCGATGGACGGGCCGAGCTTGCCGAGCGCGGCCCGCAGGTCGTCGGTGACCTTGCCGGAGTCCGCGGCGTCCTTCAGCTTCAGCTGGTAGGAGGCCTGGTTGGCACCGGTGCCGCCGCCGAAGGCCGCCATGAAGCCGGAGGAGCCGACGGTGACCTGGTAGTCGGCGATGTCGTCGTTGGCGGCGAGCAGCTTCTCGACCTTCTTGGCCTGCTTGTCGGCCGCGTCCAGGCTGGTGCCGGGCTTGAGCTCCTGCTTGACGGTGAGGGTGTCCTGGCTGCCCTGGTCGAGGAAGTTGGTCTTCAGCAGCGGGCCCATGGCGAAGGTGCCGAGGAGGATCACGACGGCGATGACCAGGCTGGTGACCCGGCGGCGGGTCGCGAACCGCAGGACGGGGACGTAGAGACGCTGCAGCGGACTCTTGGTCTCCTTCTCCTCGGCCTGGCGGCGCAGGTCCTCGGCGGTGCTGCCCTCGGGGATCCGCGGGGCGCGCAGGAACCAGAACGAGAGGACCGGTACGACCGTCAGGGAGACGATCAGGGAGGACAGCAGGGCGACGGTCACCGTCAGCGAGAAGGAGCCGAAGAGGGCACCCACCATGCCGCCGACCACGCCGATCGGCAGGAAGACCGCGACCGTGGTGAGGGTGGAGGAGGTGATCGCTCCGGAGACCTCCTTGACCGCGGAGAGGATGGCCTCGCGGCGCTCCTCGCCGTAGCCCAGGTGCCGCTTGATGTTCTCCAGGACGACGATGGAGTCGTCGACGACGCGGCCGATGGCGATGGTCAGCGCGCCGAGGGTGAGCATGTTGAGGGAGAGGTCGCCGGTCCACAGCACGATCAGGGTGATGACGACCGAGAGCGGGATGGAGACCGCGGTGACCAGCGTCGAGCGCAGGCTGAGCAGGAAGACGAGGATGACGATGACCGCCATGGCGAGGCCGAGCAGACCCTCGGTGGTCAGCGACTCGATCGACTTGGAGACCGCCGGGCCCTGGTCGGAGGCGACCGTGACATCGGTGCCCTTGCCCAGGTCCTGACGGATCTTGGTGAGCTTGTCCTTGACCGCGTCGGAGATCGCGACCGCGCTGCCGTCCTGGTTCATCGTCACCGTGACGGCGAGGCTGGGCTTGCCGTCGGTGCGGGTGATCGAGGTCGGGGTGGCCTGCTCCTCCTTGACGGTGGCGACGTCGCCGAGCCGGACCGGTCCGGCCGGCCGGCCGGCGCTCGCCCCGGAGCCACCGGCCGCCGGGGACGGCGCGATCATCAGGTCCCTGATCTGCTTGACGGTGGTGAAGCCCGCGCCGACCTGGACGGTCTTGCTCTGCCCGCCCTCGGCGAACGAACCGGCGGGCACCGAAGTGCCGCCGGCCTCCAGCGCCTGACCGAGCGCCTGGGAGTTCAGCCCGGCGGCGGCGAGCTTCTTCTCGTCGGGGGTGACCGCGACGATCCGGTCCTGGACACCGTCCACGGTGACCTGGCTGACGCCGTCGATGTTCTTCAGGTCCGGGACGACGCTGCGGTTGAGCTGGTCGGCAAGGGTCTGCTGGTCCTTGTCGCGGGAGGAGACGGCGAGGACGACGGTGGGGATGTCGTCCGTCGAGCCGGCCACGACCTGCGGGTCGACGTCCTTGGGCAGCTTCGCGCGGGCGCGGTTCACGGCCTGCTGGACATCGGCGACCAGGCGCTTGGAGTCATTGCCGTAGTCGAACTGCGCCATGATGACGCCCGAGCCCTCGCTCGACGTCGAGGTGACGCTCTTGATGCCGTCGACCGCCTGGATCCCGTCCTCGAGCGGCTGGATCACCTGCTTCTCGACGACCTCGGGGGAAGCGCCCTGATACGGCGCCAGCACGGACACCATCGGGAGTTCGATGGACGGCAGGAGCTGCTGCTTGAGCTGCGGGATCGCGATGGCGCCGAAGGCGATCGCCACGATCGACATCAGCGCTATCAGGCCCCGTTGTACGAGGCTGAGTCGGGACAGCCAGGACATGGGTGGGGTCTCTCTTCTGTTCTGAAACGGTCGGCGGGGCCTTTCACGGGCCCACTTACACCTTCCGCCATGACCTGGCCGGGTTTCGTCGCTCGCAGGTCGGTTTCCGGCCGGTGCCCGTACCGCGTTGGGAGTACGGGCCGCTCCCCCTTCACTGCACCCGTGGGCGTACGAGTCCCGATTCGTAGGCGATGACCACCAGCTGGGACCGGTCGCGGGCGCCCAGCTTGGCCATCGCGCGGTTCACATGCGTCTTGACGGTGAGCGGGCTGACCGCGAGCTGCTCGGCGATCTCGTCGTTGGGCAGCCCGCCGGCCACCAGGGTCAGCACCTCACGCTCGCGGCCGGTCAGCGTCGCCAGCCGCTCGGCACCCCGGCCGCCGGGCCCGTCGTCCTCGGAACTTCCGCCCTGCGCAAGGAACTTGGCGATCAGCCCCTTGGTCGCGACGGGCGACAGCAGCGCCTCCCCGGCCGCCGCGATCCGGATCGCGCCCAGCATCTCGTCCGGTTCGGCGCCCTTGCCGAGAAAGCCGCTGGCGCCGTTGCGCAGCGACTGCACCACATAGTCGTCGACCTCGAAGGTGGTCAGGATGACCACCCGGACGTCGGTGAGATCCGGGTCCTCGCTGATCATGCGGGTGGCCGCCAGGCCGTCCACGCCGGGCATCCGGATGTCCATGAGGACGACATCGGGGCGCTTTGCCCGGGTCAGCTCGTACGCCTGGGCGCCGTCGGAGGCCTCCCCCACCACCTCCATGTCCGGTTCGGAGTCGACCAGCACCCGGAAGGCGCTGCGCAGCAGCGTCTGGTCGTCGGCGAGCAGCACCTTGATCGTCATATCGACTCCCCCGTACGGACGGTGTGCAGCGGAAGGGTGACCCGCACCTGGAAGCCGCCGGCCGCCCGCGGACCGGTCACGACCGTGCCCCGCAGGGCGAAGACCCGCTCGCGCATCCCGATCAGACCGTGTCCGCCGCCGCTGTCCTCCGGCTCGCCGGGCTCGACGGGCGGCCGGTCGCCGCCCTTCTGCCGCGGGATGCCGGCCCGCCCCGCGCCGTCGTCCAGGACGGTCACCGTCAGCGTGGTCTCGGTGCGGACGATCCGCACCGTGGCGCGGGCCCCCTCGCCGGCGTGCTTGTGGACATTGGTCAGCGCTTCCTGGACCACGCGGTAGGCAGTGAGGTCGACGGAGGCGGGCAGCTGCCGGGGCGGGTGCGGGAGCTCCAGATCGACGGGGATGCCGGCGCGGACGAATCCGTCGACGAGCTGGTCGAGGACGCCGAGGCCCGGTGCGGGCTCGGTCGGCGCCTTGGGGTCGTCGGACTGGCGCAACAGGCCGACGGTGGCGCGGAGTTCCTCCAGCGCCGAGCGGGACGCCTCGCGGACGTGCGCCAGCGCCTGCTTGGCCTGGTCGGGACGGTTGTCCATGACGTGTGAGGCGACGCCCGCCTGGACGTTGACCAGGGCGATGTGGTGAGCGACGACATCGTGCAGCTCACGGGCGATCCGCAGGCGCTCCTCGGCGACCCGGCGCCGGGCCTCCTCCTCGCGGGTGCGCTCGGCGCGTTCGGCGCGCTCACGGATGGCGTCGACGACGGCGCGGCGGCTGCGGACCGCGTCGCCGGCGGCCGCGGCCATGCCGGTCCAGGCGAAGATCGCGATGTTCTCCTGCGCATACCAGGGGCGGGGCCCGTAGAACATCGCGGCGGCGGTCAGCACGACGACGGTCAGTGCGCCGACCCGCCAGGTGGTGGGGCGGTCGGTGCGGGAGGCCACGGTGTAGAGCGCGATCACGGTGGCGGCGGCCACCGGGGCTCCCGGGGTACTGCTGCGGTTCAGCAGCTCGACGATGGTCAGCCCGCCCGTGACGGCCAGGACGGTGCGGGGCAGCCGGCGGCGCAGGACCAGGGCGGCACAGGCCGACGCGGCCAGCGCCACGACGGTGCCGGACAGCTCGTGGCGGACGAACCGCGCGCCCTGCGGACCGTGCGGACCGGCCACCGCACCGCACACGATGCACGCGAACACGGCCACCGCCAGGGCGGCGTCGAAGGCGAGCGGATGCTTCCGGTGCCACCGGAAGCGGCCGGCGCGGGGCGCGTCCGGGCGGGGGTCGAGGAGACTCACAAGAGCAAACGGTAGCGCCCCGGTCCGCCGAGGGGCCGGGGCGCTGTGCGCTGGAGTGATCGGGCCGGGACCGGCCCAGGACTCAGCCCGGGATGAGGCCGTCGTCGCTGAGCATCTCCCGGACCTCGTCGAGGGAGGCGTCCGGGGACGGCAGGATGAGTTCGGACGGTTCGAGGGCGTCGTCGGGAAGCGGTGTGCCCAGTCGGCGCACCGCTTCCAACAGGGCGCCCAGGGTGCGCTGGAAACCCGCTTCGTCACCGCTCTCCATTTCGGCGAGCAGCTCATCGTCCAGCTTGTTGAGCTCGGCGAAGCGGGCATCGTCCAGCTTCACCTGGCCCTCCCCCATGATCCGTACGATCACGACGGTCTCCCTCGGTCCGGTCCGACGATCTCTGCGAGGCTATCCGCAGCCGGCCGTCACTGCTTGTCGAAACGCGGCCGGTCCTGCTGCGGGGCGGAGTGCCCCTCGCCGTTCTGACCGCCTTCGATGGCCTGCTGGCCGGCGGAGGAGCCGCCCGCCAGCTCGGCCTTCATGCGCTGGAGTTCCAGCTCGACATCGCTGCCGCCGGAGAGCCGGTCCAGCTCGGCCGTGATGTCGTCCTTGGCCATACCGGTCGGGTCGTCCAGCGCGCCGGACGCCATCAGCTCGTCGAGGGCACCGGCCCTGGCCTGCAGCTGCGCGGTCTTGTCCTCCGCGCGCTGGATGGCCATGCCGACATCGCCCATCTCCTCGGAGATGCCGGAGAAGGCCTCGCCGATCCGGGTCTGCGCCTGGGCGGCCGTGTAGGTGGCCTTGATCGTCTCCTTCTTGGTACGGAAGGCGTCGACCTTGGCCTGCAGCCGCTGCGCGGCGAGCGTGAGTTTCTCCTCCTCGCCCTGCAGCGTCTGGTGCTGCGTCTCCAGGTCCGTGACCTGCTGCTGCAGTGCGCTGCGCCGGCTCAGCGCCTCACGGGCCAGGTCTTCGCGGCCGAGCGCCAGCGCCTTGCGACCCTGGTCCTCCAGCTTGGCGGACTGGCCCTGGAGCTGGTTGAGCTGCAGCTCCAGGCGCTTGCGGGAGGTCGCCACGTCGGCGACGCCGCGGCGCACCTTCTGCAGCAGTTCCAGCTGCTTCTGGTACGAGTAGTCGAGGGTTTCGCGCGGGTCTTCGGCCCGGTCCAGGGCCTTGTTGGCCTTCGCGCGGAAGATCATCCCCATCCGCTTCATGACACCATCGCTCATGGGCCTCGCGCGCCCCCTTCTGACCGAGTCGCCTCGGGCTTCGGCTCCAGCACATCTACAGACCCCACAGTACGGGCCCTGGTTCCATTACCGCACTGTTCGCGCCCGGATGCGCTCCTCCTCCAGGACGATCGGGGCGCCCGGATCTCCCGCGCAAGGAGTAGGGAGAGTCCGGACAACCGGCACGATGTCGGCTCTGTCCCGGTAGGTCAGGGGTTCCTGCCTGGTCAGGCACGGGGTGCCACGGGCTCCGTTGCCGGATCGTGCCCCGTCGGACCCTGGCTCACCCCCGGCGAGCACGTACTCTTGGGTGTTGTGTTCCGAAGCCGTTCGAAGGATGAGCAGGCCGCGACCGCCAAGGTGACCGCGGACCAGCCCCAGCAGCCCCGCGATCCGCAGGCCCCCAAGGGCCGCCCGACGCCCAAACGCAACCAGGCGCAGTCGCAGCGCCGCTCCCGTGCGCATACGCCGGCCAACCGCAAGGACGCGACGAAGGCGCAGCGCGAGGCCCGCCGCGCCGATATGGCCCGCCAGCGCGAGGCGATGGCCAGCGGCGACGAGCGGTATCTGCCGGTGCGCGACAAGGGACCGGTGCGCCGGTTCGCCCGGGACTTCGTCGACTCCCGCTGGTGTGTCGCCGAGTTCTTCCTGCCGATGGCCGTGGTGATCCTGGTGCTCACCATGATCCGGGTGCCGTCGATCCAGAGCATCGCGCTGCTGCTGTGGCTCGTGATCATTGTGCTGATCGTGCTCGACTCGGCCCTGATCTGGTTCCGTCTGGGCAAGCGGCTGGAGGAGCGCTTCCCGAAGGAGAACCTCAAGGGCGTGAAGGCGTACGCGGTGATGCGGACGCTGCAGATGCGGCGGCTGCGACTGCCGAAGCCGCAGGTGAAGCGGGGCGCGCGGCCGTAGGGCCGTCGACGGGATCGTTGGTGACGCCGGGCCGGGCCCCTGAGGGGTCCGGCCCGGCGTCGTCGGCTCTCAGGCCTCGGTGTCCGCGTGCAAGCTCATGGGGCCCGCGTAGATCTCGGTGCCGTCCTCGAAGAGCCTGACCTGGTCGACGCCGCCGGCGAGGAGGGCCTTCCACTCCTCGCCGATCCAGGATTCCGCGTCGCCCTGGGTGGTGAACTCCTCCGGTTGCACGGCCGGCGCCGTCTCCGAACCGTCGGCCTTCTCGAACCGCCACGTCCACGCCATGTGCGCCTCCTGGATCCCACCGGGTACGAATCTGTGCCACCGCGGACCGCGCCTTGACGCACTCCGCCGTGCCGTGCTCGTGTGCTGACCGGCAGCCTAACGGCCGTGTCGAGTCCGCCCCCGCCGCGCCCGCCGGGCAGGGACGCGAGAAACTCGGCGGTGTGGATGTGACTCTCCTCGGCACCGGGACCCCGCTGGGGCTGCCGCGCCCCGCCTGCCCGTGTGCCGCCTGTGCGACTGCCGTCGGCGACGAGGCGCGGGCGGCGACCGCGCTGCTCGTCGACGGCGCGCTGCTGATCGATCTGACCCCGGGGCCGGCCTTCGCGGCGGCCCGCGCCGGGCAGTCACTGGCGGGCGTACGGCAGGTGCTGCTCTCGCATCCGCACGACGGGCCGGTGATGGAGGTGCCGGCCGGGCTGCCGCAGCCGGGCCGGGTCGCGGACGGACGGGAGCTGGCACTGCTCGACGGGCACCGGGTGCGGGCCGTCGCGGTGGACATCCCCGGTACCGGCTACGAGATCTCCGGCGTGGACGGCGAGCGGCTGCTGTACCTGCCGCCGGGCGCGGCACCGGCCGGCCTCGGCAACGGGAACGGCCGGCCGGCCGGCGGTGGCACGGGGCCGGGCGGCACCGGTCCGTACGACCTGGTGCTGCTCGACGTGCTGGAGCGGCCCGATGCGCTGGCCAGGCTGCGGGCGGGCGGGGCGGTCGACGCGGCGACGGATGTGGTCGCCGTGCACATCGGCCACGGGGTGCCGCCGGGGCCCGAGCTGCATCGCCGGCTGGCGGCGGCGGGGGCCCGCGCGGTGGCGGACGGCAGCACGCTGGTGGTCGGCGAGTTCCATGCGGTGCCGGATCTGCCGCGGCGGACCCTGGTGCTGGGCGGGGCGCGCAGCGGGAAGTCGGTGGAGGCCGAGCGGCGGCTCGCAGCCTTCCCCGACGTGGTGTACGTGGCCACCGGGGGGCGGCGGGACGGCGACGAGGACTGGGCGCAGCGGGTCTCGCTGCACCGTGAGCGGCGTCCGAGCAGCTGGCGCACCGTCGAGACCTGCGATCTGGTGCCGCTTTTGGAGGCCGGCCGGCCGGGCGGGGAAGCCGTCGGGCCGGGCATGGACGCCGGCGGGCCCGGCGCGGGGCCCGGCACCGGCCGGCCGGCCGCGGCGTCGCCGCTGCTCATCGACTGTCTGGCGCTGTGGCTGACGCATGTCATGGACGAGGTCGGGGCGTGGGACGACGCGACCTGGGAGGCCGGTGGCCGGCAGGCGCTGCGGGAGCGGACCGACGCGCTGGTGGCGGCGGTGCGCGAGACGCACCGGCCGGTGGTGGCGGTGAGCAACGAGGTCGGTTCCGGAGTCGTCCCGGCGACCCCGGCGGGCCGGCGGTTCCGTGACGAACTGGGGCGGCTGAACGCGGCGTTCGGCGCGGAGTGCGAGCAGCTGCTGCTGGTCGTCGCGGGCCAGGCGCTTGCGCTGCGTGGATGACGGATGCCCGCCGGGGCCCGTGTCCGCTTGCCCGGGGGCGCGGCGGCGGGTGCTCTTGACCCGTGACCGAATCCGAGCGGACCGAATCCGCAGCGCCGGCCGGGTGGGGAGCGGGGCCCGCCCGGGAGCCGAGGGGGCGCGGGCGGTGTTTCGACGCGGCCGTACGCGCCTACCTGGAGCGGCATCCGCAGGCCACGGTGGTTGCGCTCGGCGAGGGGCTCGGGACCGGATTCTGGCGGCTGGACAACGGGCGGCTGAACTGGCTGACGGTGGTGCCGCCGGAGACCGCGGCGGTGCGCCGGATACTGCTGCCGGACGGCGCCCGGCGGCGCACCGTCGCCCGCGCGGTGACCGATCACGGCTGGCTGGACGCGGTGCGGGAGCCGTCGCGCGGCGTCATCGTCACGGCGCCGGGGGTGCTGATGCGGCTGCCGCCGCCCGCGGTGCGTGCGCTGCTGGCGGCCTGTGCGGAGCGGTTTCCCGGCGGTGCGCTGGTCTTTGACGCGCTGCCACGGCGGGCTGCCGCACTGGTCCGGCGGGCCGCCGGGGCGGGCGGGCGGTGGCCGGTGCCGGTGCGCTGGGCGCTGGACCGTGCCCAACTGCCGCGGGTGGCCGGTACTCATCCGGGCATCGCCGCGGTCCGCGAACTCGGCCCGGTGCCCGTTTCGCCGACGGGGCGGGCCCGGGGCGGGCCGGCGGCCGGGGCGGCGTGGGCGGCGCGCCGCGTCCCGGTGCTGCGCGCGCTGCTGCCGCTGGTGTGCGAGGTGCGGTTCGTACCGGCCCGATCTCCCCGGCAGGCCTCGTCAGCGGTGAGTTGACGGTAATCTGCGCCCAATGAGCGCCCTGAACCTCGATGACTTCGCCCACCTGATCGAGCGCCCCGACGGCGGTGTGCGCCGTGACGCCGAGGAGCGGCGGGCCCGGCTGGCCGTCCCCGTGGGTGCGCTCGGCCGCCTCGACGAGCTGGGCGAGTGGCTGGCCGCCGCGCAGCAGCAGGTGCCGGTGCGGCCCGTCGAACAGCCGCGGGTGCTGCTGTTCGCGGGCGATCACGGGGTGGCGGAACTGGGGGTGTCGGCCCGGCCGGCCGGCGGCACCAGGGATCTCGTACGGGGCGTGCTGGACGGGGCGAGCCCGGCCGCGGTGCTGGCCCGCCGCGCCGGGGCGCAGCTGCGGGTGGTGGACCTGGCGGTGGACTGTGACCCGGCGGAGCTGCCCGAGGACGTCACCCGGCACCGGGTGCGGCGCGGTTCGGGGCGGATCGACGTCGAGGACGCGCTGACGGCCGAGGAGGCCGAGGCGGCGTTCCGGGCGGGGATGGCCGTCGCGGACGAGGAGGCGGACGCCGGCAGCGACCTGGTGGTGCTGGGCGATCTGAGCGTTGGCGGGACGACCGCCGCGAGCACGCTGGTCGCCGCGCTGTGCGGCACGGACGCCTCGGTGGTCACCGGGCGGGGCGGGGCCCCCATCGACGATCTGGCCTGGATGCGCAAGTGCGCGGCGATCCGCGACGCACTGCGGCGGGCCCGTCCGGTGCTCGGCGACCAGCTGGAGCTGCTGGCCACGGTCGGCGGCGCGGATCTGACCGCGATGACCGGCTTTCTGCTGCAGAGCGCGGTACGCCGTACGCCGGTGATCCTGGACGGGGTGGTTTCGGCGGCCTGTGCGCTGGTGGCGCAGCGGGTGGCCTTCCGGGCGCCGGACTGGTGGGTGGCCGGGCAGGCGAGCGGGGAGCCGGCGCAGGCCAAGGCGCTGGACCGGATCGCACTCAACCCTTTGCTCGATCACGGCGTCACTGCCGGCGAGGGGACGGGGGCGCTGCTGGCCCTGCCATTGGTGCAGGCGGCCGCGGCCCTGGCGGCAGAACTGCCCGTACGCGACTGACCCGGCGCCGGCCCACCACGGCCGGCCCCCGTACGAAGCGACCGGGCGAGCGCCCCCTTGGGGGCGCTCGCTGCTTCCTGCCGTACCGGACCACCGGCGGCGCCCCATAAGATCGCGCTTTACACGTTTTATGGGAGACATCGCTTGAGTCCGGACGAAGACCGCCCCCGCGGCCCGTGGTCACAGCGTGGTGCCGCATTCGGCATCTGGTATCTGCGCACGGTCACCTTCATCAATTTTCTGAGCGCGGTATGGGTGTCGTTCGGCAATGACATCCGCCGGCACAACATTGCGGAATTCTTCACTCCGTATCTGCTGACGGCGGGGTTCGCCTCCGGCGCCTTCTCGCTCTTCCTGTCGGTGACCCTGCGACGGCGCAAGCGGGCGGCCTGGATTTTGAATCTGGCGCTCTCCGGGCTGCTGGCGCTGCTCTTCGGATTCGGGATGGTGGTGGCACCGGAGTTCCGCGGGCATGTGCAGAACTGGGTGTCGCTGGTATTGACCGTGCTGTTCGCCGCGGCGCTGGTGGTGGGGCGCCGCGAGTTCTCCGCGAAGGGCGACCGCGCGAACCCGAAGCTGGCGGCGACGGTCGCGGCCGGGGGCCTGCTGGCCACCTCGCTGCTCGCGGCCTTGCTGGTGACCGTCACCAACACCGCGGCGGCCGGTTCCTCGACGTTCGTGCAGCGCTGGCGCTACGGCCTGATGCGGCTGGTGTCGCTGGTCGCCGACGACCGTGCGTTCCCGGAGATCGCCACCCCGAACTGGGTCAATGTCGCGATCAATGTGCTCAGCACGCTGCTGCTGGTAGCGGTCCTGTGGGCGGCGTTCCGCTCCGTGCGCAGCACCGACCCGATCACCGAGGACGACGAGGAGCGGCTGCGCGCGCTGCTGGCGCGGCACGGCGACCGCGATTCGCTGGGCTACTTCGCGCTGCGCCGCGACAAGAGCGTGCTGTTCTCCCCCAGTGGCAAGGCGGCGGTCACCTACCGCGTGGTGGGCGGGGTGTCGCTGGCCTCCGGTGATCCGCTGGGCGACCCCGAGGCCTGGCCCGGGGCGATCGAGGGGTGGCTCGCCGAGGCACGGGAGCACGGCTGGGCGCCCGCGGTGACGGGCGCGAGCGAGGAGGGCGGCACGATCTACGCCCGGCACGGTCTGGACGCGCTGGAACTCGGCGACGAAGCGATCGTGGACACCGCGGAGTTCACCCTCGGCGGCCGGGCGATGCGCACCGTACGGCAGGCCTACCACCGCGTCGAGCGGGCCGGCTACACCGTCCGTATCCGGCGCCACGAGGACATCCCGGCACCGGAGATGGAGCAGCTGCTGCGGCTGGCCGACGACTGGCGCGACGGGGAGACGGAACGCGGTTTCTCCATGGCGCTGGGCCGGCTCGGCGACCCGGGCGACGGGCGCTGCGTGATGCTCGAATGCCGGGACGGCGGCACGGACGGGGAAGAGGGCGGGCTGCGGGCGCTGCTCAGCTTTGTGCCGTGGGGCGAGAAGGGCCTTTCGCTGGATCTGATGCGCCGGGACCGGAACTCCGAGAACGGCCTGATGGAGTTCATGGTGCTGGAGTTGATCCAGCGGGCGAAAGAGGTGGAGATCACTCAACTCTCGCTCAACTTCGCGATGTTCCGTTCCGTCTTCGAACGTGGCTCGCAGCTCGGCGCGGGCCCGGTGCTGCGCCTGTGGCACTCGCTGCTCAGCTTCTTCTCCAGGTGGTGGCAGATCGAATCGCTCTATCGCGCCAACGCAAAATACCGGCCGATCTGGGAGCCGCGGTACCTGCTCTTCGAGAAGAGCACCGATTTGCTGCGGATCGGAATCGCCGCCGGCCGTGCGGAGGGCTTTCTGGAAGCACCCGGCCTGCCCAAGTGGCTGAACCGCAAGCACCTGGAGAAGGTGAGATGAGCTCTGCTGGGGCGGGGCGGCGGGAGGGCCCCGCGCCGGGGCGGCGGGAGATGTCCGCCCTGCGCCGCGCCGCGTGGGCCGAATGGGGCCCGCTCCTGCGGACGGTACGGTCCTCGCTGGTCGTGGCGAAGCTGCGGGCGATTCCGGTCACGCTCGGCGCGGTGTGTCTGACCCTGGTCTTCCAGTTCGCGCAGAAGCAGGCCTGGGGCTATCACACGGTCCAGGACATCGGCTCCGTACAGGCCTACGAGCATCTGTGGCTGGCACTGCTGCGCACCCCGCTGTCGCTGTTCGTACCGGCCCTGGACCTGCCGGTGTGGGGGGCGCTGGCCCAGATCCTGGTGGTCTTCGGGATCGCGGAGATCTGTGTGGGCCGGCGGCAGACGCTGCTGGTCGCCTATGTCGCCACGCTCGCCGGGACGATGTACGCGCGGATCGGCATCTGGATCGGCCCGGTGAGCCCCGTCGGGCTGCCCGACTCGGACAAGTACGTCATCGACACCGGGCCGTCGGCGGCCGTGGTGGGGCTGGCGTTGTTCGTGTGCTGGCGCTACCGCGCCTGGTTCACCTGCGCCGTGGTCGCCCTGGCGATGGTCGTCGAGGTGGTGTCCATCAAGAACAACCTGGCGGGCAAGGAGCATGTCGCGGCGGTGCTGGCGGTGCTGGTGCTGTGTGCGCTGGGGGAGGTGTGGCGGCCGCGCAAGCCCCGGGACGCCCAGCGGGTCAGCGGCTGGGGGCACCCCCGATGAGGTGCCCGGCCTTGCGGCGCAGCGCGGACCAGCGGCGGTCGTGACGGTAGGCGCGGACCTGGGCACGGGCCCGCGCCTTCGGCCGGTTGCGGTAGAAACGCCTGGCCCAGGGCGAGTTGGGCCGGGCCAGCCGGATCGCGCCGAACAGTGCGACGAACGGCACGAACACCCCGACGACCGCGATCCGGCCCTTGCCCTTGGTGAGCGCGACGAGCGCGAAGAGGAAGTTGACGGCCACGGTCCGCACGACCGTGAAACGGTCGTCCGTCTCCCCCGGGCTCAGCTCATTGACGCCGAACGGCAGGAAGCCGCCCAGGATCAGGGCGACCAGGGCGACGGTGAGGATGACGATCTCGACGCTCTTGGTCCCCTCCTCGGTCCAGTACACGTCGTCGAGGTGCAGGATCAGCGCGAACTCGTCCAGGACGAGGCCCACGCCCATCCCGAAGAGCACCGCCGCGACACCGGCGCCGAAGCCGCGCCGGCCGCCCGCGAGGGCGATGAAGCCGCCGATGACCATCAGGATCACGCCGGGCACGACGTGATGGACGTGGACGCCGCCGGGCGTGATGTTGCGGAACGGCCCCTTGCCCGCGCGGATGAGCCGGGTGATGGCCCGGGTCACGAGGAAGGTCAGCACGAACGAGGCGAGGGCGAGCAGCAGCGGCAGCTTCCCCGGCTCGACGATATTGCGGTACCACCAGTGGCCCATCCCGCACGCTCCCCATATGTCGCGTAAGGACACCTCACCACCATTAGGCCCTGCCCTGGCGGCCGGGACCGGCAGCCAAACGCGGCGGACGCCCGGATAGCCTGCCGCGGTGACCGACACCCCCGCTACCCCGGCCCCCTCCGACGCCCTGCGCTTCGCCTTCGGGACGCTGACCGTGCTGCCCGTACGCGTCACCCGCTGGGACCGGGCGGCGGCGCGCGGCGGAATGCTCTGCGCGCCGCTGGCCGGTCTGGTCGTCGGGCTGTGCGCGGCCGCGCTCGGCGCGGCGCTGCTGCTGCTCGGCGGCGGTCCGCTGCTCGCCGCGGTCGCCACCGCCGTGGTGCCCGCCGTACTCACCCGCGGACTGCATCTGGACGGACTCGCCGACACCGCCGACGGTCTGGGCAGCGGCAAGCGGGCCGAGGAGGCGCTGCGCATCATGAAGCAGTCCGACATCGGCCCGTTCGGGGTCATCACGCTGCTGTTCGCACTGCTGGCACAGGTGGCCGCGCTGGACGAGCTGTATGCGGACGGCTGGGCACCCGGCGCCGTCGCGGCGGCCGTTGCCGCGGTCACCGCCCGCTGCGCGCTGACCCTCGCCTCCCGTGCGGGGGTGCCGGCCGCCCGGCCGGAGGGACTCGGCGCGGCGGTCGCGGGCACCGTCCCGGTAGGGGCGGCGCTGCTGTGCACGGCGCTGACGGCCGCCGGATGCGCGGCCGCCGGCGCCGCCTTCGGCCCGTACGACGCGCTGCACGCCGGGCTCGCCGTGCTGCTCGGCCTCGGGCTGGGCGAGCTGCTGCTGCGGCACTGCCGGCGGCGGTTCGGCGGGGTGACCGGCGATGTGTTCGGGGCGCTCGCGGAGAGCGCGGGGCTCACGGCGCTGGTGGCGATGGCTCTCGGGTAGCGCCTGGACGCGCGCCCCCTTTCCGGTCCCTCAATGCGCCCGCGCGGAAGCAAAGTTGACCCCATTCGCCGGTAACTGCCGGGGCGCCGTTATGTGCCGGTGTGGTATCGGACGGGCCTTGTGGCGCCGCCGAGCGTAGGCTCGGCCGCAGCAGCGCGCTGCGCGCAGACGGATTCCCCGGACGGAACAGGACCTTTATCACCGTGACTGCACTGACCCTCAGTACTTCTTCCGCCGCAACGGTGCGTGCGGATGCCGTCGTCGTCGGCGTGGCCAAGGGCGCCAAGGGCGTCGTTGTCGCCCCCGGCGCGGAGGCCGTGGACAAGGCCTTCGGCGGCAAGCTCGCCGCTGTGCTGGAGACCCTCGGCGCAAGTGGTGCCGAGGGCGAGGTGACCAAGCTGCCCGCGGCGGACGGCCTCAAGGCGCCGGTCGTGCTGGCGGTCGGCCTCGGCGAGGCGCCGGGCAAGGACGACGGCTACGACAACGAGGCGCTGCGGCGCGCCGCGGGCAGCGCCGCCCGTGCGCTGACCGGCAACAAGAAGGCCGCCTTCGCGCTGCCCGTCGAGGACGCCGAGGCGGCTGCCGCGGTGGGCGAGGGCGCGCTGCTCGGCGCGTACTCCTTCACCACCTACCGCAGCAACGGCAACGGGCAGAACGCCAAGGGCGCCAAGAAGAACGACGCCAAGTCGGCGCCGCTCGGCGAGGTCGCGATCCTCGGCGGCAAGCCGCGCGACAAGGAGTTCAAGGCCGCCGCCGAGCGCTCCCAGGCGCTGGCCGCGGAGATCAACCGCGCCCGCGACCTGATCAACATGCCCCCCAACGACCTCGACCCGAAGGCCTTCGCGGCCGAGGCGCAGGCCGCGGCCAAGGAGTTCGGCCTCAAGGTCGAGGTGCTGGACGAGAAGGCGCTCAAGAAGGGCGGCTACGGCGGTCTGCTGGGCGTCGGCCAGGGCGCCGAGGCGCCGCCGCGGCTGGTGCGGATCGCGCACACGCACGCGAAGGCCACCAAGACCCTGGCGCTGGTCGGCAAGGGCATCACCTACGACTCGGGCGGCATCTCGCTCAAGCCGCCGGGCCACAACGAGACCATGAAGTGCGACATGAGCGGCGCCGCCGCGGTGTTCGCCGCGGTCGTGACCGCCGCCAGGCTGGGCCTGGAGGTGAACGTCACCGGCTGGCTGGCGCTCGCCGAGAACATGCCGTCCGGCTCCGCCACCCGCCCCGGCGACGTGCTGACCATGTACAGCGGCACGACCGTCGAGGTGCTCAACACCGATGCCGAGGGCCGGCTGGTGCTGGCCGACGCGCTGACCCGCGCCTCGGAGGAGTCGCCGGACGCGATCGTGGACGTCGCCACCCTGACCGGCGCGATGGTGCTCGCGCTGGGCAACCGCACCTTCGGGATCATGGCCAACGACGACGCATTCCGTACCTCGGTCCACGAGATCGCGGAGGAGGTCGGCGAGCAGTCCTGGCCGATGCCGATGCCGGCCGAGCTGCGCAAGGGCATGGACTCCCCGGTCGCCGACATCGCCAATATGGGCGAGCGGATGGGCGGCGGCCTGGTCGCCGGGCTCTTCCTCAAGGAATTCGTCGGCGAGGGCATCGCCTGGGCCCACCTGGACATCGCGGGCCCGGCCTTCCACGAAGGCGCGCCCTGGGGCTACACCCCCAAGGGCGGCACCGGCTCCGCGGTGCGCACCCTGGTGCGGCTGGCGGAGCGTACCGCCGCGGGCGACCTGGGCTGACGGTCAGCCCGGGGAGGTACCTCCCCGTTCCCGTGATATCCGTACGGCCCCGGACATATCGCCCGGGGCCGTAGGTGCGCTTTCCCCGTGTTCGCCCTCAACGAAATCCGTACGTCAGTACGCGCCAGTAACCCCTATGGGGCGGCTGATCGTCCGCCCACAGCCCGGCCCGCCGTCCCGGCTTCGTGGAACAAGTGCGAAGATGGGTTCTCGGCAGGACAGGGCCCCCCTTACCCAGGGCCGAAGTAAAAGCGGCCGAACCACAGCCGCCGCCCGGTCATTGGAGACCGGCTCCGGCGTACCCATGCATGGAGGACGTGACGTGGCGAACGACGCCAGCACCGTTTTCGACCTAGTGATCCTCGGAGGCGGTAGCGGTGGTTACGCCGCTGCCCTGCGCGGGGCGCAGCTGGGCCTGGACGTCGCCCTGATCGAGAAGGGCAAGGTCGGCGGTACCTGCCTGCACAACGGCTGTATCCCCACCAAGGCTCTGCTGCACGCCGGTGAGATCGCCGACCAGGCTCGCGAGAGTGAGCAGTTCGGTGTCAAGGCCACCTTCGAGGGCATCGACATCGAGGCGGTCCACAAGTACAAGGACGAGGTCATCTCGGGCCTGTACAAGGGCCTGCAGGGCCTGATCGCCTCCCGCAAGGTGACGTACATCGAGGGCGAGGGCCGGCTGTCCTCCCCGACCTCCGTCGATGTCAACGGCCAGCGTGTCCAGGGCCGCCACGTCCTGCTGGCGACCGGCTCGGTGCCGAAGTCGCTGCCGGGCCTGGAGATCGACGGCAACCGCATCATCTCCTCGGACCACGCGCTGAAGCTGGACCGCGTGCCGAAGTCCGCGATCGTGCTGGGTGGCGGCGTCATCGGCGTCGAGTTCGCCTCCGCGTGGAAGTCCTTCGGCACCGACGTGACCGTCGTCGAGGGCCTCAAGCACCTCGTCCCGGTCGAGGACGAGAACAGCTCCAAGCTGCTGGAGCGGGCCTTCCGCAAGCGCGGCATCAAGTTCAACCTCGGCACCTTCTTCGACAAGGCCGAGTACACCGACGGCGGCGTCAAGGTCACCCTCGCCGACGGCAAGACCTTCGAGGCCGAGGTGCTGCTGGTCGCGATCGGCCGCGGGCCGGTCTCGGCCGGTCTGGGCTACGAGGAGCAGGGCGTCGCGATGGACCGCGGCTACGTCCTGGTCGACGAGTACATGCAGACCAACGTGCCGACGATCTCGGCCGTCGGTGACCTCGCTCCCACCCTCCAGCTCGCCCACGTCGGCTTCGCCGAGGGCATGCTGGTGGCGGAGCGGCTGGCCGGTCAGAAGACCGTGCCGATCGACTACGACGGCGTGCCGCGCGTCACGTACTGCCACCCCGAGGTCGCTTCGGTGGGCATCACCGAGGCCAAGGCCAAGGAGCTGTACGGCGCCGACAAGGTCGTCGCTCTCAAGTACAACCTCGCGGGCAACGGCAAGAGCAAGATCCTGAAGACCACGGGCGAGATCAAGCTCGTCCAGGTCAAGGACGGTGCCGTGGTCGGCGTCCACATGGTCGGTGACCGTATGGGCGAGCAGGTCGGTGAGGCTCAGCTGATCTACAACTGGGAGGCCCTGCCGGCCGAGGTTGCCCAGCTGGTGCACGCACACCCGACCCAGAACGAGGCGCTCGGCGAGGCCCACCTGGCCCTGGCCGGCAAGCCTCTCCACTCCCACGACTGACCCCGGTCCCGGGCGCGACCACATCCGCACTTCCCCAGGCTCTCGACCCCGCTCGAGCTGGGAGACCCACCGTAAGGAGCAACTGAAACCATGGCGGTTTCCGTAACCCTGCCGGCGCTCGGCGAGAGCGTCACCGAGGGCACCGTCACTCGCTGGCTCAAGGCCGAGGGTGAGCGCGTCGAGGCCGACGAGCCGCTGCTCGAGGTGTCGACCGACAAGGTCGACACCGAGATCCCGGCCCCGGCCGCGGGTGTCCTGTCCGCCATCAAGGTGGCCGAGGACGAGACCGTGGAGGTCGGCGCCGAGCTGGCCCTCATCGACGACGGCACCGGTGCGCCGGCGGCGGAGCCGGCCCCGGCCGCCGCCGAGGCCCCCGCGGCCGAGCCGCAGCCCGAGCCGGCCCCGGCCGCCGAGGCCCCCGCCCCCGCCGCTGCCCCCGCGGGCGGCGCCGAGGGCACGCCCGGTGCGAGCACCGGCTCCACCGGAGCCTCCGGCACTGAAGTTCTCCTCCCCGCGCTCGGCGAGAGCGTCACCGAGGGCACCGTCACCCGCTGGCTGAAGGAGGTCGGCGAGGAGGTCCAGGCCGACGAGCCGCTGCTGGAGGTCTCCACCGACAAGGTCGACACCGAGATCCCGGCGCCGACTTCCGGCACCCTGCTGGAGATCGTCGTCGGTGAGGACGAGACCGCCGAGGTCGGCGCCAAGCTCGCCGTCATCGGTGCGGCCG
>NZ_JBSHBP010000096.1:0-23468 GCF_053612065.1 Streptomyces sp. NPDC054765 | reverse complement strand
ATCGACGCCTCGCTCGACGCCACCGCCTCGGTGGGCGCCCCCACCACCTGGGTGCTGTCCAACCACGACGTCGTACGCCACACCACCCGCCTCGGCGGCAGCCTCGCCCGCGCCCGCGCCGCCACCCTCCTGATGCTGGCGCTGCCCGGCTCCGCCTACCTCTACCAGGGCGAGGAACTGGGCCTGCCCGAGGTCACCGACCTGCCCGACGAGGTCCGCCAGGACCCGTCCTTCTTCCGGGCCACCGGCCAGGACGGTCTGCGCGACGGCTGCCGGGTGCCGATCCCGTGGAGCGGCGACCGGGCGCCGTACGGATTCGGCGACGGCGGCAGCTGGCTGCCGCAGCCCGACGACTGGGCCGCCCTCACCGTCGAGGCCCAGACCGGCGATGCCGCCTCCACCCTGGAGCTGTACCGCACCGCGCTGTCCCTGCGGCGCACCCACCCCGGCCTCGGCGCGGGCGACGCGGTCGAGTGGCTGGACGCGCCCGACGGCGTACTGGCCTTCCGCCGCCCCGGCGGCCTGGTCTGCACGGTCAACACGGCCGGGACCCCGGCCCGGCTGCCCGCCCCCGGCCGTCCGCTCCTCGCTTCCCGTCAACTGGACGCGTACGAGGGGGACGTCGAGCTGCCCGCCGACACCGCCGTCTGGTGGGAGGAGTGACCCTGCCCGGCCCCGGCACTACCTCCGCCACCCCCCGGCTGTCCGACATCGCCGCCCAGGCCCAGGTCAGCGAGGCCACCGTCAGCCGGGTCCTGAACGGCAAGGCGGGCGTGGCGGCGAGCACCCGGCAGCGGGTGCTCGCCGCGCTCGACGTGCTCGGCCACGAGCGCCCGGTGCGGCTGCGGCGGCGCAGCGCCGGACTGGTCGGCCTGGTCATCCCCGAACTGACCAACCCGATCTTTCCGGCCTTCGCCCAGATCATCGAGCAGTCGCTGGCGGGCCACGGCTACACCCCGGTGCTGTGCACCCAGATGCCCGGCGGAGCCACCGAGGACGAACTCGTCGAGCAGCTGGAGGAGCGCGGGGTCACCGGCATCGTGTTCCTGTCGGGGCTGCACGCGGACACCGGCGCCGACCCGTCCCGCTACGCCCGGCTGGCCTCGCGCGGCGTCCCGTTCGTGCTCGTCAACGGCTACCACCCGCAGATCGCCGCGCCGTTCGTCTCACCCGACGACGGCGCGGCGGCCCGGATGGCGGTGCGCCACCTGGCCGAGCTGGGGCACGAGCGGATCGGGCTGGCCGTCGGCCCGGCCCGCTATGTGCCCTCCCGCCGCAAGGCCGAGGGCTTTGCGGCGGCGCTGGCGGAGTCGTTCGGCCTGTCGAGGGGGCAGGCCGAACGGCGCGTCCGGCACACCCTGTTCAGCGTGGAAGGCGGCCACGCGGCCGCCGCCACCCTGCTCGACGACGGCTGCACCGGCGTCGTCTGCGGCAGCGACCTGATGGCGCTCGGCGTGGTCCGCGCGGCCCGCCGACGCGGCCTGGACGTCCCGGGTGACCTCTCGGTCGTCGGTTTCGACGACTCCCCGCTGATCGCCTTCACCGACCCGCCGCTGACCACGGTGCGCCAGCCGGTGCAGGCCATGGCGACGGCGGCGGTGGGCGCCCTGGTCGAGGAGATCCACGACCGTACCCAGGGCCGGCGGACGCCACCACAGCGCACGGAGTTCGTCTTCCAGCCGGAGCTGGTGGTGCGGGGGTCGACGGGGCCGCTGCGGCAGTGAGCGCCGGGCCCCTGTGTGAGCCGGCAAAGCCGTCCGAGCCGAACGGGACCTCCGGAGGAGGGATTCCCGGGCGTTTACCGGTGATCGGCGGTCAGTGCCGGTATCGCGGGTCTAGAGTCCTCGGTGACCGACCGGTTACCGGTGGTGGCCTCGAGGCGAAGGGGCATGAAGTGATCGAGCTGGCCAGTGTGATCAGGGACCTGCGGGAGGAGCTGGAGCAGGCGGTCGTCGCGGCGGAAGGTGCGGCGCTGCGCTTCGAGTTGGGGACGATCGAGCTGGAGGTGTCGGTCTCGCTGGAGCGAGGCGGGCACGCGGGGGCGAAGGTCCGGTTCTGGGTGGTGGAGTCCGGTGCGGACGCGACGGTGGGGGCCACCTCGACCCAGCGCATCACACTGGCCTTGCAGCCGACCCTCACCCGGTCCGGCAACCCGGCGTACGTCTCCGGAATCACCGGCACCAACGAGCAATGAATCCCCCGAATCCCCCGAATCCCCCGGACAATGAAACCAGGGCGTCCGAGCCGGCCGGGCTCGACCCGGGGCGAGTGGTCCAGGTGCTCACCACACTGCGGGCCGGCCCGGGGCGCCGCGGGTCGGGCTACCGGGTGAGCGGGCATGCGGTGCTCACCGCCGCGCATGTGGTGAGTGACGCGGTCTCCGTGCAACTGCGGTTCTTCACCGAGGACGGCGGCACGACGGAGCTGCCCGGCGAGCCGGTCTGGGCGGACGAGGCCATGGACATCGCGGTGCTCGAGATCGCGCGGGACGCGGGCACCGGCGGACCGGGCGACGCCGGGCTCCCGCCGGTGCGGTTCGCCGGGATCAACCGGCCCGTGGAATGCGAAGCGCTGGGATTTCCACGGTTCAGACTGCGTCCCGATACTGCGTCGACGGACCGTGACGCTCCCACGTGGTACCGGGATTCGCACCATGCGCGCGGCACGACCACACCATTGTCGTACCTGCGCGCGGGCAGCCTGGAGATCTCCGTGGAGCCTCCTGAGTACGACCCCGAACCGGGCCGTTCCCCTTGGGAGGGGATGTCGGGGGCCGCGGTGTGGAGCGGTGGGTATGTGATCGGGGTGGTCAGTGAGCATCACCGCTTCGACGGGCTCGGCAGGTTCGCGGCAAGCCAGGTGAAACGCTGGTACCGCCTCACTCCGGACCGGATCAATGCGCTCCACGCACTGATCGGCCTGCCGGCCGATGCCGACCGCCTCACGCAGCTCCCGCTCCCGTCGCCTCCCCGGGGGCCGGAAACGCCGGAGCCGGATGACGCGCCACAGGTGCGGGAGTCGGCCGGGAAGCTCGCCCGCGAGGTGTTCGCTCAATGGCGTCACGAGGGGCAGTGGCGGCGAGTCGGGGACCCGTTCCCGCTGGCCGTGCGCTTCGGGTGCACCGGCCGGAATGTGTTCGACCACTGGGCCGGTATCCGCCAAGTCCCGTCCGTGAAGGACGCGGAGCCCCTTCCCCTGGACGGTCGGCTCGACCGGATCGTGGAGGTGTACGAGTCCATTCCGTCCCGTCGGCTGGTGGTGCTGGGTGCGGCCGGGTCGGGCAAGACGATCCTGACGCTGCGCTTCGTCCTCGACCGGCTGAGGGCCCGCGCCGCACGCGACCGGGTACCGGTGATCTTCGGTCTGGGGTCATGGGATCCGGCCACCACCTCACTGGATGACTGGCTGTGCGGCCAACTGGTGCGCGACTACCCCTTCCTGGAAGCTCAGGCCGGGCACGGAGGGAATCTGGCCGGCCTCCTGCTCGACGAGGACAGGATCCTCCCGGTTCTCGACGGTTTCGACGAGATCGCAACCGGCCTGCACGGTGCGGCGCTCCGAGCGCTCAACCGCACCACCACGCCGCTGGTGCTCACCAGCCGCCCCGCGGAATTCAGCCGGGCCGTGGAGGACAACGGCGTACTCGGCGAAGCCGCCGTCATCGAGCTGGCGGACCTCACGGTGGACGACTACGCCGACTACCTGCACCGGGGCAGCCGCCCGGTCAGAGACGGCGGCAAGGACAGCACCGCGTGGGAACCGGTCCTGGCTCGGCTGCGCGAAGAGCCACGCAGTCCGGGCGCGGCGAACCTCGCCGAAGTGCTCGCGACCCCACTGATGGTCGGCCTGGCCCGCACCGTCTACAGCGGCGCCACCAGGCACCGGCCCTCAGATCTTCTGGACACCGGGACGTTCGCCTCTCCCGAAGCCCTGCAGGACCACCTCCTGGCAGCCTTCATCCCCGCCGTCTACGACCCCACACCGACCGGCCGCGGCACCGGCCCTCGCCGTCGCCGGCACCCCGAACGTGCCCGGCGCTGGCTCGGCTACCTCGCCGTGCATCTGCACGAGCTCGACACCCGCGACCTCGCCTGGTGGGAACTGGGCACCACCATGCGCCTTTCTTCCCGCATGCTCGTGGTCGGGTTCCTGGCCGCACTGGCCGTCGGGGTGACGACCGGGATCGGGAACCTGCCCGTGGACCTGGTCGCGACCGGGCACGGGCTCGGGTTCGCGCTCGGCCGGGGGCTCACGGTCGGGCTCCTGCACGGGCTCGTCGCCGGGCTGGTCTTCGGGTTCGTCTACGGGTTCGTGTCCGGGGGCGCGCCCCGTGAGCCGTCGCGCGTACGCATACGGATCTTCGGCGGGACCAGACAGACGCGTGCCAGGTTCGTCCCGATGTCCCTGATGGGGCTCGGGTTCGGGTTCTCGTTCGCGCTCGTGCTGGTGCTCGTGGACAGAGGTGTGGTCGCGCCGCTGGGGTTCGACGACGGACTCGACGGCGGGCTCGTGGGCGCCGTCCTGTTCCCGCTCGAGCTCGGGCTCGGGGCCGGACTCGTGCTCGGCATCATGGCCTGGCTGGAAGCTCCCATGGAGATCGGATCTGCGGTCAGCGCCTCGGATTTGCTGAGCACGAACCGTAAGAACGTGGTCTTCCACATGCTCGTGTGGATGCTCGTGATCGGGTTCGCGGCCGGGCTCGGCTTCGGGCTCGTGTCCGGGCCGGTCGGCGGACTCATGCCCGGTCCCGTCCGCGGGCTCCTGGCCGGGCTCGTGTTCGGTATCGAGGCGGCGTTCGGGGGCGGGTTCGGGTACGGGCTGAGTTTCACCGCTTGGGGCCAGTGGGTGGCTCTGTCGCGTATCTGGTTGCCGCTGACGGGCCGGCTGCCCTGGGCAGTGATCGCTTTCCTGGACGACGCTCACCAGCGCGGTGTGTTGCGCCGGGTCGGCGCGGTCTACCAATTCCGCCATGCTCGGCTCCAAGACCACCTGACCCACGTTTTCCAGGCGCACCATCCGTTTCACGGGTCGACTGTGCCGGGCAGGGCAGACCCGGAATGCACCGGGAACCGTCCGCGAGCAGAAGAGCGTCTTGAATCCGGAAACACCCGCCCGTCGCGCACCGATGGGACGCACGGCGGAACAACTCACGGGGGTGCCACATGGCCACCAGGCGCAGGATGGAAAGGCCAAGGGTGAGGATGGCCCTTGGTGTCGTGACAGCATCCGGGGCTGCCGTCGCAGTGCTGGGAATGTCCGGAGCCGGAACCGCGGCCGCGCAACCGGTTTCTCGCACACTGAAATACAGCTGCACAGTCCCGGTGATCAAAAACCAGCCCTTCACGATAAAGATCGAAGCGGATATTCCGCAGTCGGTGCCGGTCGGCAAAGCCAGCCGGAAATTCGCCATCGGTGCGCGGACGACGGTGAACGCGGACCTCACGGCGAAGCTCCATTGGATCGGTGTGAAGTCCGTCGAGGGCACGGTGGCCGCGCAGATCGGCGTGTCCGCGCCACAAAGTGACCGCCGCATCCGGGTTCCCCTCGGCATCACCAAGACCAGCATCCCGGGCTCCGGTTCGTTCGACGTCGCGGCGACCGGCGCCGCGCCCGCTCTCACCTTCAGCCGGCCGGGCCACGCGTGGATCACCGCCGGCGACCTCGCCGTGCACGTCGTCGGGAAGAAGGCGGGCGGTGGCGTTCTGGGTGAGGTCGACGCGCGGTGCCGGCTGGACGCCGGGCAGAAGAAGGCCGTGGGGTCGTTCGAGATCACGGGGCCGGGGAAGACGCCCGGCTCGACCACGTCCGGTACGTCGACCACGTCGGGCCCCTCGGGCACATCAGGCACCGCGACCACGTCCGGCCCCTCGGGCATGAGCGCCAAGGGCGCAAACGCCAAGGGCATGAGCGCCAAGGGCACGACGGCCTCAGGCGCCACGCCTGACCGGACCTCATTCGCGACCCACGATGAGGCGGCGGGGACCACCACGACCAGCGGCGAGGACACCGGGGACCTGGTTCTGCCGATCGTCGGCACCCTTGTCGCGGGCGCCGTCGCCTTCTGCTTCGGCTCGTGGCTGAAGAACCGGCGCCGCGCCGCCGACCGCGGCTGAGGGATCTTCATGAGCCGTCCCGGCCCCAGGCCACGGGGCCGGCACGGCGTGGGCCTAAGCGGTGTCGGCCGGAGCGGTGTCGGCCGGGCCGTCACCGCGGCCTCGGGTCCCCTCACTTGCAGATGAGGAGACTGTCGCAGAAAGCGATTCCCTTGGGGGTGGTGGTGGAGACGGGGAGATTCTCCCAGCTGTTCAGGATGTAGAACCCACTGGTCGTGCCGGCTCCCGCCGCTATGACGAGCATCGTCTGGTCGCCCATCTTCTCGCCGCGTGGGGCGACCACATTGTCGTGGAGCGCCTTGAAGAGGTTCAGGATCTCGAAGTTGAAGACGTGGACCACGCGGTAGCTCCGCGGTTGAGGGTTTCCGTTCTCGTCCAGCCCGGTGACCGTAGTCAGCTGTGCGGGCCAATTCTTCAGGTCCTGGGCGACCGTGCCGGCTTGGGCGGCTTTGTCGAGCTCGGCTTTCACCCCCTGGCGGACCGCGGACATATGGATGTGCAGCTGATTATGGGAACGGTGACCGGCCGCGTTGATCCCCAGTCCAAAGGCGCCCCACTGCGGAGGCCTGAGCCACACACCGGCTCTTTCCCAAGCGACATCCCAGTAGTTGTGCCTGGCGAAGGCGCCGGACACCAGGTCTGGGCACTCGATTCCCTTGATGCGGTCAGTGGGAACCAGGAGGAATCCCTGTGCCCCTCTGGACACGAGCCAGTAGCTGTCCATCGGTCTCTCTTGGCAGTCCCAGGCCATTTTCCAGAGAAAGTCCTCCCGGTCCTTGGGGCTGTCGGGGTCTCCGCACAGGTCCACGGGGGGCGCGGTGAGAGTGCTGTCCCCGTACTCGTCGTACTCGTCGGTCATGGCGGCACCTCCATGGTGATCGGGCACCGGCTGCGGCTGCCAGGCCGGAAACGTTCTGGGCCCCGGTCCACCCACACGTCAAAACATCCGCGTCCGGGCCCGGTTGACCGGACCTCGCGGCCTGCCGGCACTGCGGGCCACTGCGGGCCACTGTGGGCCGGGCGCCGAAGGGGAGACGGCGTCGCGCTGCCTCCGGCGGGCACGTAGCTGACCCGTCCGGACCGGGGTACGAGGCTGTACCACCACCGTGCCACCACCCACGAGTGAGTGCATCCGCTGACCGCGGCGACTCGTCCTTGCCGCCGGGCTTGCGCCTTCCGTAACGGCAGGTTCTACGGTCCGGTGTCATGAAGATTGTTGTTCATGACACGGCGTCGGCCATGTCCGATCTCTTCCGGCGCCCGCTTCAGGAGCGTCCCGACGCCCTACGGGACATGCTCAGCCCTCTGCAAGGCGTGCTGTCCCCGATCGGTGTGGACGTGGCACAGATGCACCAGGCGGGCAGCGGCTTCCGGACCGACCGTGAGGACCCGCGCCATCTGACAGCCCTGAGGCAGATGCGGGACGCGGGGGTGTGGCACCGGATCGAGAGCTGCCTCACCGCGGCGTGGCAGCGGCTGAGCGGTGCTGTGCCGGGGATCAGGGCCGCCGAGACCGTGCATGTCGTCCTGGTGCTCGGCAATCCCGATGACGACCTCCTTACGGTCCGCAATGCCGGCTACTACGGCATGGGCGGAATCCCCGGCGCGATCCAGCTCACGATGTGGCCCACCGCGACCAGCCTGGCGAAGATCGGCTATGCCGCCGCGCACGAGCTCCACCACAACGTGCGCTACGCCAATGTGGCCTGGAACCCGAGGACGGTCACGGTCGGCGAGCAGGTCGTGGCCGAAGGACTGGCCGAAGCGTTCGTACGCGAACTGGCGGGCGAGCGCGCCATGGGGCCCTGGGCGACGGGGCTGTCCGGCGCGGCACTGGACGATGCCTTCGAGAAGGTCGCGACCGGGATGGATGTGGCCGGGATGCAGAACCTGCCCGCGTATGTGTACGGCGACGCCACCGCGCGGCGCATGGGGCAGCGACCCGTCGGGCTGCCCGATTTCGCCGGATATGCGGTCGGGCTTCGGATCGTGGACGCCCACCTGGCGGCCTCCGGGCTGACGGCTGCCCGGAGCACCGCGTTGCCGGCCCGCGAGATCCTCACGAACGCGGGCGTGCCGACCGGCGCGTGACGTGGTCCGGGCGTGACGTGCCCCGGGCGTGACGTGCCCCGGAGTGTGAACGGGGGCCGGCGGTCAGGCGCAGCCGACCGGCTCCGGCAGCGCCGCCAGCCGTCCCACCAGATCAGCGAACATCCCGTCCGCCGGCTCGTCCGCCAGGATCTGGCGCACCACGTGGGCCATCCGCTCGTCATACGCGGCGCTGACCGCCGCCAGCGCGGCGAAGTCGTGCACCAGCTGCCGCTCCAGCTCCTTACGCGGAATCGGCCGCCCGTCCAGCCACAGCAGCGCGGTGGTCTCGGCCAGCGAGATCCAGGAGCGGACCACCAACTCCAGCCGCGGGGCGGGGTCGGGGATACCCAGATGGGCGAGGATCTGCAGGTAGGCGGCCTGCCGGACCCCGTCGACCATTGCGTTGGTGCGCGTCGAACCGATCGCCGGGCCGCCGCGCATCAACGCCGAGAAGCCGGGCCCGTGCTCCTCGACGAAGTCGAAGAGCCGCTCCATGACCCGCAACAGCCGGGCACCGAGCGGCCCTTCGTGCGGCTCGGCGAACCGGGCCGTGAGCTCCTCGGCGGCCCGCCGCAGCGCGGCCTCGTACAGCTGCTGCTTGCCCGGGAAGTAGTGGTAGACCAGCGGCCGCGAAATACCGGCCGCCTCGGCGACCTCGTCGATCGACACATCCTCGGGGGAACGGTGGCTGAAGAGGTCGAGTGCGACGGCGATCAACTGCTCACGCCGCTCCTCGACGCCCATCCTGCGGCGCGCCCCGGTGGTCATGCCGACCAGCCTAACGACCCGGGGCCCGGCACGGAATCACAGCGGGAATCACAGATCGGGCACAAGCCGGACAGCCCTTAGCCCAGCCCCTTGATCGCCTTCCCGTTCGCGAGCCGCCCCGTCAGCTCCGCCCGGTCGCCCGACTTCGCCGGCAGGGTCAGCAGCCGTCCGGGAGCCTGGCCGTGCACACTGCCGGTGGTGGTGACCGAGGTGACCTGGCCGCTGCCCGCCGCCAGCAGCCACCACTGCCCGGTGGCGGCCTTCCACAGCACCCCGGCCAGCGCCCGGGGCGCCCGGGGGCCGCAGGCCGTACCGCCCTCGGCGCGCGCCGCCACCGTGCCGGACGCATACGGCTGCCCGCCCGGGGCCGGAGTCTGGATCTGGGCCATCGTGCGGCTGCCCGGCCCGCGCCAGGTCTCGGCGCGGGTGCACAGCCAGGCCGCGGTGCCCGCACCCCCGGGCAGCGGCTGGCGGGCGAACTCCCAGGCGTTCACGGCGCGGACGCCCCTACCGCGCACCGCGGCCAGCTGGCAGGCCGTGCGCGCCCAGGCCGTCCTGGCCCGCGGCGCGGTCACCTCGCCGGGCTTGCGTGGCGTGCCGTACGTCAGCCGGGCCGGGGTGAGTTCACCGAGGTCGGTGAGCAGACGGCCGCCCATCCGCAGGGCCGGCCAGCTCGTGCACTTCTCCGCGGGCCGGGGCGTGGGCACCGGACCGGTCAGCCCGCTCGCCCCGATCGGCACCGGCCGGGCCGCCGCCTGCGGCGTGAGCAGATCGGCCAGCCGCACCGACTTCACCCAAGGGGCGGTCAGATAGCGGACGTTGCCCTGCGTACGGCTGACGACCAGGGCGCTCGCCGAATCCACCGCCGCGCCGTCCGTGCGCGCGAAGTCCAGCGCCGCGCCCGTGCCGTCGCCCTGCCCCTCGCCGTCCGCCGTCTCCGCGTAGCGGATCACCCGCAGCCCGTCGTGCAGGAGCACCACCACGACGTGGTCCACCACGCCGGCGAACAGCAGCTGGGCCGGGCCGGACGCCGGTCCGGCCGGGGTGCCGGGCGTCGCCGAGACCTGCACCCCGGCACCGGGCCTGGCCCATACGGCCAGCGCCCGCCGCAGCAGCGCCTTGTCGTGGATCCGGTCGCCGCGGGCGGGCCAGGCCGAGAAGTCCTGCCGGGCGGCGTCCTTCCAGGCGGTCGCGGAGGTCACCGCCAGCTTCCCGGGGTTCAGGGCCGCTTCGGCCGCCGCGTTCTGTGCGTACGGCGGGGCGGCGGCCCCGTCCGGGCCCCAGCCGTCGCCCGGCAGTCCCAGCAGCGCCCCGCACACCACCACCGCCACACCGGCCGTCAGCACCGCCCGGCCGTGCTGCCGCCGCCGGATCAGATCCGTCGGCCGGGCCTGCAGGGCACACGGGTCGAACTCCGCCGACTCCAGCAGCGACCGGTCCCGGCTGCCGGCCGGTGTGGCGGCCCCCTCCGCCTCCTCCCACGCCGCCCGGGGATGCGCCACCCCCGCGGCCTCCAGCACCCGGCGGGTCTCGGGCGCGCTCAGCCGCTCCAGATCGCGCAGCACGAACGCCGCCCGGCCCGGCCCGGACAGCGCCGACAGCGCCTGGTCCAGCGCGAGTTCATCGGCGCCGCCGGAGCGCGGGAAGAGCCGCAGACCCCATACCTGGGGGAGCGGGGGCGGCGGCACCGGCAGCCACCGGCGCGAGCGGCCGGCGGCCAGGGCGGCCCGCAGCACCCGCAGCCGTACGAAGGCATAGCCCGGGTCGATCGCCGCGTCCGTGCCGGCGCGCTGGGCGGGCAGCCCGAGCCCGCGGGTGGAGCTGCGCTGGCGCGGCAGGGCCCGCTGCACCACCGCATGGGCCGCCAGCACCCGCCGGCTGCGGCCCCGGCCCGGCGGCAGGACGAGATAGGCCAGCCGGACCAGCCGGGGGTAGTGCTCGACCAGCGCCGCCTCGGCCTGCTCGACGTCGATGACGTCACCGATGTCCTCAAGGCTGCCGGGGGAGGTGCGGTCCGGACGCTGGGGTGTCGCTTGCTGCTGCTTCACGTTCGGTGAAACGAGTGATTCCTGTGATGGTCACCGGCCCTCCCGGCGCCCTGACGGGGGACCCGTACACGGCCGCGGCCACCGCGGTCTGCCGACCGCGGTGGCCGCAATGACTGCCGGGCCGGCCGGCTTCAGCGCTGCAGGTCGAACTCGCCGTCCCGTGCGCCGAGGACGAACGCCCGCCACTCTCCCTCGGTGTAGCGCAGTACCACATCGGGGTCCGTGGAGTTGCGCATGGCCACCGCGCCCCGCTCCAGGAAGGCGATCTCCACGGCCTCCTCGGATTCGCCCGGGGCGCGCTGCCAGACGGCGTCGGAGATGTCGAGGGCGTAGAGCCACTCCTTCTCAGCTGCGGCACTCATACGTGATCCCCTCGCTCGTGGTCCGTTCCCGGTCAGCCTACGCGGCGCTCAGGCGAGCTTCCAGCGGCGGAATTCCGCCGTCCCGCGGTCCCCGGTCGCGGAGTTGGCGGCACACTGGTGCAGACCGGTGTCCTGCCGGGCGGCGGCGCCGGGGACGGTGACGGTGGCGATCTCGTGCCAGGTCGCGCCGTCGTCGGTGGAACAGGCGCCGGTGTACGTACCCGAGGCCGCGCCGTCCGTCCCGCGGGACAGCCGGAGCAGGACCGGCGCGGTGCGGCCGGTGATCCGCCGGTAGGTGTCCAGGGAGCCGTCGCCGTCCGCGTCGTAGGACAGCACGACGCCGTTGGCGGGGGTCACGGACAGATTGACGAATCCGCGGGCGTCCGGCGAGCCCGGGGCGGACGGCGTGGTGAGGCGGTTGCGGACGACGAGGCCGGCGCGGGCCCAGGGGCCGGTCGGTTCCTGGGAGGTCACCTCGACCGTGACCGAGCCGCCGGCGACGAGTGCGCCCGGCCGGTAGACCGCACCGAATTCGGCGGTGGCCTTCCACAGGTCCGCGCCCGCACCGTTGACGGCCAGCCGGTCGCCCAGCTGGCCGAAAACCGCCGCGTTGGTGGTGACGGTCCTCAGCTCCGGGTCCAGCGGCCCCGCCACGAACAGGGTGCCGTGCTGCGCCGCGTGGACCCGCCGCTCGCCCTCCGGGCCGTAGTCCACGCCGAGGACGTAGGGGAGCGGGCGCAGCGGAGCCTTTGGAGGACCGGCCGGGGCGGTGACCCGCCAGCGGGCCCGGCCGGTGCCGCCGGGCGGCAGTGCCGGCAGCGACACCGGGCCCGACGCGGTGGCCTCGACGCCGGTCAGCGCGAAGTCCACCCGGCCGGTCGCCCGCAGCCCGTTGACGTTGCGCAGCGCGGCGGTGACGGTGGCCGACCCGCCCGGCGGCAGTGCGGGCGGGACGGCGGTGACCGTGACGGTGCCCTGGTAGGGGGCCGTGGCGAGGGTGTCGTGGACCCGCATCGCGGTGCGGTACGCATCGGTCGTCGGGCGCAGCGGATGGCCGGTGCGCGCGCGGGTCCAGGGCTCTTCCAGGGCGTACCAGTCGAAGGTCTTCGGCGGCCGGTCCGCGGCCAGTGCGTCGCCGAGTTCGTCCAGGTACGCCTGCCACTGGGGGAGATGGACCTCGCCGGTCAGGCCGTGCCAGTCGCGGTTGGCGTAGTTGGCGAGCGAGCCGCCGTCGGCGGTGGCCCGGTCCGCCCAGGTGGTGATCAGCGCGCGGGCGCTGTGTTCCAGCCGCGCTTCCTCCTCGGCGTCGCCCGCCATGGCCTTGGCGTCCGCCAGCCACGGCCCGAGCAGGAACAGCCGGTGCGCGCCGGTGACCTCGTCGCTGAGCCGCATCAGCCGCAGCCACAGCCCGGACAGCGCACCGAACGCCGCCCGGTCCTTGCGGCGGTAGGCGTCCTGGAGCTGCCCGATCAGCTGCCAGGACCGGTTGGCGAGCGCCTGCCGGGCGGCATCCGTCAGGTCGTGGCGGTAGGCGTCGCTGCCGCGCAGTGCGGGGCGGACCGTCAGCAGCGCGGCGAACGCGGCATCGAACGCCGCCGGGTCGAAGGCCGGGGTGTGGGTGGCGTAGACCGTGCCGGAGCGGGCGGTCAGGCCGGGGCGGGCGGCGAAGACCGAGTCGTGCGGGCGGCCGTCCTTGCTGGAGATCTCGTACGCGCTGGTGCGCAGTGCGGCGTACGCGGCGCGGGCCCGGTCGTCGCGGGCGCCGTAGCGGAGGTCCGCATAGCCGTCGAACCACGCCGCGCGGTCCACCGGGCGCTCCCGCCAGGCCAGTTCGCTGAACAGCTCGAACGCCGCCGGGTCGCGCTCGGCGGCCTCCGGCATGTACGCGGTCCCGGCGAGCCTGCTGCCCGGCTTGTCACGCCAGGCGGTGAAGCGCTCGGCCCAGATGTGCGTCTTGGCCCCGAGGGTGGTGCGGCCGCCGAAGTTGGGGATGGAGCCGAAGGCGTACGGCACCTCGCCCCAGTCCCGCTCCCGGTCGGTGACCGTGTCCAGGTCGCTGAGGCCGTCCACGATCAGCATCCGGTCGTGGTCGACGGCGTCCAGCAGATCGCGCCGGGGGTTGCCCTGCCAGCCCAGGATCACCCAGGTGGCCTCGGGGTGGGCGGTGCGCAGCGCCTTCTCGACGGCGCGGGCGGCGTCCGGTACGGGCACGTCACCGGGGTCGCCGCCCTCGTGCAGCAGATCCATCTTGAAGTGGCGGGCGGGGCCGAGGAGTTGTTGCTGATGACGGTAGAAGGAGGCGGCGGCCGCGGTGAAGACCGCGGTGCGCGGATCGAGCCAGTCGGGGCGCCTGAGGCCGGACCAGTCGCCCTGCGGCACGGTTTTCGCCCCGGGGTTGCGGGCGGCGAATCCGTCCGGGACGGTGCCGAAGTAGCCGGGCAGTACGGGATGCATGCCGAGCGCGCGCAGCCGGTCGGTGATCTTACGGCCCAATGCGGCGCGTTTGCCGATCAGCTGACTGCTGAGCGGGCCGCCGTAGCCGCTCATGTTCTGCAGCAGCCACCACGGCTGGTGCGAGGGCGCCGGGAGCCAGCCGCGGGCCTCGCTGTCGGAGTAGCCGAAGTCGGTCAGCAGCCGGTGGTAGACGGCCTCGGCGCCGGGGGTGACCAGCACCTCGTTCACCCCGTGCAGCGCCAGCACATCGATCAGCCGCTCCCAGCGCGGCCAGTTCGCGTACGGGGCGGTGTAGCCGTCGTGGGTGTCGTTGAGGGCGAAGCGGTGCGGCAGAGAGGTGGCCCGCTCGACGGGGGCGGCCGGGGCGGGCAGCCGGTCCGGCAGCGCCGTCTGGTCGCCGGCCCACGACAGATGGGCCCGGCAGGTGTATTTGAGATACCAGTGGACGCCGGTCAGCAGCACCGCGGGGGTGGTCCCCCAGACCGTGATCCGGCCCGCCCGGCCGGCCACCCGGAAGCGGTCGCCGCGGCCGTCCGGGGCGAGCGCCACCAGCCGGAACTGACCTGCGTGCCGGGGCAGCAGCCGCCGCAGCGCCTCCCGCGCCGGTGCGGTGTCGTACGCGGGCGCCCGCTCCTCGCGCCGGGCGGACTCCCCCGCGGGGGCGACGGGGGCGGCCCCGCCGAGCGCCGCTCCGGCGCCGATCGCTCCGGCGGTTCCCAACAGTGCGCGTCGTGACGGTCGGCTCATGCGTGCTCCCACTGCTCGGTGGTAACAAACAGTCCCGTGCGGGGGCACGCTAACGCTCGCTCCGCCGCAGTCCAAGACGGTACGCCGCGGGCCGGGCACACCGGCCGGGTCCTCGCCCGCACGGTCGGCGCGCGCCCGGTCCGGACCGCGGCGACCAGTGTTCTGCGGACCCTCATCCCTTCGCTCCCTGGGCTTCACGCGCCCGGCCGTCGGGCCCGGGAACAGTCTGCCGCGTAGAGAAGGGCCAGGTCACCGGGTCGGCTCCCCGTCGCTCAGGGGGTACCCGGCACACCACTGCGGAGCAGTGCACCGGCTGCCCCGCGCGGCCCGCAGGCCCCCGCTGTCTCACCGCCCGTCGACTCGTACAGCCTCCCCGCTCCCCAAGGACTCGTACAGCCTCCCCACTCCCCAAGGAGGGCTCTCATGAGCATGGCATCGACCGCGTCCGCCGCCGTCCCCCGCACCCCGTCCGCCCCCGCACCCGCAGTGGCCCCGGCCGACCCCGGCTACACCGCGGAGATCGCCGGCACCCGCGAGCAGATCCGCGCCGCACAGCGGCTGCGCCACCAGGTCTTCGCCGGCGAGATGGGCGCGACCCTGCACTCCCCGCTGGCCGGCCACGACATCGACGCCGTCGACGAGCTGGCCGACCACCTCGTCGTCACCCACACCGCCACCGGCGACGTGGTCGGCACCTACCGGCTGCTGCCGCCCGGCCGCAGCCCGCGGCTGTACTCCGACGGCGAGTTCGACCTCGGCGCCCTGCACGCGCTGCGCCCGTCCCTCATCGAGGCCGGCCGCTCCTGTGTGCACCCCGACCACCGCAGCGGCGCCGTGATGACCCAGATGTGGGCCGCGCTCGCCCGCTACACCCTGCTCTCCGGCCACCGCTACCTCGCCGGCTGCGCCTCCGTCCCGCTCGCCGACGGCGGCACCGCCGCGGCCCACGCCTGGGAACTGGGCCGCACCCGCTACGCCGCCCCGCACGGGCTCCAGGTCACCCCGCACCACCCCTGGCGCTCCACCGTCCCCGTCCCCGCACGCCCCGCCCTGGCCCAGCTGCCGCCGCTGCTCCGCGGCTATCTGCGCATCGGCGCGTTCCTCTGCGGCGCCCCCGCCCACGACCCCGAGTTCGACGTCGCCGACTTCTTCGTCGTCCTCGACATGGAACGGCTCGGCGACCGCTACCGGCGCTACTTCCTGGGGGAGCGGTGAACGGCCCCTGGGACGTGTGGTCCGACTGCACCCCGGACTGCGCCGCCCACGCCCTGCCGCGCGTACCGGCGGCCCGCACCGCCCGCCGCGCCGCCGCGTTCGCCCGTTCCGTGCGGCGGGCACTGACGGACGGTGAGCGGATGGCCGATCCGGCACGGCTGCGGGCCCACGCCGGATCGATGCTCGACGCCCTCGGCGTCCGTGTCGAGGGCGCGGCCCCGCTCACCGCGGGCGACGGCCCCGGCACCCTCATCGTCGTCAACCACATCTCCTGGCTCGACATCCTCGCCCTGCTCGCCATCGAACCGGTCACCCTGCTCGCCAAGCGCGAGGTCGGCGGCTGGCCGGTCGTCGGCGGCCTGGCCCGCCGGGCCGGTACGCACTTCATCGACCGTACGAGCCCCCGCCGGCTGCGGCACACCGTCCAGGAGGTGTCCGAACTCCTCGGCTCCGGACGGTCGGTGGCGGTCTTCCCGCAGGCCACCACCTGGTGCACCGCCGACCGGGGCACCTTCCGCCGGGCCACCTTCCAGGCCGCCCTCGACGCGGGGGCGCCGGTCCGCCCGGTGACCCTCGGCTACACCCAGCAGGGGCTGCCCAGCACGGTGGCCGCCTTCTGCGGCGAGGACACCTTCGCCGCCTCGCTGCGCCGGGTGCTCGCCGCCCGTGCGCTGACCGTACGCGTCATGGCGCATCCGGCGCTGACGGCGGCGGACGGGTGCCCGGACCGGCGGGAGCTGGCGCAGCGGGCGGCCCGCGCGGTGCTGGGCGGCCGGCCGGAAGCGGTGGTACGGCAGGCGCCCGCGCGGGCCGCAGCGCTGCCCGCCGCGCCGGGAGCGGCCTCGCCCGTACCGTGTCCCGCGGTGGCCGGGCCGCCCGTTCCGGACGCTCCCGCACGGGACACCCCGGCCCATGTTTGAGCAGCTGGACCGGCTCGCCGACCCGCTGCAGGGCATGCTGGGCTCGCCCTGGCTGTGGCTGGTCGTCCTGCTGGTGTCGGGCCTCGACGCGCTGCTGCCGTTCATGCCGAGCGAGACCACCGTCGTCCTGGTCGCCGTGCTCATCGGCCCCGATCTGCCGCTGCTCGCCCTGCTGGCGGGCGTCGCGGCGGCCGGGGCACTGGCCGGTGACTGCCTCGGCTACGCCGTCGGACGCCACGCGGGCCCGCGCGCGATCGCCCGGCTGCTGCGCGGCGAGCGCGGCCGGGCCCGGCACCTCAAGGCCCGCGCCCGGGTCGAACGGCATGCCGCCCTGCTCGTCGTCGCCGGCCGCTTCCTGCCCGGCGGCCGGGTGGTCGCCGCCCTGTCCACCGGGAGCGTCGGCTTCCCGCTGCGCCGCTTTGTCGTGCTGGACGCGGTGGGCGCGGGCATCTGGGCGGTGTGCAGCACGGCGCTCGGTGGTCTGGGCGGCGCCGCGCTCACCGATTCCCCCACCGGGGGGATGCTGCTGGCCTCCGGGACCGGGCTGGTGGTGGCGTGCGGTGTGGGTTATCTGCACCGGAGGGTCGCGTCGGAGTACGGGGAGCGGAGCACACCGAAGCGCCGCGGTCCCCGGGCGCGCACGGCGCCCGGCCGGGCGGGGGAGCGGCTCCCCGCCCGGCCGCACCCGCGGCAAGAGGGCGTCTGAGCGCCGGCCTCAGACGACCGGGACGTACTTGTAGCCGACCCGCCGCACCGTCACGATCGACGACCGGTGCGCGGCCCCCAACTTGCGCCGCAGCCGGGCGACATGGACATCGACCGTCCGCCCGTCGCCGACATGCCCGTAGCCCCACACCGTGGACACCAGCTGGTCGCGGGTGTGCACCCGGTGCGGATGCGCGACCAGATGGGCCAGCAGCTCGAATTCGAGGTATGTCAGGTCCAGCGGACGGCCCTGGACCTGCGCGGTGCGCTGTTCGGGGTCGATCCGCACGACCTCGTCGCCGGTCGTCACGCTCGCCGTGCTCACCGTGCCCACCCCGGGCTCGGCGGCCGGCGCCGGTGCGGTGGCGGCCTGCTCGGCCGGTACGAGGACGAGGTAGCCGACCATCGGCGGCCGGCCGGGCAGCGCGGGCAGGCTGTGCTGCGGCGCCGGAAGCCAGGTGGCGCCGGAGTCCAGCAGCTCGGCGATCGAGTGGGCACCGAGGGGTGAAGCGTCCCCGCCCGGGGTGGTGGCGGGCGAGGGATGGGCCTCGTCGGGCGCCACGGCGCGCAGCCCGTGGCGGTGGTGCGGTGCGGTCTGGGCGGGGAGGGGAGCCGTCGCGGAACCGGCAGTCAGGGTACGGACGTTCGTCATCGGAAGTCAGCTCTTTCGCGCAGAGGGGCGTCGGGGACGTCGTGCGCGCGGGCAGGGCGTGAACGCCGGTCAGCGGCGTCGGTGAGGCGTGTGCGGCCCGCGCTCAGTGTGCGCGGCAACACAGACGGTCGAATGCGTGCGCCTGCCGGGACGGCCAGAAGGGCTCGAGGTCGCTGCGACCCGTTGCGCTGTCGATGAGGCTGGCCATGGCCCCATTGAACCAGACCGCCGGTGATCTGTCCCTCGTGTGGCGGACCCTTTGCCGGGATTCCGCCGCGCCGCAGCCGCGCAGGTGCCGGGACCGGGGGTGATCCGGCCCCGACTCTGCTTATCCGTAAGGGAGTTGGTGGGAGCACGGGCATACGGGAACACGGGCGCCGGGGCGCCGGGGCGCGGGGCACACGGGCGCGAGGGGCGGTGGCCGCAATCCGCTACGCGTTTCCTGTGCCCCGACGTCCGCTGCACCCCCCGGCCCGTGGGACCGCCCTCGCCCGCGGGCCTGTTCCGCTCCGCATTCCCGCCCCGGCCCGCATTCCCGTCCCCATCGCCACCCCCAGCGCGAGCGCCACCAGATGCCCCACGTCGGTGAACGTCCGCCCGCGGCGCACCACGGGCCGTATCCCCAGCGCCAGCAAGCCGGCCGTGGCCGCGGTCCGCGCACCGCGGTGCGCGAGGGTCGCGGCGAGGGCACCCACCGTGGCGTTGAAGCCGTAGCTGGCCCCGACGTCGATGGCCTGCGCGGTCGCGTCCGGCGGATCCTCCTGCGTGGCCCCCGTGGCACCCGTGGCCTGCGTGGCCCCCGTGGCCTGCGTGGCCTCGGCGGCGTGGGCGGGGGAGATCCCGGCGGCTGCCGGTGGAGCACCTGCGCGCATCCGACCGCGCAGGGCCGCGTAGACCAGCAGGCTGGCCCCCGCGTGACCGGCCGCGAACACCCCCGCCGCGCGCCATGCGCCCCAGCGCGCCTCGGCCGTACCGAGGGCGGCGAGCAGCGCGGCGCCGTACGGCACCGGCAGCGGCTCCTCGACGAATACCGCGCTGGTGGCCAGCGTCTGCCACCGGCCGGCCCGCAGATTGTCGACGTTGGTGGAGTGCCGGCGCAGCAGCTCGGTACGCCGCCGGCGGGGCAGCCGCGCGGTGGCGTACGCGCTGAGGTGTACGGCACCGACATACAGCGGCGCGACCCAGGGCACGGCGCGTGACACGAGCCGCGGCACGGCACGTGACAGCAGCCCGTCAGGTCTCCTCCGCGAGGTGGGCTCCGGCATCTCAGGCCCCCGTTCCCGACAGGCGCTTGCGCCGGTCCGGCGGGGCGACCTCGATGTGGCCGGCCCGCCAGGTCCGCACGAACATGTGGGCCTCCTCCGGGAACCGTTCGGCGACCACGAAACGGTCGCCGTCGGCGCCGATCCGCCGCAGCAGCCCGGTGAGTTCGGCTTCACCCGGGCGTGCACGGTCCGGCCCGGTCTCGGTCTTGACGCTGATCGCAAGCATGCCCCCAGCGTGCCGCACGCCACTGACAACTGCCCCTGGCAACCGGTCCCCGGCAACAGCCCTGGCGGCCGGTCCCTGGCAACAGCCCTGGCAACCGGTCCCCGGCAACAGCCCTGGCAGCCCGTCACTGCCAACGGCTGGTGAACCACCCCCGCTCGCCTCCCCCGCGAAGGCCGTGCGCCACGTCCGGCACACGGCGCAGCCGAGGGGGCCGGACCACACCGGCCCGGCCCCGTCCTCACGGTCTTGAAGGCGTCAGATCTGCTCGCGCCGCGCCAGCTCCGTGCAGCAGGTGTCCACCATCAGCCGGGTGACCACATACGGGTCGACGTTGGCGTTCGGGCGCCGGTCCTCGATGTAGCCCTTCTTCTCGACCTCGACCTGCCAGGGGATGCGCACCGAGGCCCCACGGTCGGAGGCGCCGTAGGAGTACGCGTCCCACGGGGCGGTCTCGTGCGCGCCCGTCAGCCGGTCCTCGATGCCGGTGCCGTACTGGCGGACGTGCTCCAGCGGCTTGCCGTCCTGTCCCAGCGCCTCGCAGGCGGTGATGATGGCGTCGTAGCCCTCCCGCATCGCGCGGGTGGAGAAGTTGGTGTGCGCGCCCGCGCCGTTCCAGTCGCCCTGGGCCGGCTTGGCCTCCAGCGAAGCGGTGACGCCGAACTCCTCCGCCACCCGGTGCAGCAGCCAGCGCGCCACCCACATGTGGTCCGAGACCTCCAGCGCGGGCAGCGCGCCCACCTGGAACTCCCACTGGCCGGGCATGACCTCGGCGTTGATGCCGGACAGGCCGAGACCGGCCGCCAGGCACAGGTCGAGGTGCTTCTCGACGATCTCCCGGCCGAAGATCTCGCCCGCGCCCACGCCGCAGTAGTAGCCGCCCTGCGCAGCCGGGAAGCCGCCGCCCTCGGGGAAGCCGAGCGGACGCTCGCCCTTGAGGAAGGTGTACTCCTGCTCGATGCCGAAGATCGGCTCCTGGCCGGCGAAGCGCTCCGCCACCGGACGCAGCAGCGCACGGGTGTTGGAGGGGTGCGGGGTGAGGTCGGTGTGCAGCACCTCGCACAGCACCAGCAGGTGGTCGCCGCCGCGGATCGGGTCGGGGCAGCTGAAGACCGGCTCCAGGACGAGGTCCGAGGCGTGGCCCTCGGCCTGGTTGGTGCTGGACCCGTCGAAGCCCCACCGGGGCAGCGTGCTTCCGTCGGCCAGAATCCTGGTCTTGGAGCGGAGCTTGGCGGTCGGCTGGGTGCCGTCGATCCAGATGTACTCGGCCTTGATGGTCACGGGGGTCCTCTTCACGGTCGGGGCGGGTACGGTGCGGGCGTACCGCCGCACTCTCGCAACGCGCCATTTCTCGTCCGTTGCCCGTTTGTGAACCAGAGGTTACCTAGCCGGACATCCCGCCGTTTCCAAGGCTTTCTTCCCTGTGAACCTGGGATTCCATGACCTCATGGGGGTGCCTTCACCTTATTCCGATGTGACGGAGGCCTCAGGGGCGCCGCTTCGGCGTACGGGCGTGCGGGCGTGCGGGCGTACGGCGGGGGCCGGGCGCTGCCGGCCGCCCCGGCGCACGGCGCGGACGGAGCGAAATCGGCGCCCTGCTCGCCGCCGTACGCCTCTGGACCGGACTGCCCCACGCCTGCGGTCTCCACTTCGGTCTCCGGGTCACCGAAATCCTGGCGGCGGCGGAGACGCGCACCCCGCTCATGCCTCAGGAGTCATGAACACATGGCGATATTGGTGGTGGAGGGTATGAGCGGATGTCCGTAGCGTCATGGCCGTGACCCGCTTCGTCACGCGTCCCGCCACCGGACCGAAGGAACCTGCCATGACCGCCGCCACCGGCTTCACCAGCTACGTCGATGCCCTCCTCGCCGCCCTCGCCCGGGACCCGTCCCGCACCGCAGTGACCGTGGGGGAAGGAGGCGAGGAGGTCACCGCCGGCGCCTTACACGCCACCGTTCACCGCATGGCGGCGGTGCTCGCCGGCCGCGGCGTCGGCCGCGGCCGGACCGTCTGCCTGCTCAGCGGCAACCGCCCCGAGGTGCTCGCCGCCCGCTACGCCGCAAATCTCCTCGGCGCCCGGGTGGTCTTCCTCTACGACGGCATGGCCGCCCGGACCCTGGCCCGGATCGCCACGAGCGCGGATGCCACCCTGCTCCTGGTCGAGCCGGCCCTCCACGACACCGCACGGGCGCTGCTCCAGCACATCCCGGGCCCGCTCCCCGAGGTCATGACCCTGGGGGAGGTGGCTGCCGCCGCGGGTCCGGGCACCGATCTGCTCGCCGCGTGTGCCGCCCTTCCCGCCACCCCCGTGGTGGCGAGCGCCGCCCGCCCCGGGGACGACTGGTGCCTGCGGCACACCGGCGGCACGACCGGCATCCCCAAGGGCGTCCGGATGGCGCACGCCCCGTATGCCGGGATGGTGATCCACCGCCGCATGGAGGCCGCCGGCGATCCGCCCCGTTTCCTGGCCTGCACCCCGCTCGCCCACCTCGCGGGCATCCTGGCCGATGTCACGCTCGTGGCCGGCGGCACCGTCGTGCTGCACCGCGCCTTCGACCCCACCGCCGTCCTCGCCGCTGTCGCCCGCCACCGCATCACCCATCTCTGGCTGCTGCCCCCGCTCCTCTACCGGCTCCTCGACGACCCCACCCTCCCCACCGCCGACCTCACCTCCCTCACCCGTATCTCCTATGGCGGCTGTGCGGCCTCACCGGCACGGCTGGCGCGGGCCGCCGAGGTGTTCGGCCCGGTCCTGTTCGGGCTGTACGGCCAGTCCGAGGCACTGTCGATCACCGAAGCCCGGCCGGCGGACCACCTCCGCACCGGCCCCGGCGGACGGATCACCGTCGGCCGCGCACTGCCCGGCGTGACGCTCGCCGTCCGGGACGCGGACGGGCGGGACCTGCCGCCGGGGGAGCGGGGCGAGATCCATGTGCGCTCGGCCGGCGTGATGAACGGCTACTGGAAGCAGCCCGAGCTGACCGCGCAGGTCCTGGACGGCGACGGCTGGCTGCGCACCGGCGACGTCGGTGTGCTGGACGACGAGGGCCGGCTCTACCTCGTCGACCGGGTCAAGGACCTGATCATCGTCGTGGGCGGCCATGTCCACCCGGCGGAGGTCGAGGACCTGCTGCACACCCATCCGGCGGTCGCCCACTGCGCCGTCTACGGGGTGCGCGGGGCGGACGAGACCGAGGAGGTGCATGCCGCGGTCGTCCCCGCCCCGGGCCACCGTGTGGACACCGCCGGCCTGCGCGCCTTCGTCACCGGACACAAGGGCGCTCTGTATGCCCCGGCCGCCGTCCACGTCCTCGACGCCATCCCCCTCACCCCCGTCGGCAAACCGGACAAAAACCTGCTGCGCGCCAGGGCCGCGACGGCCTGACGGGGTGTGTCGCCCGGCCCTCGCGGGGACCGCCGCGGCACCGTTGCGGCAGCCGTCGCGAAGGCCGGCCGGGCGGCGCCCGCCGCCCCCTCCGCGGGCTCCCAAATCCCCTCTGGCCAGGGGCTTTTGTCAGTGGTGGGCAGTAGAATGGGAACCAGTCAGTGAGGGTTCATCCACGCTCCAGGAGGTCGCCGATGGCCGCTGCCACACTCATGACGAAGCCTCTCCCGGCCCACCCGCTGCCCAAGAAGCCGCTGCCCGCCGGATGGCCGCGCGAACGGTATGAATCGCACAACCGCCGCCTGAAGGCCATGCGGCTGGCCATCGCCCTGCTCGACACCGGCGTCCACCGCCCCGAGCAGGCCAACAACCGCAAGATCCGCAGCACCGCGGTCGGCATAGGGGTCCACACCCCGTCCGACACGACCTGCCGCCTGGTGCGCGCCCTCCTCTACGACCACTGCTGACGACTCCCGGCACACCACAGGGCGGCCGGCCCCGGGACTTCCCCCGGGGC